>JALOOH010000046.1 GCA_025454515.1 Chloroflexota bacterium
TGAACCGGTGGGAGGGGGTCGCGTGGTTCGAGCGCGAAGCGTTCGAGGACCTCCTCGGCTGGGCGGCTGTCCTCGACGCGATCCTCGCCGCCGCGTCCCCGGGCGAGCCGGACGTGGCCGCGGGCAGGGCGGCGCATGCACGCGCTGCCGCCGCCGCGGCGGCCCTGACCGACGCGGCCGCCGCGGCAGGGTACCGGCTCGACGGGCTCCGCGAGGCCGCCGGGGCCTGAGGCGCGGCGCCCGCGACGCTCGCTCCCGTGCGATGACGCACGACCCACGGGCGCCCGCGCCGCCGTTCGGGACGTTCGCCACTGTGCCCGGCGGGGCCGTCGCGCCTACGCTTGGCGCGGGAGGTGGCCCCATTGGCCGGCCGTCCATCGATCCGCGAGCTGCCCGCCGCGGCGCTGTACCGCGCGACCGACCCTGCCGCGCTCGGCTTCGCGACCACAGCCGACCTGCCCGACCTCGACGACATCGTCGGCCAGGAACGCGCGGTCGAGGCGATCGTCTTCGCCATCGGCCTCGATGCCGACGGGTACAACGTCTTCGCGCTCGGCCCGACCGGCACGGGCAAGCTCACCACGCTCACGACGTACGTCGGGCGGCTGGCCGCCGGGCGCCCCGCCCCGCCCGACTGGTGCTACGTCCACGAGCCGGGCGCACCCCAGCGCCCCCGGGCCCTCCGGCTGCCGCGTGGCCTCGGCGCCACCTTCCGCGACGAGATGGCCCGCTTCGCCGCCGACCTGCGCGGCGCTCTCGGCGCCGCGTTCGACGACGAGCGCTTCCGCAGCCGCCGTGAGGCCCTCGACGAAGAGCTCAAGGAGCGTCGCGAGAAGGCGCTCGAGGCGATCGACGCCCTCGCCCGGCCCGAGGGGATCGCGGTCGTGCGGACGCCGGTCGGCGTCGGCTGCCTCCCGGTCGTGGACGGCCACCCGCTCGATGCCGAGGCGTTCCGTCGCCTGCCGGAGGATGAGCAGGCGCGGCTCCGCGCGCGGATGGAGGCGTTCGAGGAGAAGGTCGAGGAGGTCATGCGCCGCTTCCCGCGCTGGGAGCGGGAGCAGCGCCGGAAGGTGCGCGACCTCGAGCGCGAGACGGCGCTCCGGACCGTGGAGCACCTGCTCGAGGACCCGCGCCGGTCGATGGCCGACCAGCCGGACGTCCTCGCCCACCTCGACCGCGTGCAGGCGGACGTCGTCGAGCACGCCGGCGTCCTCGTCGCGGCCGCGGCGGCGCAGGAGGGAGACATCCCCGCCGCCCTCCGTCCGATCGCGTCCGAGGCGGCGTCGACGCGCCGCTACGAGGTGAACCTCCTCGTGGACAACGCGGCCACGCCGCACGCCCCGGTCGTGATCGCGGACGACGTGGGCTACGGGGACCTCGTCGGCCGCGTCGAGTACACGGCGACCCTCGGTGCGCTGACCACGGACTTCCACCTCATCCGGCCGGGTGCGCTCCACCGCGCGAACGGCGGCTACCTCATCCTCGAGGCGCTGAAGGTCCTCCAGCAGCCGATGGCGTGGGAGGGCCTGAAGCGCGCCCTGCGCGCGAAGGAGATCCGGATCGGCTCGCCGGCGCAGGCGCTGGGCCTCGTGACCACCGTGACCCTGGAGCCCGAGCCCATCCCGCTCGACGTGAAGGTCGCGCTCGTGGGCGACCGCCGCATCTACGCCCTGCTGGCGGCCGCCGACCCGGACTTCCTGGAGCTGTTCAAGATCGCCGCCGACTTCGAGGAGGACGTCCCGCGCACGCCGGCGACGACCGGTGTGTACGCGCGCCTCCTCGCGACGCTCGCCCGGCGCGAGGGCCTGCGGCCGCTCGACGCAGGGGCGGTCGCGCGGATCATCGACGAGGGAGCGCGCCTCGCCTCGGACCAGGAGCGCATCTCCGCGCACATGCGGACGTTCTCCGACCTGATCCACGAGACGGACAGCGTCGCCGGGGCCGCAGGACGCGACGTCGCGACCACGCCGGACGTGGAGGCGGCGATCGAGGGGCGCAGGCGACGCGCGGGACGGGCGCGGGAACGGCTCCTCGACGCGGTCGAGCGCGGCCTCCTGCTCGTCCAGACGACGGGGGCCGCCGTGGGCCAGGCGAACGGCCTCTCGGTGGTGTTCACCGGGGACCAGGCGTTCGGGATGCCCAGCCGGATCACGGCGACCGTCCGCCTCGGCGCCGGCGACGTCGTGGACATCGAGCGGGAGGTGGAGCTCGGTGGCCCCATCCACTCGAAGGGCGTGCTCATCCTCTCGGGCTTCCTCGGAGGACGGTACGCGCGGGACCTGCCGCTCTCGCTCCACGCGAGCCTCGTGTTCGAGCAGACGTACGGCGGCGTGGAGGGCGACAGCGCGTCGCTCGCCGAGCTGGTGGCCCTCCTCTCCGCGCTCGGCGACGTGCCGGTCCGTCAGTCGATCGCGATCACCGGGTCGGTGGACCAGCGGGGGGACGTCCAGCCGGTCGGCGGGGTGAACGAGAAGGTCGAGGGGTTCTTCGACGCGTGCGCCCTGCGCGACCTCACGGGCGACCAGGGCGTGGTCATCCCCGCCCAGAACGGGCGTGACCTCATGCTGCGTCACGACGTCGTGGGGGCGGTCGCCGCGGGCCGTTTCCACGTGTGGCCCGTCACCACCGTGGACGAGGCGCTCCAGGTGCTCACGGGCGTGCGTGCCGGTCGGCGGGGGCGGACCGGCGCGTGGACGCCGGGCTCGGTCAACGCCGCCGTGGAGGCGCGCCTGCGCGTCCTTGCAGAGACGACGCGCGCGTTCGCCCGCGGCGAGGCGACGGAGTGACGGTCCGATCCGTCGCGATGGCCACCGGTCGCCACCGGGCGCTGGCCGCGGCGTCGGCCGCGCGAGCTGCCCGCGCCCCGTCCCGGCCGCTTCTTGCCGTCGGGCCTACCATGTCGCCGTGCTGCAGACGCTCCATCGCCGCCTGACCACAGGCGCGCGGCCACTCCGCCGGGTCGCCGCCGCGCTCGCGGTCGCGACCATCATCGCCGTCGTCCCGGTGCCATCCGGCGGCGCGGCCACCGCGGCGGCGCCGGATGCGGCCGGCGGGCTCGGCGCCGGCGATCAGGGCGCGCCCACGGCCACCGCGACGGGCGTCGCCGCCGCGCTCGCGACCTCGTGGCTCACCGTGACGCGCTTCTGCCTTCTCTGCCCGGCGTCGCCGCCCGCGGGGGCCGAGGTGACGTACCTCGTCGTTCCGAACGACTCGATCGCCGGCGTGCCGTGGACGACGTACACGGGGACGGTGGCGTTCTCGAGCAGCGACCCGCGCGCGATCCTCCCGAAGCCGTACACGTTCACCGGCGGCGGGCCGGGTGGCGACCGGGGCGAGCACTACTTCACGGTCGTCTTCCGGACGGCCGGCGAGCAGACCGTCACCGTCTCGTCCACGACCCCCGTGAAGATGTCAGGGACGGCCGACCCGGTCGAGGTGGTCCCGGCGCCGTCGCACCACCTCACGTTCGATTCGACGCCGACGGAGGCGGTCGTCGGCAAGCCGTTCTCGCCGCAGCCCGTCGTCCGCATCCGTGACGGGTTCGGGAACGTCACGGGCTCCACCGCGACGGTCACCCTGAGCCTGGAGACGCCGCCGGACGGCGCGGGCGCGCTGTTCACCTGCGTGGACGGGATCCAGCGCAAGGCGGTCGCCGGCGTCGCGACGTTCGACGGGTGCACGATCGGTCGTGCCGCCAACGGGTATCGCATCCGCGCCGACGCGATCGACCTGACCTCCGCGCGGACCGACTACTTCATCGTGGACTACCCGACCACGGGGCCGCCGACGCCCGGCGGCTCACCGACGCCGTCACCGACGCCCCTGCCGTCGCCCACGCCGTTGCCGACCGGATCGCCCGGTCCCAGCGCGACGCCAGGTCCGAGCGGGACGCCCGGCCCCAGCGCGACGCCCACGCCGACGGGCTCGCCGGCCCCGACGGCGAGCCTCCCGCCGGACGTGGGGAGCCCGCGCCTCACCCGGTCGCCCTCCACCGTCACGTACCCGGCGCCGGTCACGCTCGCCCTCGCGTTCCCGGGCGCGGGTGGCGGGCGGACGCTCGCGATCGAGCGCCGCAACGTCGATGCGGCCGATTGGACGCGGGTCGGCGAGGTGACCACGGACGCGGATGGACGGGCCTCGCTCGAGGTCGTACCCGGGCGCACGGCCGAGTACCGCGCCGTCTGGCCCGGATCCGCCGACCTGCCCGCGGCCACGAGCCGTCCCGTCACGGCGACCGTCCGGTTCGGCCTCACGGTGTCGCCCGCGTTCACGAAGCGGACCGTCACGTGGGGGACGACGCTCACGTGGAACGTGAAGGTCCAGCCGCGGACGACGAACGTCGCGGTGACGTTCCGGCTCTACCAGCGCACGGCCGGGGCATGGAAGCTCGTGTCCACCGTGGTGAAGCGGACGCCGTCGTCGGGGATCGTCACGTACGCGCGCCGCTTCTGGATCCCGGGGACATGGTCGGTCGCGATCTCGACGGGGGCGGGACCCGCGAACGCGCCGGGGACCGCACCGAGGATCGTCGTCACGCTCCGCTGAGGCGCGGTTCCCCGCCCGCCGGTGGCGACGCGCCGGCCGCTCCGCACGACGGCCGGATCGGCGCTCCGCCCGGCCGATCCGCGTGCGCGTTCGCGGCTCCTCGGGCATCATGCGGGCATGACGCTCGCACAGCGGATCCGCCACGTCCACCCGGGCCTGGTGCTCGCCGCCCTCGACTTCCTCGGCCTCCTCATCGCGGCCTACCTCGCCACCGTGGAGCTCCAGGGCAACCTGCCGGTCTGCGGCCCGCTCCACGGGTGCGAGACCGTCGCGTCGAGCCCGTACTCGCGGATCGCCGGCATCCCGGTGGCGGTCTTCGGCGTCTTCCTCTCGCTCTTCCTCATGACCGCCGCGCTCGCGTGGTGGCGTACCGGCGCCACGTGGCTCCTCGCCTCGCACTACGTGGGATCCCTCGTCGGCGTGATCTTCGAGACGTACTTCACGTACCTCGAGCTGTTCGTCATCGACGCGATCTGCGTGTGGTGCGCGGCGTACTTCGTCACGCTCCTCGTTCGGTTCATCCTCAGCGCGATCGTCTGGTTCAGGAGACCGAAGGGGCGCCCGACCGATGCCGCCGGCGGCGGCCTCGCGACGGAGAGCGTCGTCGCCGACGACTGACAGCGGGCGCGCCTAGTACGGCGGCCAGGGGATCGCCGGCCAGTCGGGGCTCGGCTGCGGGAAGCGCCCGGTGCGCAGCAGGCGTTGCGCGCGCCCGCGCGTGGCCTCCACCTCGCGACGCGTGACATGCCCGCGCAGGGCGGACCCCAGCTGGCCCGAGAGGTCCGCCTCCAGCCGCTCCACGACCGCGAGCTCGGCCGCCCGCAGCCGCTTCCCGCGCCACGCCCACAGGATGGTCCGGAGCTTGGGCTCCACGTGGAAGCAGACGCCGTGGTCAACGCCGAGGATCGCCCCGTCGGCCATCGGCAGAAGGTGCCCGACCTTCCGGTCGGCGTTGTTCACGACGGCGTCGAAGACGGCGATCCGGCGGAGGCGCGCGTCGGCGTCGTTGACGAGGGCCACGCGGTCCACTTCCTCGTCAACGTCCATCCACAGCTGCACCATGCCGGGACCGAACGGGCCCTCGCGCAGCACGGTGGGCGGGACGATCCCCCATCCGGAAGCCTCCGACACCAGGAAGGCGGCGTACTCGCGGCCGGCGAGCGTCCCGTCCGGGAAGTCCCACAGCGGCCGCTCGCCCTGCACGGGCTTGTAGATCGCAGCGCCCTCGAGGTCCGCGTCGTCAGGCCCGCCCCCGTCCAGGGTGACACGGCAGAGGAGCGTCACGTTGGACGCCGCGACGAGCCGCCCGATCGCGTCGAGCTCGCCCTCGGCGATCAGGCGCGCCGCGACCTCGGGCGCGACCCGACCTAGTTGAGGTAGCCGTTCTTCCGCGGGCACAGGTGGCCCTGCGGGTCCAGCGGCCGGCCGCAGATGGGGCAGGGGGGCCGGCCGGCGGCGACGACCCGGAGCGACCGCTCCACGAAGGCGGCCGTCTCGGCGGTGGTGAGTCGGACCCGCACGAAGTCGGGGCCGTCCACGTCGCCGTCCGCGAGCGCGAGGAGGTCGAAGGAGCCCTCATCCTCGTCCTCGTCGTCCTCGTCCTCCGCGTCGTCCTCGTCGTCATCGTCCTCGTCGCCCTCGGTCATCGCGAGGGCCTCGAGGACGACCCGCTCGTGCTGGGGATCCCAGCCGATCGTCAGCGTCCCGGCGCGGAACGCCTCGATGAGCGGCTCGTCGAGCGGCCGCTCGTCCACGTCGGACGGGGCGATCGTCTCCGGCGCGTCCACGCCGCGCCGCCGGAGCTCCTCGAGCAGCTCGCCGAGCCGGTGGGCGAGGGCGGCGACCTGGACCTTCTCCAGGACGACCGAGGCGATCCGGTCGCCCTCACGCGCCTGCAGGAAGAAGGTCCGGTTCCCCGGCTGTCCGACCGTGCCGGCGACGAACCGGTCGGGGGAGTCGAAGAGGTAGGCGCGGCGCGTCATGGAGCCTCCGTGGACGCGGCGGGTCGCGGGCCGCCGTCGGGTCCCCGACTGTACACCGTCCGGCCTCGGCGGCTGCCCGGCGTCGTCCGTCCGGACATCACCCGTCCGACGGCAGGCTCCGGCGACGCCGCCCCCGCCCGCGCGCCGGTGCCGCCAGGTCGTCCACGCCCCCGCCCGTGTCGTTCAGGCGGACCACGACGGGCCGGCCCGGGCCGTACCGGATGACCGTGAGGGAGCACGGGTCGATCGCGATGCGCTGGAACGCGTCGAGATGGAGCGAGAGCGCGTCCGCGACGATCGCCTTCGCGAGGTCCCCGTGGGTGCACGCGAGCCACGTCCCCTCCGGTCCCGCCGACTCGTTCCCGTCGCGGATCGCGTCCACCGCCCGCGCCGCCATCGCGCGCAGCGTCTCGCCGCCCGGGAATGCGACGGCGGACGGCGTCGCCTGGACGACCCGCCAGAGCGGCTCCCTCGCGAGGTCGCGCAGGTCCCGGCCCGTCCACTCGCCGTAGTCCACCTCGGCGAGTCGCGGGTCGAGCGCGACGTCGAGCGGCGCGCCGTCCGATCCGCGCCCGGCGGCGATCGCGGCCGCGGTCTCCGCGCAGCGCTGGATCGGTGACGAGACGACCGCCGCGAGGGGCACGGCACGCAGCCGCGCCGCGAGCGCGTCGGCCTGTGCGCGCCCGCGGGCGTCGAGGCTCACGCCCGGCGTGCGGCCCGTCAGGCTGCGGCCGGTGGCCGCGGTCAGTCCATGACGGACCAGGAGGAGCGTCGTCATCCGCCCTGCGTCGCCCCGCAGATGAGCCACTTCCCGTTCTCGTACACGAGGTCCACCGTGGAGTCGATGTCCTGGCCCTCGCCGAACTCCGCGACCATCCCGTCGAGCGCGGGTCCGATCATCGCGTCGTCGATCGGCAGGTCCTGTCCTTCGAGCGCCGAGACGAGGAGCGCCCGCATCTTCTCCTTGTCCACGCCGATGGTCATCGTGCCCGTCAGCTGCACCTTCGCCTTGTCGGCCGACTTCTCGAGCTCCTTGTACGCCACCGGGGCGATCTCGACGGTCATCGCGTCGGTGATCGCGGCCGCGTCCATGCCCGGGAGCTCCCCCGAGAGCTGCGTCCCGATGTCGAACTGCTCGGCCACCGTCTGCTTCTCCGCCGCGCAGGAGATGTCGGCGATCCTGGAGAACTCCTTCGCCTCGACGAGCGAGACGAGCTCCTTCACGGTCGCGGTGGGGTCGCCGCTCGCGCCGCCCCCGCACCCCGTGACGGCGAAGACGACGATCGCGGCGAGGACCGCCGCCGTGCACCCGCTCGCGCGCATCGCTCTCCTCCTCGACGTACGGGCGTCCCGGACGCCATCCGGCCGACCCCGTGCTGGCTCGATGATGCGCCTGCGGCGTGCCACCCGGCATGGGACGCATGTACGGGCCGGGTGATCCGCGCTTCTGCCCACGAGCCGTCTCGGCCGCCGCCACGCGGACCGCGCCGACGGCGTACCCTAGCCGCGGGCCGGCCGGAGCCTTCGTGCCCCGACCCCGGCCCGTCGCGCCGGCAGCCATGCCCCCGGCTGCCGGCGTGACCACCCCGGTCTGGACCGGCAAGGAGGACCGACGTGACGCTCATCCCGCCCACCCGACGACTCGGGTGGCTCCTCTCGATCTACGGCGTCGTCGGGATCGTCGCCGCGATCGCCGTGCTCGTCGGGTCGATCGTCGTCGGCTACCAGGTCTCGCGCCTTCGCGACGCGGTCGCCACGCAGCGCCAGGCCATCATCTCCACGCTGGACAGCACGATCCTGCTCCTGGGCACGGTCACGACGGCGTCGGGCAACATCCAGATCGCACTGGACAACACGTCCGCGACGCTCGACCAGGCCCAGGGCCTCGCGAAGAGCGCGGCCGATGCCTCCAACGCGGTCGCCGGGTTCGCCGGGTTCACGATCTTCGGCCAGCAGCCCCTCGCCGGGGTGGCCGACGCGTTCGGGAACGTCGCGGAGCAGTCGGCCCAGGTCGCCGACCAGATCGGGAAGATCGGAACGTCCCTCTCGGACCTGAGCGGCGACCTGCAGGCGGCTGTCCCCGCCCTCGAGAAGATCCAGGACCAGGCGCAGGCGGCCAAGGACGATCTGGCGGGAGCCGATCGCCTCGACGACCTGCCCACGTTCATCGGGATCGGGATCGTCCTCGTGGGCATCTACCTCGCCTGGCTGGGCATGACCGCGCTCGGATCGCTCTGGCTGGGCCGTCGGATGCTGGCGATGACGCGCACGCCGGTGGCCGGCGCGGCGGCTCCCGCCGTCGCGAACGTGGACGCGCACGCGAGCCCGGCGTTCGCGCCCGCACCGGCGCCCGTTGTGCCGGCACCCGCGCCGGAGGCGGCCCCGGTCGTACCTCCCGCACCCGCGCCTGCCGCAGCCGCCGCACCGGCGCCCATGGCACCGGCACCCGTGGCCCCGGTCGTACCTCCCGCACCCGCGCCTGACGCCGAGCCACCGCAGGTCCCGCCGGCTGCCCCGAGCGCGTGAGACCCGCCCGGGGTGCGGCCCGTGCCTCCCGGACCGGAGGACGTCCCGTCGGTCGATCGCGTCCTCCTCGAGGTCGCGGTCGAGCAGGCACGGCTCGGCCGCGACGAGGGCGGTGTGCCGATCGGTGCCGCGCTCGTCGCCGACGGCCGCGTCCTCGGCGCCGGGCGCAATCGCCGCGTCCAGGACGGGAGCGCGATCCGGCACGGGGAGACCGACGCGCTGGAGGCTGCCGGCCGGCTGCCGGCATCGGTCTATCGCCGGGCGACGATGTACACGACGCTCTCGCCGTGCGACATGTGCAGCGGCGCGATCCTCCTCTACGAGATCCCGCGCGTTGTCATCGGGGAGAACCGCACGTTCCTCGGTGCGGAGGACCTTCTGCGGGCGCGCGGCGTCGAGGTGGTCGTCCTCGACGATCCCGCGTGCGTGGACCTGATGACGGACTTCATCGCGCGCCGCCCGGACGTCTGGCGCGAGGACATCGGCGAGGAGTGACGGGCCGCTCAGGCGATCGCGACGGGCCGCTCGACGGCCGCGTCCGGCCGGAGGCGCCGGTCCACGAGCGCGCGGATCACGTACGTGTTCTCGAGGCCGGCTCCGTCGAAGGACGGCGCGATCCCCGCCGGGACCGGCAGGCGGATCTCCGCCCCGGCCTTGAGAGAGGCAGGATCGACCGGCACGGTCGAGATGACGGTCCACTCGGCGTTCGGCGCGTTCGTGCGACGGTGCAGCTCGACGCGGCCCACGGTGCCGCCCGACGCCGACGGCCAGTGGACGGTCACCGTCATCTCGGTGCCCGGCGCGGCCGGAAGTGGCGACGACACGCCGATCACCGCGTCGCCGACCGCGACGGCGTCGAGGACGCTCATCCCGCCCTGCTTCCCGACCCCGGCGCGGATCAGGTCGGGGTGCTGCGCGACCGGGACGTGGACGGCGACGAAGTGGTCCTCGCCCATCGGCACGTCCCAGCGAACCTCGAGCGCCCAGGCGACGATCGACTCGCCCAGGTGCGCCGTGGGCGGCCCCAGGCGCGGCGCCGGCAGGGCGAACCGCGCCTCGAGCGTGGAGCCGGCCACGCAGGCGGGAGCGATCGCGGGCTCCGGGAACGCGTTCTCGGCGAACAGCGACCCGTCCACCTCCACCCATTTCTCCGTGCGGGTCGTGTGGCCCTCGGCGTCCTCGTGGGACTCGGAGCGTTCCACCTCGTCCAGGCGGAGCCCGACCAGGCGCAGCACGGCCCGACGGGCGTCGATCCGCTCGAGCGCGCGGAGGCGGACGACGCCCTCGACGGATCCGCCGACCACCACCGGCTTCTCGACGAGGATCTCGCCTTCGACCGGCCCGCGGCTCGGACGGACGAGCTCCTCCGGTCGGACGTCGTGGAGCGGGTGGCTGCCCTCCGGGCCGGCGAGTCGCGGGCCGTCGAGGGCGTCGAAGGGCTCGGGGGCGGAGCCATCACGCTCTCGGCCGAAGATGAAGACGGGCATCGCGTCCTCCGTGTCGCGCGGGCGGATCCGGGGCGCTCCGGGACCGTCCCGCGGCGGGGCGCACCGGCGCGGACATCCTCGCAGACGCGGAGCGCCCCCGCCGGGCCGTGGCGACTGTGCCGGGAGGCACGGTCGGACGTCCGGGTGATACAGCGTGGGCGGCCCCGGCGGGACTTGACAGGCGTGGTACTCGCCTCCGACCATCGCGTCATGAGCGCGTCCCGCCCCCCTTCCCAGCGCACGCCCGCACCCGGCGCCGCCACGAGCGCGGCCGGGCAGCCCGCGGCCACCCGCACCGTCCCGATCGCCGGCATGACGTGTCGGGCGTGCGAGCGGCGGATCGAGCGCGAGATCCTGCAGATCCCGAACGTCGTGTCGGTCTCCGCCTCCGCCCCCCTCGGACGCGCGGAGGTGACGACCGCCGGCCCGGTGGACGACGCGTCGCTCGCCGCGGCGGTGGCCGCCGCCGGCTACGAGGTGGGCCGCACGCCGTGGCTCTCGCACGACCGCGCCGCGTGGGTCTCCGCAGGCATCGCCGTCGTCGCGGTGGCGGCCGCCGTCCTCCTCGCCGAGGTGCTCGGGCTCACCCGCCTCGCGTCCGGCACGGGCGAGATCTCCGAGGGCGGCCTGGTCGTCGCGGGGCTCCTCGGCCTCGCCGCCGGGTTCTCCACGTGCATGGCGCTCACGGGCGGGTTCGTCCTCGCGCTCTCGGCCGCGCACGAGGCCGCGCGCCCGGCCGGCGCCGTGGTCGGCATCGTGGAGCGGCTCCGGCCCACGGTGATGTTCGTCTGCGGGCGGATCATCGGGTTCTCGGTCTTCGGCGCGCTCCTCGGGGCGGTCGGGTCCCTCTTCGTGCTCCCGACGACCGTCGTGGCGGCGCTCATGATCGCCGTCGCCCTCCTCATGACCCTCATCGGGACGCGCCTGACGGGGCTGTCGCCGCGCCTCGCCGCCTGGTCGCCCACGCTCCCGGCCGGCCTCGCCCGCGGCCTCGGGATGGACGCGGGCTCGGTCTCCGCGTACTCGGACGGCCGCGCGGCGGTCCTCGGCGGGCTCACCTTCTTCCTGCCGTGCGGGTTCACGCAGGCGGTGCAGGTGTACGCCCTCTCGACCGGGTCGCCGGTCATGGCCGGGGCGATCATGGCGGTCTTCGCGATCGGCACCGCCCCGGGGCTCCTCGCGCTCGGCGGCCTGCCGGCGCTGCTACCCGCCCGGGTGCGGCCCGGCCTGCTCCGTGTCGTGGGCGTCGTCGTGCTCGGGTTCGCCATCGTCAACCTGTCGGCCGGCCTCCGTCTCGCCGGCGTCTCGCCGTCCATCCTCGGCGCACCGGCCCCCACGGTCGCAGGATCGGCGGCGACCGATGACGGGGTGCAGGTCCTCCGGACGCGCCAGACCCTCGAGGGGTACCTGCCCCAGGACGTGGCGATCACGGCCGGTGTCCCGACGCGCTGGGTCATCGACTCGGAGGACCCGCAGACCTGCGCGGTCTTCCTCCGCGTCCCGTCGCTCGGCATCGCCGTCACGCTGAAGAAGGGCGAGAACGTCATCGACCTCCCGGCCCTCGAGCCGGGTCGCATCGACTACATGTGCTCGATGGGGATGTACGGAGGGACGCTCACCGTCCTGCCGCCCACCGAAGGGTGACAGCGGCCGCGTCGTCGGCCACACTGCGCGGATGGACACGACGACCGACCGCGACCTCGACCGCTTCACCGACGACGTCCGCGCCGCGCCGCGCGACGTCGGCACCGTCGTGCTCATCGTGCGGCGCCCCTCGGCGGACGTCCGGGAGATCCTCGCGGAGGCCGAGCTGGACCCGGTGCTCGGCCTGGCGGGGGACGACTGGATCCGCCGCCGGAGCCGCAACACGCCGGACGGTTCGGCCGATCCCGAGGACCAGCTGACGATCATGAGCACGCGCGTGCTCGCCGCGATCGCGCCGGACCGGGACCGGTGGCCGCTCGCGGGCGACCAGCTCTACGTGGACCTCGACCTCGGCGAGGAGAACCTGCCCGCGGGCACCCGGCTCGCCGTCGGTGGGGCGATCGTGCGGGTGAGCGAGAAGCCGCACACGGGGTGCGCGAAGTTCAGCGAGCGCTTCGGGAGCGACGCGCTGCGGTGGATCAACGGCCCGATCGGCCGCGGGCTGCGCATGCGTGGACTGAACGCGCGGATCGAGCAGGCCGGCACCGTCCGGGTGGGGGACACGATCCGGAAGGCGTGAGGGCACGCCGGTCGCTGCCAGCGGGCAGGCCCGCCAGGGCCGCGCGGCGCACGTCCGACGATCCTCATGCCCCCGCGGCGACGAGCGCGTCGATGTACGCGGCGATCTCCGGGACGGCGCGCAGACGCGCCTCGAAGTAGTCGTTGATCGCCGCGATCGCCTGCTCCTTCACCTCGTCCACGTCGCCGGTCCGGGCCCGTGCGCCCTGCCGCTCGACCAGCGTGGCCCGGACCTGGGTGAGGCTCCGGACCATCTCGGCCTCCTCCGGGCCGTCGAGGGCGCCGATCGCCGCCATGATCAGGGCGTCCGCCTGTCGGACCATCGTCTCCGTGTCGAACTCGGCGCCCGGCCGGTCGGCCTCGTCGATGGTCCGGACGAGGGCGGCGACCTGGTAGAGGACCGTCGTCGGCTCGTCGAACAGCTCGCGCAGGTACGCCGCCTCCGCGTACCTGCCTGTGAGCCGGAAGATGTTGTACAGGCGCCGGGCGACCTTCCCGAAGTTCGGGTCGTGCGTGCTGTACTTGACCACCTCGTGCTCGAGCTGGCGCACGTAGTCGGCAACCGCGTCGTCCGACAGCTCGTCCACGATCCGCTCGAAGAGCGGCAGTGACCCGGTCTCCAGGTAGACCTCCTGGAAGTAGGGGTCGATCACGCCGTCGAGGGCGACGATCGTGCCGTCGGGTGCGCCCCACGTGACGTCGAGCATGTTGCTCGCGTTGGCCAGCGATCCCCGCGCCGGGTCCGACACGATCCAGTCGAGCTTGCACCAGCCCGGGTCGGCCGAGGCGTCATCCCACGAGAGCGACGCCGGTGCGCCCTCGCGCTCGATCTCGATGCGGCCCGCGGCCACCTCGTCGGCGGACCAGGAGACCGGGCTGCCTGCGCGGACCGGGCGACCTCCGCGCGCGCAGTCGAAGGGATAGCTGCCGAACTTCACCTCCCACAGCCGGTAGGTGGGCCCGACGCGCGACGCGAGCGCCTTCTCCCGGAGGATGTCGGCGAGGATCGCGCAGGCCTCGGGGCGTGTCGAGGCGACGATGTGGATGCGCTCGAAGAAGTCGCAGTCACCCGGGTACGCCTGGATGCGGCCCTGGGCGGCCGATCCCGACAGCGCGAGCGCGGTCCGCACGGCCGGAGGCCGGTCCGGGATCTCCACGACCGCGCCGATGGCGCGGAACCGGGCGAGGTCGCGCTCGGTGAAGTCGAGCATCGCGACGCGGTGGCCGTAGACCCCGCTGTCCACGTCCACGACGATGTCGCCGCCCTCCGACTCCGCCCGGATCGCCTCGACCCAGCGGGCCGCCTCCTGCTCGTCGAGCTCGACGCCGAACCGGCGAGCGGACGCGACGACCCCGTCGAGCAGGCCGGGGCGGGCCGCGCCGGCGTCCTCGACGGCGCCGGCGATCGCGGCACGGCGCGCGGCCGCCTTCGGTCCCGCGCCCGCCGCGCGCCCCGCTGCCTCGCGG
>JALOOH010000190.1 GCA_025454515.1 Chloroflexota bacterium
GGCGCCCCCGCGGGGGGCGCGCCGGGGAGGGGTCGTACCATGGAGGCCGACGCGCGGCCGCCGGCGGCCGCGCGAGGCGCACGGACGAGGACCATGCAGACGACGCTCCCGACCCCCGGCCACACGACGCTCACGGCGGAGGCCCGCGCCTTCCTCGCCGCCGCGCGGTTCGCCGTGGTGGCCACCGCGGGCGCCGACGGGCGGCCGCACCAGGCCGTCGTCTGGTACCGCCTCGACGGCGACGTCGTCGTGCTCAACAGCGCCGAGGGCCGGCGCTGGCCGGCCGACCTCCGGCGCGATCCGCATGCCTCCGTCATGGTCGAGGACGGCTATCGGTACGTGCTCCTCGAGGGCGACGTGGAGGTCGAGGACGACCAGGCGGTCGCCCAGGCGGACATCGCCGAGATGGCGCGGCGATACCACGCGGACGATCCGGAGCACGCCGAGCGGCTGATCGCGGACCGGTTCCAGCGGCAGCGGCGGATCACCTTCAGGCTGCGCCCGACACGGGTCAGCCAGGACCTGTGACGCCCGCCGGACGGGCGGCGGCCATGGAGCGGGAGGCGAGATGAGCCAGGCGAAGGTCGGCTATGCCGCGATGCTCGAGCAGTTCGGGCCGCGCGAGATCGTGGACTACTGCGTCGCGGCCGAGGCGGCCGGCTTCTCGGGCGTCATGGCGGCGGACCACTTCCAGCCGTGGGTCCCGCAGCAGGGGCAGGCCCCGTTCGTGTGGACGGTGATGGCGGCGATCGGAGAGCGCACCGGCGGCGACTTCGGGCCGGGCGTGACCTGCCCCGGGTACCGGATGCACCCGGCGACCGTCGCCCAGGCGTCGGCGACGCTCGGCGCCGCGTATCCGGGACGCTTCTGGCTGGGCCTCGGGTCCGGCGAAGCCCTCAACGAGCACGTCGTCGGCGGGTACTGGCCGGAGACCCCGGAGCGGATCGCGCGGATGCTCGAATCGATCGACATCATCCGCAAGCTCTTCACCGGGAAGGACGTGAAGCACGACGGGCGCTGGTACCGCCTGGAGACGACCCGGCTCTGGACGCTCCCGGACGTGCCCCCGCCGATCTACGTGGCCACCGCCGGCCCGTACACGGCGAAGAAGACCGGCGAGCTCTGCGACGGGATCATCACGGTCGGGGCCGTCGAAGAGAAGATCGAGACGGTCTTCGCGAAGTTCGAGGAAGGGGCGCGGTCGGTCGGGAAGGACCCGACGACGATGCCGCGGATCCTCCAGCTCCACCTCGCATGGGCGCCGACGTACGAGGAGGCACTCCGCGACGCCATGGTCGAGTGGCCCAACGGCGGGATGAAGTTCCCCAAGCAGGACATCCGCTCGCCATTCGACTTCGCGGCGATGGCGAAGCTCGTCCGCGCCGAGGACTTCGAGGGGCGGATGGTCATCAGCGAGGACCCCGAGGTGCATCGGGCGTCCATCCAGAAGCTGCTCGACCTCGGCTTCGACCAGGTGTACCTCCACAACGTCGGTCGGAACCAGCGCGAGTGGATCGAGGTCTTCGGGCGGGACGTGCTCCCGAAGCTCCACCGGTGAGCGCGGCCGCCGGACGTCACCCCGTCCGCGTCGGCGTCCTGCTCTGGCCCCAGGGCATCGACTGGCCGGAGCTGCGCGACGCCGCCGTCCTCGCGGATGCCGTGGGCCTCGATTCCCTCTGGACGTGGGATCACCTGCACGCGATCGTGGGCGACCCGGACCAGCCGATCTACGAAGGCTGGACGACGATCGCCGCCCTGGGCGCCCTCACGCGCCGGGCGACGGTCGGGCTGATGGTCGGCGCCAACACGTTCCGCAACCCCGGCCTCACGGCCAAGATGGCCGCGACCGTCGATCACATCACGGACGGCAGGGCCTGGCTGGGGATCGGCGGAGCCTGGTTCGAGCACGAGCACGCGCGCCACGGGATCGACTTCGGGTCCGGCTTCGGCGAGCGCCTCGACCGCCTCGACGAGGCCGTCGCCGCGATGCGCGGCCTGCTTCGCGGCGAGGCCGTCACCTCACCCCCGGGCGGGGCGTATCGCTTCGATTCCCTGCGCCACGCGCCGCTGCCTGTCCGGGGACCCGGGCGGCTGCCGATCATGGTCGGTGGCGGCGGCGAGAAGAAGACGCTGCGGACCGTGGCGCGATACGCGGACGGGTGGAACGTGGGCGGCTCGCTCGAGACGATGCGACGCAAGGTGGACATCCTCGCGGGGTACTGCGGCGAGATCGGCCGCGACCTCGCCGGGATCGAGTTCACGCTCTTCCCGTACTGCGTGATCCGGGACGACCCGGAGGAGGCGCGCCGCCATCTCGTCGCGTCGCTCGCGCGTCACGGGGAGACGTACGAGGAGAACCCGGGGATGGACATGCTCGGCCCCGAGGAGGCGGTCGCGGAGGCGTGGCGGCCGTACCTCGAGCTCGGGTTCACGCACCTGATCCCCGACCTGGCCGGCCCGTTCGACCGGGAGACGATCGAGCGGCTGCCCGAGGTGCGGCGGCTCGTCGCGGGATCGTGACGGACGCCGCGGAGGGAGGACGATGACCGACCCGTTCCACGATCCGCGGGTGGCGCCCGCGCCCGAGCGCGGCGACCTCGGCATCCTCGAGGAGATCGGCGCACGGACCGGCGCGAGGCGGCGGACGCACACCGGGTTCGCGATCCGCGGCGTCGATCGCGCGTACGTCGCACGCGAGGTCACGAGCGCCGAGCGGGCCGTGGCGCTGGAGGCGCTCGCGATGGCCCACGGAGAGGACACGCCGCGCGGCGGGCGCACGTTCCACCTGGAGCCGGTGGCGTGAGGGTCGTCGCGCTCGCCGGCGGGGTGGGTGGCGCGCGCCTCGCGGAGGGCCTCCAGGCCGCGCTCCCGCCCGGCGACCTCACGGTCGTCGCGAACACGGGCGACGACACGGAGCGCCACGGCCTGCTCGTGTGCCCGGACCACGACACCGTGCTGTACACGCTCGCTGGCATCGCCGACCCGGTCCAGGGCTGGGGGATCGCGGGCGAGTCGTGGGCGGTGATGGAGCGGCTCGGGGTCCTGGGCGAGGAGACGTGGTTCCGCCTCGGCGACCGGGACATGGCGACCCACATCGTCCGCACGGCGCGCCTGCGAGCCGGCGCGCGCCTCACGGATGCCTCGCTCGCCATCCAGGCGGCGCTCGGCGTCCCGTCGCGGATCCTCCCGATGACGGACGACGCCGTCCGCACGCGGGTGCTCACCGACGAGGGGTGGCTCGAGTTCCAGGACTACTTCGTCCGGCTTCGCCAGCTCCCCGAGGTGCGCGCCGTGCGCTTCGACGGCGTGGATGTCGCGGAGCCGACCCCGGAGGTGCTCGATGCCGTCGACGCCGCCGAGGTCGTCGTGCTGTGCCCCTCCAATCCCATCGTGAGCGTGGCGCCGATCCTCGCGATCCGCGGGATCCGCGACGCGATCCGCGCCGCGCGGGGCCGGGGAGCCCCGGTGGCCGCGGTGTCGCCGATCGTCGGGGGAAAGGCGCTGAAGGGGCCCGCGGACCGGATGCTCGCGAGCCTCGGCCACGAGGTGAGCGCCGTCGGGGTGGCGCGGCTCTACGCGGGGATGGTCGACGTCTTCGTGCTGGACGCCGAGGACGCGGCGCTCGCCCCCGACGTGGAGGCGCTCGGGATGCGGGCACTGGTGACCGACACGATCATGACCGACGGCGACGCCCGGGTCCGCGTCGCGCGCGAGACGCTCGCCGCGCTCGCGGCGATCGCGTAGGGCGCGCCCGGCCGCGGGGGCTCAACGCACGGACGGCGGCCCCGGCCGCATCGGGCGCGGCGCCGTCGCGGGCCTGCACCCCGCCCCGGTACCATGCCGGACGATGGAGACCGCGCCCGCGCTGCTCGCCCCGCCCCGCGACGGGTCGCCCGAAGGACCCGCCAGCCTGGCCCACATCGTCGCGCTCGTCCCGGTGCGCAGCCTCGAGCGCGCGAAGACGCGCCTCGCTGTCGCGCTCGACCCGGAGGAGCGGGCGGCGCTCGCCGCGGGACTGACCGGCCGCACGCTCCGGGTCCTCGACGAGGCCCGCGCGGCGGGGGACGTCGCCGCCATCGTCGTCGCGAGCGACGACCCGTCCGCGCTCGCGGCCGGCTCCACTGTCGGCGCGACCCTCCTGCCAGCGGGCGGCCATGACCTCGTGGCCGACCTCCGGACCGCGCGCGAGCGGGCGGTCGTGGCGG
>JALOOH010000191.1 GCA_025454515.1 Chloroflexota bacterium
TGGCGCGCGCCGGGACGGTCCCCAAGGCCGAGCTGTGGCGCCTCATGCGCGAGACGGCGGGCTCGGGCGCATACCGGCTGCCGCGCGTCGAGGGCTCCTGGCACCGCACGCCGTACGACGGCGTCGTCCTCGTGCACATGACGCGGATCCCGCGCATCGACGCGACCGACCCCGTCCAGCTGACGGCGGCAGAGGTCGAGGGTCGGCGCCAGGTGCAGGAGTACCACCGGTTCCTCCGCGACCGGGTGCCCGGGTTCGAGCGCTCCGTCATCGTGGCGACGAGCCCGGCGATCGGCGTCCGCGAGAGCCGCCGTGTCCATGGCGACCATCGGCTCACCCGGGAGGACGTCCTCGAGGCGCGGCGATTCCCGGACGAGGTGGCGCTCTGCGGCGCCCCGATCGAGGACCACCACGCCGGGGGCGACACCGCGTGGAAGCACGTGGGCGCGGGCAGCGTGTACGGGATCCCGTACCGGTCGCTCCTTCCCCGCGACATCGAGGGGCTGCTCGTCGCCGGCCGCTGCTTCTCGGCGACGCACGACGCCCACGCGTCGGCACGCTCGATGGCCACCTGCATGGCGATGGGCCAGGCGGCGGGGACGGCGGCGGCGATGGCCGCCCGCGACGGGGTCGCGCCGCGCGCGGTGCCCGCGGACGCGCTCCGGGCGCGGCTCCTCGCCGACGGCGCGCTGCTCGAGCCGGTCGAGCCGCACGACGCCGACGGACGGGACGTCCCGGCGGGAGCGCGGACGTGAGCCGGGCCGCCCGGTTCGCGGGCCGCCACGTGCTCGTCACCGGCTCCACCGGGATGGCGGCCTCGGCGGCGCGCGCGATCGCGGCCGAGGGCGGCGCGGTCTTCGCCGTGTCGCGCACCGAGGCGCACCTCCGCGCCCTCGCGGACGAGGTCCGCGCCGCCGGAGGGCAGTGCGCGTGGCACGCGGCGGACCTGCGGCGCGAGGAGGAGGTCGACGCGGCGTTCGCGGCCTTCCACGCGCACTTCGGCCGCCTGGACGCCGTGTACGGCGTGGCGGGGGTCTCCGGGCGACGCCTCGGCGACGGCCCCGTCCACGAGGCGTCGCTCGAAGGATGGGACGCGGTCATCGCCGCGAACGCGACGAGCCAGTTCCTCGTGGCGCGCGCGGCCGTGCGGCGGATGCTCGCGCACCGGCCCGACGCGCACGGCCAGCGTGGCGCGCTCCTCCTCATGTCGAGCGCGCTCGCGACTCACCCCGCACCCGCCTTCTTCGCGACGCACGCGTACGCCGCGAGCAAGGGCGCGATCGACGGGCTGACTCGGGCGCTCGCCGCGTACTACGCGGCCGAGGGGATCCGCGTGAACGCGATCGCGCCGGCGCTCGTCGCCACGCCGATGAGCCGCCGCGCGCAGGACGACCCGGCGATCGTCGCCTACCTCGGCGAGAAGCAGCCGCTCGCGGACGGCCCGATCGACGCGGACGCGGTCACGGCGACCGCGCTCCACCTCCTGAGCGACGACGCGCGGATGGTCACCGGCCAGATCGTCGCGGTGGATGGCGGCTGGGGCGTCAGCGAGCCGCGATCCACCCCCCGTCGCGCCTGACGCGCAGCACGCGCAGGTCGTCGTCGAGCTCGACGAGGTGCGCCCGTCGACCGGCGGCGATCGCCCCGCGGTCGGCGGCGCCGAGGAGCGCCGCGGGGTTCGCCGCGGCCGCCGCGACGGCCTCGTGGATCGGGCCGCCCTCCCGCACCATGTTCCGGACCGCGCTGTCGAGCGCGATGACGGAGCCCGCGAGCGTCTCCGTGCCCAGCAGCGTCGCGCGGCCGTCGCGGACCTCCACGTCCAGGCCGCCGATGACGGTGCGGCCGTCCCCCATCCCGGCGAAGGGCAGGGCGTCGCTCACGAGGAGCAGCCGGTCGACGGGCTTCGCGCGCCGGACGAGGGGCCAGAGGGCTGGGTGGACGTGGTTGCCGTCCGCGATGAGCTCGACGTACGCCGCGTCGTCGGTGAGCGCCGCGACGGCGAGGCCCGGCGCCCGGTGGTCCACGCCGGACATCGCGTTGAAGATGTGCGTCGTGGTCGGCGCACCCGCGCGGTATCCGGCCCGCGCCTCCTCGACCGTCGCCGCCGAGTGCCCGAGCGACGCCGCGATCCCGAGGCCCGCGAGCCGCTCGATGAGCGCTGGCGATCCGTCGAGCTCCGGCGCGATCGTCATGATCCGCAGTCCGTCGAGCGACGCGTCGAGGACGGCCGGGTCGATCCCGGCCGGGGTCCGCAGGAGCGCGGGGTCGTGCGCGCCCTTCCGCGACGGCGCGAGGAACGGCCCCTCCAGGTTGAACCCGAGCGGCTCCGCGCCGTCGGCCGGCGCGCCCGGCATCCATGCGCGGACACGCTCCGCGAACCGGGGGATCTCGGCCTCCGCGAGGGTCGGCGCCGTCGGGAGGAACGACGTGACGCCGCGCCGCAGCAGCGCGCGCGCCATCCCCGAGAGCGCATCGGCATCGCCGGTCGCGTCGTGCCCGCCCCACCCGTGCACGTGCACGTCCACGAACCCGGGGGCGACGATGGGCCCGGCCGCCGCGGCCCCGCCGTCCTCCCCGCCCGTCTCGACGGAGGCGATCCAGCCGTCCTCCACGACGATCCGGCCCGGGACGACCGCGTCCGCGAGGACGAGCCGCCCGGCGACGATCTCACGCATCCCGCGCCTCCCGAGAGCGCGCGCTCTCCGCTTCGGCCAGTGCCGACCGCATCGCGAGCACGTTGGCGGCCGGGACGTTCGGCTGGACGTTGTGGACGGCGGCGAAGACGAAGCCCCCGCCGGGAGCGAGGTCGCAGATCCGGCGCAGGACCTCCGTCCGCACCTCGTCGGGGGTCCCCGCCCCGAGGACGCGCTGGGTGTCCACCCCGCCGCCCCAGAAGACCAGGTCCCGGCCGAACTCGCGCTTCAGCTCCGCCGTGTCCATCCCCGCCGCGGAGACCTGCACGGGGTTGAGGATGTCCACCCCGATCTCGATCAGGTCCGTGATCAGGTCGCGGACCGCGCCGCACGTGTGGAAGAAGACCTTCGCGTCGGTGCGCGCGTGGAGGAAGTCGAAGAGCTCGCGGTGGAGCGGCTTCACCAGGTCGCGGTAGGTGGCCGGCGAGAAGAGCGTCCGCTCCTGTCCGCCGAGGTCGTCCGCTTCGCCGACGACGTCCACGTGCCCGTCGACGAGCGGCAGGACGCGCGCCCAGTACGCGAGCTTCACCTCCAGGATCCGCTCCATCACGCGGCGCGCGAGCGGCGGATCGCCGGCGAGGTCCATGTAGCCGTCCTCGAAGCCGCGGAGCTTGAAGAGGCCCTCCGTCAGGCCGCCGCAGATCGACCCGACCTGCACCGCCCGTCCCTCGTCGACCGCGTAGCGGCGCGCCTCCTCGGCCATCCCGGCGTACCGCGCGGGGTCCGCGGCGTCAGGCCACGCGTACGCGCCCACGGCCGCCGCGTCGATCTCCCCGGCGAGGGGCGGGGCGTAGCTGTCGTAGTAGAGGCCCGTCGCGAGCGGCATCCGCCGGCCGACGCCCCATTCGTCGGTGAAGGTCCGGTACCCGTCGGCCTCGCGGATCTCGCGTCGGTAGGTGGACGCACCGCGCGGCGAGACCAGCCGGACGTCGGCGCCGAGCGCGTCGAGGACGTCCGGCTCCACGTCGGCGAGCTGCTGCGTGATGTCCACGACCCGCGGCTCGCGCGGCTCGAGGCCCAGCGCGTCGCGCAGCCCCGCGTACGCGCGGACGTGGATCCCGGTCTGGCGGGACCCGCCGAGGTCGAACGGGATGCGATCCGGCTCGTGATGGGCGAGGGTCGCGCGGACGCGCTCCCGGGAAGCTGCGGGGACGGTCATCGGCGTCAGTAGCCCACGGACGGCAGGTACGTGCCCTCGGGCTCGTTGTACACGCCGATCGACATGAGGTTGGTGAGGAAGAAGATCCGCAGGCCGTGCTCGAGGCACCACCGGAACAGGTCGTGGTTGGAGATGGGGACGAGGAAGCCCGGCGTCCCGTACCCGTCGGCGGCGCAGATGAGGGCCCGCATGTCGTCGTTCGACTCGGCGACGGAGTGGAAGAAGTAGTTCACCTTCGTCGTGTAGCCCGTGATCCGGCCGAGGTGCTCGACGACCCGCCCGTCCCCGCTCTCGATCGCCTCGCGGACCTCGCCGGGCCGGGTGTGGCC
>JALOOH010000047.1 GCA_025454515.1 Chloroflexota bacterium
CGGTGCTGGCAGGACCGAGTCCCGTACGATCCCGCCCGCCACCGTGCCCTACAGGAGATCGTCCTCGCGAAGGCGGCTTGACATAGGGCTACTCAGCCGATGAGGTCGCGCCGACGCCAGACCAGGACGGATGCCGTCCACGAGGCGAGGGCGATCCCGCCGAAGACGACGAGCCCGCCCGCCTCGATCCGACCCTCGTCGATGACCGTCGCGGTGTCGTACCAGGTGAACGAGCTCAGGTACCGCAGCCAGTCGAGCGACGGCTCGATGGCCACGACGACGCTCACGAGGTACATCGCGATGAGGATCGCGGCGATGATGCCGCCGGTGATGCCCCGGCTGAGCGTGAGCGAGCCGAGGAGCGTCGCGACGCCGGCGAGCGCGCAGCCGTACGCCCACGTGTCGATCTTCGCGAGCCCGAAGCGCCAGGCGTCGAAGCCGCCGCCCACGAGCGGGTCCATCAGGACGAACCCAGCCACGGTCCCGGCCGCGAGCACCCCCATCCCGAGCGCCTGCACGGCGATCGCGACGAGCATCTGCCGCGTCCGCGAGAGCGGTGTCGCGAGCGAGACCTCCGCCCACCCGCGGTCCACGTCGACGGCCGTCGTCCGGGTGGCCAGGAAGATCGCCCCGATCGCGGCGACCACCGGGAAGAACTCGCCGACGTAGATCGCGAAGTAGCTGCCCGGGTCGGTCAGGCCCAGGTCCTCGCTCATCCCGAACGCCGCGAGCATCTCCTTCGGCCAGATCGCGAGGACCTGCTCCATGAGCTCGGCGTTCTCGCGCATGCTCGGGTAGAAGGCCGCCATCGTGATCCCGTAGAGGAGCATGGTCGCCGTAAGCCAGCCGACGAGCGCGACGCTGCGGCGGATCTCCAGGCCCAGGAGGCTCACGGTCATCCGTCCGCCCCCGCGTCCCGGTCGTCGTAGTGGCTCAGGAAGACGTCCTCGATGTCGGGCGTCGTGATCGCCACGTCCACGAGCCGGAGGCCGGCGATGCGTCCCACGAGCGGGTTGACGTCGCCGCGGACCTCGAGGTGCACCTCCCGGTCGGTCGCGGCGAGGACCCGGACGTTCGGCAGGTCGAACGTGCCGGCGGGCGCGGGCGCCTCGAGGACGAGGTTGACCGATCGGGCATGGGACTCGAGGAGGGTGGCCACCGAGACGACCTCGCGGAGGCGACCGTCCCGGACGATCCCCACGCGATCGCAGGCGCGCTCGACCTCGACGAGGTTGTGCGAGGAGAGGAAGACGGTCCGACCGAGCGAGCGCGCCTCGGCGACGAGGCCGAGGAACTCGCGCTGCATGAGCGGGTCCAGCCCGCTCGACGGCTCGTCCATGACGAGGAGCGCCTCGTCGCCCATGAAGACGTCCACGACGGCGACCTTCTGGCGGTTGCCGCGCGAGAGCTTCTTCAGCTGCACCGACGGGTCGAGCTCGAGCCGCTCGGCCACGGTCCGCCAGCAGCCACGGGCGAGGCCGCGCAGCCGGCCGAGGTGGTCGAGGAGGTCGGCCGCGTTCAACTCGCCGAGGTAGCCGGGGTCGCTCCCGACGGACGCCATCCGGCGATGGACCGCCACGGCGTCGCGCCAGGCGTCGAGGCCGAAGACGAGCGCCCTGCCGGAGGTCGGCCGCACGACGCCCGTGAGGCAGCGGATCGTCGTCGTCTTCCCGGCGCCGTTGGGGCCGAGGAAGCCGAAGACCTCCCCCTCGCGCACCTCGACGCCGACGTCGACGATCCCGCGCCGTCGCCCGTACGCCTTGGTCAGCCCGATGAGCTCGATCGGGACCGTCACGACCCACTCCCGGCGTGCCCGCGCATCACGTCGGGCTCATCCTACGTCTCCGCCCGCGTCACGTGTCCGCCGCGATCTCGCGGTCGGCGGCGGCGAGGATCCGGTCCACCTCCTCGCGGGCCGCGGCCGGGAGCGGATCCACCACGGGCGCCTCCAGGATCGCCCGCACCTGGTCGCGAGCGGTCGCGTACATCGACGGCCGGCCCAGCTCCAGCCACGCCTCGTGGGAGACCCGGGGTGCCAGCGACGGGACGAGGAACTCGTCGCCGCGCGCCGCCGAGCGGGTCGTGCGCTGGGCCAGGAAGTGGCCGCCCGGGCCGACCTCGGCGATGTCCGCGAAGAGGGCCTCGTCCACGTCCGCGTCCACGCCCCGGACGATCCGCTCGCAGGCGCGGGCGATCTCCGCGTCCACGAGCAGCTGCTCCAGGACGAGGTTCTGGTCGCCCTCGATCTCGCCGAGCCCCACGACGATGTCGGCGCCGGCGAGGACGGGCGGCAGGGTCGTGGCGAGCTTCTCGAAGACGGCCTGCGCCCCGGGCTCGCGGGCGTCGGAGGTGCAGCCCGCGCAGGACGAGGGGAGCCCGTAGTGGCGGCCCATCTCCGTGAGGGCGCCCGACATGAGGCCCATCTCGGCGGAGCCGCCGAGGAAGGCGCCCGTCCGGAAGTCCATCGTCCCGGTGGCGCTGCTGTAGACGAGCGGCCGCCCCGGGTGGGCCAGCTCGTAGACGACGATCGAGGAGAGCACCTCGGCGTTGGCGACGCAGACGTTCGCGAAGAGCGACGCCGGACCGGTCGATCCCGCGACGGGCATGGGCATGATCATCACGGGCAGGTCGAGGCGACCGAGCGCGATGTACGCATCGAGCATCTCGCCGTCGTGGGTCAGCGGTGCGACGGGGCAGTAGATGAGCGAGTACGGGTGGCGCGCGCGGAGCGCGTCCTCGCCGCCGGCGATGGCGGCGAGCCCCGCCTCGAGATACGGGACCTGCGCGACGGAGTGGAGCTCGTGCTGGCCGTGCTTGGAGCACGCCGCGGCCATCTCGAGGAACTCGTGGACCGCGCGTGCGGGCGCGGGCGCGTCGGAGGCGCACGTGGGCGCCCAGGCCATCACGCCGACGTCGATGGCCTGGAAGACGCGCAGGGCGTCGACGATGTCCCGCGTGACCCCGTAGCGGCGCTCCCCCGTCTCGAAGTCCGTCACGAAGCTCGCGGTCCCGTCGATCGCGTAGCGCGTCACCGGTGACGGGACCGCGAAGTCGTGGTCCGGGTTCCGGGCGCCCAGCACGAAGCTCCGCGGCGCCGCGGCGAGGGCGTCGGCCACGAGGCCGGCCGGGATCCGCGCGACGCCGCTCGTGGCATCCACGCGCGCGCCGGCGCGCTCGAGGAGCGGCAGCGCGCGCTCGCCGTGGAAGCGCACCCCGACCTCCGCGAGGATCCGCAGGCTCTCGCGGTGGACGCGGTCGCGGTCGGCCGCGGACAGGAAGGCGGGGCTCAGGCGCATCTGCTACTCCTCACGACGGACGGTCCGCGGGGCCCGGGCTGCCGGCGCGGCACGGACGGTCGGCGCACCGGCATGGCGTGGCGGCCGGCCGTCCCGCGCGCGCCGTTCGATCCGGCCGAGCTCGCGCTCGACGTCCTCGGGCAGCGGGTCCGGGACGCGCGCCGCGAGGATCGCGTCGATGCGCTCGCGGGCCTCCGCGAGGATGTCCGGGCGACCCGCCTCGTCCCATCGCTCGAACCCGTCGTGGAGGCCCGGCGAGCCCGTCAGCCACTCCCCGGCCCGAAGGGCGTCGCGGGTCGAGGGCTCGGCGAGGAAGTCGCCCGCGGGGCCCACGCGGGCAAGCAGGTCCACCAGCCCGTCGAGGTCCCACGACGACCCGGAGGCGACGCCGGCGTGGAGCCTGCGACAGCGCCGGAAGACCTCGACGTCGAGGACGAGCTGTTCCAGGCTCAGGATCGTCGAGCCGCCCAGCAAGCCGGGCCCCACGAGCAGGTCGGGCCATGCGAGCGCGGGGAGGGACCAGTTGAGCGCCCGCTCGTACGCTGCCTGGATCCCCGGGACGTGGTGGTCGGTCCCGCCCGTGGACGACTCGACGGGCAGCCCGACGTGGCGCGCCATCTCGGCGGCGCAGGCACCGAGCAGCGCGTGCTCGATCGCACCTCCGCCGTACCGGCCGCTCCGCGGCTGCATGACCGCGAGAGCGGGGGCGGCGACGAACGGCGCCCCGGGGTCCGCCGCCTGCACGAGGCAGAGGGTCGCGAGGACCTCGGCGTGGCCGAGCGCGACGGTGGCGAGGAGTCCCGCCGGGCTCGACAGCCCCATGATCGGCATCGGCATCGCGGCGACGGGGATGCCCCATCCCACGACCTCGAGATACGCGTCGGTGTACGGACCCTCCAGCACGAGGGGCGTGTGCGGGCAGAGGAGGAAGGAGAACGGCCGCCGGGCGGCGATCTCCTCGCGCCCGCCGAAGACCACCTGGAGGACCTCGAGGAGCCAGCGGCCCTGGTCCGCGTCGAGCGCCGCGTCCTGCACGTGCTTTCCGAACTCGCCGAACGCGCGGCGCCAGGACGCGACGGCGCCGGCGGCGCCCTCCTCGTCCCAGGTGGTCGTGCGCCAGTACACGCCGACCTCGTCGAGCGCGTCGCAGACGCGGGTCGCGGCCTCCCAGTCCGCGATCGTCGGCGGGCGGCGCTCCTGCGCGACCGCGTCCCACACGGCCATCGCCTCGCCATCCACGACGAGGGTGCACGCGCCCTGGCCCACCGGATGGGACCAGCCCGGACGACGGCCGCCGAGCGTGAAGGCCCGCGGAGCGAGCGACAGGGCGTGCTCGACGAGGTCGCGCGGGAGCGTGACGCGGGAGTCGGCGGCGCGGACGACGGCGCCCGCGCCGGCGAGGATCCGCCGAGCGCGCTCGGAATCCACGCGGAGGCCGACGCGGCTGAGGATCGAGAGGGCCGTCTCGTGCGCCCGCGCCTGCTGGTCCGCGGACAGGACGGCGACGGACGTGGTCATGCGGACGACCCGCGGCCGCTCCGGGTCGCGGCGTCGCCGTCCGCGGCCCGGAGGATGTGCTCGATCTCGCGGCCTCTCGCCTCGTCGAGCGGCTCGGGCCGGTGCGTCGCGAGGATCCGCTCCGCCTCGGCCCGTGCGACCTCCACGGGATCCCGGCGCGAACCGTCGGCAGCGACCTGCTCCGTCAGCCGCGAGAAGGACATCGCGCGCAGCCCGTCGCGCGTGTGCGGGACGTCGAGGTAGTGCCCGCGCGGTCCGACCTCGCGGATCACGTCGAGCGCGAGCGCCTCCGGGCTCGTGTCGAACGCCGCGAGGTCGGCGCGCACGCGCTCGTGGAGGTCGGCGTCGAGGACGAGCGCCTCCGGGTACCAGGCCGTGCACGCGTCCAGGAGCCCCATCCCGCTGCCGGTCTCCGCCCCGGCGAGCGCGCAGAGCGTGAGGGCGACCCCCGCCGCCTCGGCCTGCTGCCACCCGGGCTCGAGCGCGTCGGTGCCGAAGACCCCCGCGAGCGTCGGGACGCCCCAGGCGTGCGCGAGCTCCACCCCGGCGACGTACGCGACCTCGCCCGGCCGGGAGGTGCACAGGTGCGCTCCCGTCCGCGGGTGCATGACCCCCGTCATGAGCGAGTGGAAGACCGGCGCTCCCGGGAACGCCATCTGGAGGAGCACCAGGGCCGCCACGATCTCGGCGTCGCCCTGGGCGATCGTCCCGGCGATCGAGGCCGGACCCGTCGAGCCGGCGCAGGCCATGGACATGAAGCCGACCGGCAGCCCCGCCTCCGCGAAGACGAGCGCCGACTCGAGCCCGTCCGCGTCCTGCGCGAGCGGGGCGATGCAGCAGACGAGCGACGAGAGCGGCGGGCGCGCGCGAAGGTCCGCGTCGTCCGCGGCGAGGACCCGGGCGATCTCCACGGCGTACCGCGCGGGCGCCGCGCCCATGAGCGTCTCGGTCTGGACGTGTTTCACCGTGTTGCGGACCGCGGCATCGATCTCGTGGAGCGGCGCCGTCGCCGGGTGGTCCTGGGCGCTCACGAGCGGCCAGTAGAAGCCGACGGCGGGGAGGGCGTCCGCGAGCCGGGCGGCCGCCGCGACGTCGGCCTTCACGGACGCCCGCCGCTCGCGCGTGGCCGGATCGACCGTCTCGATCCCGCAGCCGTCCGTCGCGACGTACAGCGCGGAGCCGTCCACGGGCACGTCGTGCGCGGGCGACCGCGCGCCGAGCGTCCAGGCGCGCGGCGCCCGCGCCATCGCGGCCATGACCACGTCGGCGGGGATCCGGACCACCTGCGCGGACCGGTCCACGCGCGCCCCGTTCTCCTCGTAGATCCCGAGCGCCACTGCGGAGGGGCAGTGGACCCCGACGTCCTCGAGGAGCGAGATCGACGCCTCCCGGAGCGCGGCGACCCGCGGCGCGCCGAGCAGGTCAACGTGCGCCGCGGGTCGGATCGGCGCGAGAGGCGGCGTCGCGGACATCAGCGCCCCCCGATCTCCCGGTCCGCCGCCGCGAGGATCCGGGCCATCTCGGCCCGCTGCGCGTCCCCGATCGGCTCGACCTCGTGGTTCGCGAGGATCCACGCCGCCCGCTCGCGCGCGACCTCCACGGGATCGCGGTACGCGCGCCCCTCGGCGTCGAGCTGGAGGGCGAGCGACCGCACGAGCGATCCGCGCATGTGCGCCCGCGTGTGCTGCTCCGCGAGGAAGTGCCCGCCCGGCCCGACGGACGCGATCACGTCGAGTGCGAGCGTCTCCTCGGAGAGGTCGGGGGCCATGAGCGCCGCCCTCGCCCGCTGGTAGAGGTCGTCGTCGAGGATCACCGACTCCGGGTAGAGGAGCGTGTACGTCCGCACGAGGCCCATGCCGGTGACGATCTCCGGGCCGACGAGGCCTGCCCAGAACGGGTCGATCGCGACCTCCGCGGCGGACTGCCACGTGCCCGGCAGCGGTGAATCCGTCCCGTAGCAGGCGCCGAGCGACGGCATCCCCCAGTGGTGCGCCATCTCGACCGGGGCGTACCGCCACCGGCCGTCGAGCGGGTAGCTCACGTACGCACCGCTGCGCGGGTCGGCCCACGCCTGCATGATCGAGTGGAAGACGGGTGCGCCGGGGTGCGCGAGCTGCATGAGGACGACGGCGCTGATGATCTCCGCGTCGCCCATCGCGAGGGCGCCGGGGATCGTCGCCGGGGCGGTCGTGCCGAGCGTCGGCATCGCGAGGAAGCCGACCGGGGCGCCCGCGGCCGCCATCTCGAGCGCGCCCTCGATCCCCTCGTGGTCCTGGACGAGGGGCGCGATCGTGCAGACGACGAGCGTGAACGGCGACCGGCGGCGGAGCTCCTCGCGCGAGCCGGCGAGCACCGTCGCCATCTCGAGCGCGTAGCGCACGGGCGCGGCGCCCATGATCGTCTCGCTCTGGACGTGCTTCACGCTGCCGCTCCAGCACGCGTCCATCTCGTGCAGCGGGGCGGTCAGGCCGTGGTCCTGCGCGCTCACCATCGGCCAGATGAACCCGACCGACGGCAGGTGGTCGCAGATCCGGGCCATCATCTCGACGTCGGACTTCCGCGACGGCCGCTGCACCCGCGTCTCGAGGTCCACGGTCTCCACGCCGCACCCGTCCATCGTGAAGTACGTGGCGCCGTCGCCGAGCGCGAGGTCGAACGCCGGGTCGCGGGCCCCCATCGTGAACGTGCGCGGAACGGTCGCGAGCGCCCGCCACACCAGGTCGCGCGGCAGCCGCACGACCTGCGTCGCGCGGTCCACCTGCGCCCCGTGCTCCTCGAAGATCCGGAGGGCCCGATCCGACGGGAACTTCACGCCGACGTCCTCGAGGATCCGCAGCGTCGCCTCCTGCAGCGCCCCGAGCTGCTCGTCGGTGAGGAAGCGCACGTGGAACGCGGGCCGGAGGGGCTCGAGCGGCGGGCGGTCCGACGACATGGCGGTCTCTCCCTGTCTGCCTATCCGAGGATCCCGGACCGCGCCCGCCGGCCTCCGAACGCCCCGGCCCGCCAGGCGACGAGCATGGCGACGGCGGTCACGGCGACGACGATCGTCGAGATCGCGTTGATCTCCGGTGTCACGCCGAAGCGGATGCGCGAGTAGATGTAGAGCGGGAGCGTGGACGACCCGACGCCGGCGTTGAACGTCGTGACGATCAGGTCGTCGATCGAGAGGGCGAACGCGATGAGCGCGCCCGCGGCGACGGCAGGCGCCACCAGGGGCAGGGTCACGTGGAGGAAGGCGCCGAACGGGGACGCGCCGAGGTCGCGCGCCGCCTCCTCCACGCGCGGGTCGAGCGAGACGGCACGGGCGCGGACGATGATCGCGACGTAGCTGATCGAGAACGTCACGTGCGCGATCGAGATCTGCCAGATCGAGCCGTGCCCGTCGAAGAGCTGGGCGAAGAACAGCAGCAGGCTCACGCCCATGACGATCTCCGGCGTGACCATCGGCAGGAGCAGGAGCATGTCCGACGCGCCGCCCGCGGCGCCCGAGCGGAGGCGCGCGATGCCGAGGCCGAGGAGCGTGCCGAGCACGGTCGCGACGACCACCGAGATCACCGCGACCTGCAGGGAGACGGTGAGCGCCTGGATGAGCGCGTCGTTCGCGAAGAGGGTCGGGTACCACTTGAGGGTGAAGCCGCGCCAGAGGAAGTTGCGCTTCGAGTCGTTGAAGCTGAAGAGGATGAGGACCGCGATCGGGAGGTAGAGGAAGACGAAGAACGCGATCGCGGTCGCGGCCAGCCACCGGTTCCGGTCGCGGCGCATCAGCGCCCGTCCTTCGGCCGCATCAGCCGATGACCTCGCGGCGCAGCGGGCCGAGGGCCGCCACGGTGCCGCCGATGGTGAGGAAGATGAGGACGAAGCCGAGCGCGGCCCCGTACGGCCAGTCGCGCGAGGACAGGAACAGGTTCTGGACGACCTTGGCGATCGTGGTCGTCTGCGCTCCGCCGAGCAGGTCCGGCGTGACGAAGTCCCCGAGGGCCGGGATGAACGTCAGGAGCGCGGCGGCGATGATGCCCGGCATCGTGAGCGGCAGCGTGACATGGAGGAACGCCGCCCGACCGCTCGCGTACAGGTCGCGGGCGGCCGCCACGAGGGAGTCGTCGAGGCGGTCGATCGACACGAAGAGCGGCAGGATGGCGAACGGCAGGAACCCGTACGTCATCCCCAGGATCACCGCGATGTCCGTGTTGAGCAGGATGATCGGCTCGCTCGTCAGGCCGATCCCCTGGAGGATCCCGTTCACCACCCCGTTGTCGCGGAGGATGATCATCCAGGCATGAGCACGAGGAGCAGCGCCTTCCGCGAGCCGCCATAGCGGCTGATCCAGTACGCGATCGGGTAGCCCACGACGATCGAGAGGGCGGTCGTCGCGAGCGCGTACTTCAGCGAGTTCGCGATCGTCGGGAGGAAGTCGGGCTCGAGCGCGCGGAGGTAGTTGCCCAGGCCGATCCGGTCGAACAGGACCCCGCCGTACTGGTCGCGCGTCCCGAGGCTGACGACGAAGATGATCCCGAGCGGGACGACGAAGAAGAGGAGCAGCCAGCCGACGCCCGGGAGGATGAGGAGCCCCTGGCGCCGTCCGCCGTCCTTCATCGCCGGACGTCCTTCATCGCCGGTCCTCCCCGCGGCGCCGCGGGGACGCGATCCGGCGGGGAGCCGCGCTCACGTCACCCGCCCGCCCGGAGCTCGTTCCAGCGCGTCGCGTACTTCTCCAGGTCGGGGCCCAGGTCGTCGATCTCCTGGAGCAGGGCGATCGCGGCCTTGTCGGGGTTCACCGCGGGGTCCGCGAGGATCGCCGGGTCGATGAACTCCTTCGCCGCCTCGTTGGGGCCCATGTAGCCGATGTAGTTCGTGTTGGCGGCGATCGGGTGCTTCGCCCCGCCCAGGAGCACCATCGTGTCCGACCCGCGGACACCTCCCTCGGACGGGATGTAGTACGTGACGCTCGGGCGCTCGCCGGTCACCTGGTAGACGTCCGAGCCCCAGGAGTGCACGACCCACGAGTCGCCCGACGAGAGCTGCCCGATGTCGTCGGTCGTGTAGGTCCGCAGGAGGGGCTTCTGCTCCTTGAGCAGCGCGAGGGCGGCATCGAGCTCGGCGTCGTCCGTCGTGTTGATGCTCTTGCCGAGGCGGATGAGAGCCGCCGCGAACGCCTCGCGGTAGTCGTCGAGCATGCTGATGTGGCCCTTCCACCGCGGATCCCACAGGGCCGCCCACGAGTCCAGCTCCTCGCCGATCCTCTCCGTGTCGTACCCGACCCCCGTCGTCCACCACATGTACGGCATGGAGTGGAGGTTGCCGGGGTCGTACGACGGGTCCTCCCACTCCGCGGCGAGGTTCGCGCGGTTGGGGATCAGCGAGAGGTCGAGCGGCTGGATGAGGCCGCGCTCGAGGAAGCCCGGGATGTCCGTCGAGGTCGCGAACGTGATGTCGTAGCCGCTGTCGCCGCTGCCGATCTTGGCGGTCATCGTGTCGTACGTGTCGAAGAAGTCGTACGTCACCTTGACGCCGTGCTTCTTCTCGAAGTCGGGGACCACGGTGTCACCGATGTAGTCCGCGTAGTTGTAGACGTACAGCTCCGACTCGGGCGTCGGCGCGGGCGTCACCGCGGCGGTCGCCTCGGCGGTCGCCTCGGCGCTGGGCGCGCCCGTCGCCGGCGCGGCGGTCGGGCCGGCGGTCGGACCGGCCGTGCTCCCGGCCGAGGAGCACGCGGCGGCGACCGACCCGAGGGCGGCGGCCGCGCTCAGCCCGGCCATCCGGGCGAGGAGCAGCCGCCTGCTCATGCGGCGGTCCATCGGGTGGACGAGGCCGGGACGCGGCCCGGTCCCTCCCGTGCGCTGCGTCGTCATGGTCGTGCCTCCTCCTCGGCGGCCGCCCGGGCCAGGACGAGGGCGTCCGCCCTGCGCCATCCGACGGTCACCTGAGCCCCTGCCGGGAACCTGCCCACGGTGCGCGGCACGAGCGCCGCGACCGCGACGCCTCCACGCGTCCGCACGATGTAGCTGACCGACGTCCCGAGGTACGCGACCTGCTCGACCGTCCCGTCGAGCGCGCCCCCGGGCGGGCCGTCCCCGGCCGGGAACGCCGCGGGGATGTCCGCGGCGCCGCCGTCGCGGCCCAGGATCTCCACCACCTCCGGCCGGACGGAGACGTCGACGGCGGCGCCCGCCGCGAGCGTCCCCGCGACCGCGTGGCAGCGCTCGCCGCCGACGAGCTCGATCGTCGCGTCGTCGTCCGTCACTGTCTCCACGACCCCGGCGAGCAGGTTGGTCGTGCCGATGAAGTCGGCGACGAAGCGCGAGGCGGGGCTGTCGTAGAGCGTCTCGGGCGTGCCGAGCTGCTCGACCTTCCCCGCACGCATCACCGCGATGCGGTCGGAGAGCGTCAGCGCCTCCTCCTGGTCGTGGGTCACGTAGACGAACGTGATCCCCACCTCCTGCTGGATGCGCTTGAGCTCGAGCTGGAGCTGCTTGCGGAGCTTCAGGTCGAGCGCGCCGAGCGGCTCGTCGAGGAGCAGGACGGTGGGCCTGTTCACCAGGGCGCGGGCGAGCGCGATCCGCTGCTGCTGGCCGCCCGAGAGCTGGTCCGGTCGGCGTCGGTCGTAGCCCTCCATCCGCACGAGCGCGAGGACCGCGGCGACCCGCTCGCGGACCTCCTCGCGGGCCACGTGGCTGCGACGGAGGCCGAAGGCGACGTTGTCGAAGACGTTGAGGTGCGGGAAGAGCGCGTAGCTCTGGAACACCATGTTCACGGGCCGGCGCTCGGGCGGGTCCCGCGTGACGTCCCGCCCGGCGACCTCGATCGTGCCGGTCGTCGGCGATTCGAAGCCGCCGATCATCCGAAGCGTCGTCGTCTTGCCGCAGCCGGACGGGCCCAGGAGCGAGAAGAACTCGCCGTGGGAGATCTCCAGGGACACGTCGTCCACGGCGCACACGTCGCCGTAGCGCTTCGTCAGGCGGCTGAGGACGATCTCGGGGCGCGACCCCTCCCGGTCGGCCATGCGCACATCGTCGGGCGTCGGGCGCGCTGAGGCAAAGGCCGCATCGCCCTCCGAGTTCGTGACCGATGGAGGTGTCGGGGTCGCGGCGGCGCCGACGGCCATGGGCTGCGGGTCCGGCGGGGGCGCCGGAGGCCGCGGCCGGGGTCGCGGCCCCCGCGCTACGGGAGGATCTGGCGCAGGGCGAACAGCACGTTCGCCGGGCGCTCCGCGAGCCGGCGCATGTACCACGGGTACCAGAAGTCCCCGTACGCGACGAGCGTGAACGCCGGGAAGCCCTCCGCCTGCAGCCGGCGCATCTCGCCGGCGCGGATCCCGTAGAGCATGTGGACCTCGAGCCGGTCGCGGGGCACGCCCGCTGCCTCGGCGAACGTGGCGATCCGCCGGACCAGGTCCACGTCGTGCGTCCCGAGGGCGCAGCGGGCGTTCCCGTCGCGGGCCGCCTCGGCGATGGCGACGGCGGTCGTCTGGTACGCGGCGTCCACGTCGGCCTTCCGACGGTACGCGATCGACGCGGGCTCGTCGTAGGCGCCCTTCACGAGGCGGATCGCGGGGCGCAGCGGGAGGATGCGCCGCAGGTCCACGGGCGTCCTCCTGAGGTATGCCTGGAGGCAGATCCCCACGTTCCCGTGCGCCGCTGCCAGGCGCTCGTACAGCACGAGCGTGGGCTCCACGTACGGCGAGCCCTCCATGTCCAGCCAGAGCCACGATCCGACGGCGGCCGCGTGCGTCGCGAGCGCGTCGCAGTGCGCGAACGTGGCCTCGGCATCGATGTCCAACCCCAGCTGGGTGGGCTTCACGCTGACCTCGATCGGTCGCGGACGCGCCCTGCTCGCCTCGAGGACGTCGTGGTAGTGGGCGGCGACGGCGTCGGCCTCCGCGATCGCGGTGAGGTTCTCGCCGAGGCGCGTGAAGAGGATCCCCTGGCCCGCCGCCATCAGGCGGTCGGCCGCGGCGAGCGCGTCGGCCACGTCCTCGCCGGGCATGAAGCGGCGCACGGCGCGCCGCGCGAACGCGAGCCGCGGGACGCGCTGCCGCAGCCAGGGGTTCCGCGCCATCCAGAGCAGGATCGTCCGCATCGAGGTCTCCGCGTGTCGAGTGGCGGCAGTCGTCGTCCCGATGGTCGCACGGACGCGACCCCGCGGGGGTGCCGGAAGGCTACGCTTCGCGCCATGACGGGACCAGCGGTGCCGGACGCCGCCCTGCGCCCCGATCCGCCGCCGACCGGGAGGCTCGCGACCTGGCTCCCGGGGATCGCGACCCTCCGCGGGTACGACCGGCGCTCGCTGCGCGGCGACATCGTCGCCGGCATCATCCTGAGCACGATGCTCGTCCCCGCCGGGATGGGCTACGCCGAGGCGTCGGGGCTGCCCGCCGTCACGGGCCTCTACGCGACCGTCGTCCCCCTCCTCGTGTACGCCCTCGTCGGCCCGTCGCGGATCCTCGTCTTCGGGCCCGATTCCGCGCTCGCCGCGATCATCGCCGCCACGATCCTGCCCCTCGCGGGCGGCAGCAGCGACGAGGCGGTCGCGCTCGCCGGGATGCTCGGGCTCATGACCGGCGCGCTGTGCATCGGGGCCGCGCTCGCCCGCCTCGGCTTCCTCACCGACCTGCTCTCCAAGCCGGTGCGCGTCGGGTACATGAACGGGATCGCGCTCACGGTCATCGTGAGCCAGCTGCCCAAGCTGTGCGGGTTCTCGGTCGACGCGGAGGGATTCATCCGCGGGACCGTCGAGTTCGTGCGCGGCCTGGCGGCGGGCGAGGCGGTCCCACAGGCGGTCGCGATCGGCATCGCGTGCATCGCGCTCATCCTCGTCCTCAAGGCCGTCGCGCCCCGCGTCCCGGGGATCCTCCTCGCGGTGGTCTTCGCGACCATCGCGGTCGCCGTCCTCGGGCTCGCCGACACGATCTCCGTGGTGGGGTCCGTGCCGCGCGGCTTCCCCGTCCCGGCCATCCCTGCCGTCCCGCTCGAGGACATCCCGGCCCTTGCGGTGGGCGCCGTGAGCATCGCCCTCATCTCGTTCGCCGACACGAGCGTCCTCTCGCGGACGTTCGCCGGCCGCACGGGCGTCCGCGTGGACCCGGACCGCGAGGCGGGCGCCCTCGGCGCGCTCAACATCGCGGCCGGCTTCTTCCAGGGCTTCCCCGTGAGCAGCAGCGCGTCGCGGACCAGCGTCGCGGAGTCCGCCGGGTCGCGGACGCAGCTCACGGGCGTCGTGGGGGCGCTGATCATCGTCGGCCTCCTCGTGCTCGTGCCCGACCTGCTGCGGAACCTCCCGCAGACGGCGCTGGCAGCGGTCGTCATCACGGCCGTCCTCGGGCTCATCGACCTCAGGTCGATCGTGAGGTTCGCGCGCGTCCGTCGCTCGGACGCCGTCCTGTCGGTCGCGTGCTTCCTCGGCGTCGCGATCCTCGGCGTCATCCCGGGGATCATCCTCGCCGTCGCCCTGTCGCTCCTCGACTTCATCCGGCGCGCGTGGCGCCCGCACGACGCCGTGATGGGCCGTGCCGAGGGCGTGAAGGGCTACCACGACGTCGGCCGGTATCCCGGCGCCCGGCGGATCCCCGGGCTTCTGCTGTACCGCTGGGACGCGCCCCTCTTCTTCGCGAACGCGGACCTCTTCCGGAGCCGGATCCTGGACTTCGTGGACGGTGCGGAACCCCCCGTCCGCTGGGTCGTCGTGGCGTCGGAGCCGATCACGGACGTGGACACGACCGCTGCCGACGCGATCGAGGAGCTGGACGTCGAGCTCTCGCGGCGGGGCGTGGAGCTCGCCTTCGCGGAGATGAAGGACCCCGTGAAGGACCGCCTCACGCGGTACGGGCTCGCGGAGCGGGTCGGACGGGAGCTCTTCTTCCCGACGGTCGGCGTGGCCGTGAAGGCGTACCTCGACGCGAACCCGGTGGAGTGGGTGGACTGGGAGGACGCGCCCCGCGCCGGGGGCGGGGGGCCGACGAAGGGGACGCCGTGAGCATGGACGACCCGGTGGAGACGCCCGTGAAGGATCACGTGTCGTGGCCGGAGCTCGACGACCTCGTGGCGCGCCTGGCGGAGCGGATCGGCGGCGCGGGGGAGTACGACGTCCTCCTCGCGGTGACGCGGGGCGGGCTCGTCCCCGCCGGGATGCTCGCCTACCGGATGGGGATCCGCGAGATCCTCGTGGCGGCCGTCGAGTACTACGACGACGAGGGCGAGACGCGCGAGGAGGTCCTCTTCCACCACTTCCCGGACCCCGCCCTGCTGCGCGGTCAGCGGGTGCTCGTCGTGGACGAGGTCTGGGAGACGGGCTCGACGATGGCGGCGGTGGTGGCGCGGGTGCGCGACGCGGGCGGGGACCCGACGATCGCCGTCCTCCACTACAAGCCCGGCCGCTCGCTCGTCCCGGAGCGCCCGCACGCGTGGGCGGCGATGACCGAGAACTGGGTGGTGTACCCGTACAAGGCCGGTCGGTGACGGGCCGCGGCGGTCGCTATCGTGGCCTGATGCACGCGCGCACGACCGCGGCGACGGCCCGCCGATGACGACGGACGCCTGGATCGCCGCGGCGATCTTCGTCGTCGCCTACGCCCTCATCGCGATCGACAGGTGGGACCGCACGCTCGTCGCCCTCCTCGGCGCGATGCTCGTCATCGTCACGGGGGTCCTGGGCCAGCTGGAGGCCTTCCGGGCGATCGACCTGAACGTGATCTTCCTGCTGGCCGGGATGATGGTCCTCGCGTCGGTCATCGCGAAGACCGGGTTCTTCGAGCTCGTCGCGATCCGGTCGGTCCGCCTGTCGCGCGGCGAGCCAGTGCGCCTGATGCTGATCCTGGCCACGGTGACGGCCGTCCTCTCGGCGCTCCTCGACAACGTGACGACGGTCGTCCTCATCGCGCCGATCATCCTGTCCGTCGCCCGCCGGCTCGACGTCTCACCGCTCCCGTACCTGCTCGCCTCCGTCTTCGCGTCGAACATCGGGGGGACGGCGACGCTCATCGGGGACCCGCCGAACATCCTCATCGGCTCGGCGGCCGGGCTCGGGTTCATGGAGTTCGTCTGGAACCTCACGCCCGTCGTCGTCATCGTCTTCATCGTCTTCGCCGGGATCATGTGGCTCCTGTTCCGCCACGAGCTCAAGGTCCCGGACGAGCGGAAGGAGTTCGTCCTCGAGCGAGCCGAGGGGACCGCGGTGAAGGACCGGCCGCTCCTCGTGAAGTCGCTCGTCATCGCGGCGGTGACGATCGTCGCGTTCATCTTCCACGGGCCGCTCGGGCTCGAGCCGGCGACGATCGCGCTCCTCGGCGCGACGGTCCTCATGCTCGTGGCGCGCCTGGAGCCGCGCGAGGCGCTCCACGAGGTCGAGTGGTCCACGCTGTTCTTCTTCGTCGGCCTGTTCATCCTCGTCGAGGGCATCGTCGCGACGGGGACGGTCGCGCGGTTCGCGGACGCGCTCGCCGAGGCGACGGCGGGGAACGTGACGGTCGCCACGATCGCCCTCCTGTGGTTCTCGGCGGGCGCATCGGCGGTCGTGGACAACATCCCGTACACCGCGACCGCGATCCCGGTCGTCCATCGCCTGACGCAGGGCGGGATGAACAACGATGCCCTCTGGTGGGCGCTCTCGCTCGGCGCGTGCCTGGGCGGCAACCTGACGATCATCGGCGCGTCCGCGAACGTCGTGGTCGCGAACATGGCCGCCAGGGCCGGCTACCGCATCAGCTTCGCGCAGTTCTTCAAGTACGGCGCCGCGGTGTTCCTCTCCTCGATCGCGATCTCGAGCGTGTACCTCTGGGTGCGCTACCTCGCCTGAGAGCCATCGCGCGCCGGGTCGGGCCGTGCACGGGCGCCTGGTCAGGCCGCGCACAGCTCCGCGAGCGCGCGGCCGAGGAGCGCGTACTCCTCCGGGTCGTCATAGAGCTGGGCGGAGATGCGGACGAGGCGCCCGCGCGGCCGGCCCTCCGGTCCCGGCGGGATCGCGAGGATCGGCACCTCGATCCGCGATCGCTCCCACAGGGCCGCGCCGATCGGGTCCACGTCGAGCGGCGAGCGCGAGACGAACGGCTCCATGCCGCGGCCGGGGAGCGTCACGGTCGCCATCGAGCCGGTCATCGCGTCGGGCGCGCCGGCGACGGCCGGGCCCGGCTCGATCGCCGCGAGCGCGGCGAGGATCGCGTCGCGGCCGCGGAGCGCGAGGGCGCGGTTCGCGGCCATGACCGCCGGCCAGCCGCCGGGCAGCAGCCCGCCGAGGAACGAGATCGCCGCCGGGATCGCGAGCCAGGGCGTCGGATCGTCCGTCCCGGTCCAGTCGAACTCCTTCCGGAAGCGCGGCCGGTCGGGGTCCGGGTCGTTGGCGCCGTGGCTGATCGCGAGGGGTCGGATCGCGTCGCGGAGGTCGCGGCGGACGTGGAGGAACGCCGCGCCCTTCGGCGCGCACACCCACTTGTGGCAGTTCCCCGTGTAGTACGCCGCTCCGAGCGCATCGAGGTCGAGCGGCAGCATCCCCGGCGCGTGCGCACCGTCCACGAGCGTCTCGACACCGCGCTCGCGCAGCGCCGGCACGAGCCGCTCCACGGGCAGGACGATCGCGGTCGGGCTCGTCACGTGCGAGAGCAGGGCGAGGCGCGTGCGGGCCGTCACCGCGGCGAGCACCCGGTCCGCGGCATCGTCCGGGCCGCCGGCCGGGTAGCCCGGGTCCACGAGGACGACCCGCGCCCCGTCGCGTTCGGCCGCGAACCGCAGGGCGTTCAGGCTCGCGTTGTACTCGTGCCCGGTCGCGAGGAGCTCGTCGCCCGGTCGGAATGCGAGCGAGCGCAGGACCGTGTTCACGCCGGCGGTCGCGTTCGCGACGAGGGCGAGATCGTCCGGGTCCGCGCCGAGGAAGCCGCCGAGCGCCGCCCGGACGCCGGCGAGCAGGCCGTCGAGGTCCCGGACGAAGAACCGCACCGGATCGGCTTCCATCCGCTCGCGCCACCGCGCCTGGTCCTCGAGGACGGCCCGCGGGGTCGCCCCGAACGACCCGTGATTGAGGAAGACGACGTCCGGGTCGAGCGCCCACAGGGCCCGAAGCCCCGAGCCGGGGCCGCGGGCCGTCGACGGGTCGGTCACGTGGCCGGACCCGTCCCGGACGGGACCGCGACGGCCGGGCGGATGCCCAGGACGTCGCGCCAGCCGATCCCCAGGATCGGCCAGCGGCGGGCGAGGGCGGGAAGGACGAGCGGGACGACGCCGGCGAGGAGCGCGAGGCTGCCGTACCAGATCACCGGGAGAGCGAGGAGGCACGCGACGGGGACGACCCACCGCCGGTCGCGCGGCGCGCCCCACGCGAGGAGGACGATCGCGACGGGGAGGCGGGCGAGGAACGGGACCGGGATCGAGCCGGACGCAACCTCGCGGCCCGCGTTCCACGCGAGGAGGTCCACCCATTCGCGCCACAGCCCCGGCGCGAGGATCGTCGAGGCCGCCACGATCGCGAGCGTGGCCCCGAGGGCCGTCGCGAGCGACCACCACTCGCGTCGGATCGCGAACCACAGCAGCCCCACGCCGGGCGTGACCTTCGTGAGGAGCACGAACGCCCACGTCGCCGGCCACCGGAAGCCGGCGACGACCGCGACGGCGATGAGCAGGGTGACGTTCCCGCCCCACAGTTCCGGGAAGACGAGGATCGCCACGGGAGCGAGGAGGACGGGGCCGGCGAGCGCGGCAGTCGCCACGAGGAGGGTCGCCTCCCATGCCCCGAGGAACGGGATCCAGGGCAGTGCGCGGATCGGCGCGATCGCCTGGAGGAACGCGGGCGAGTACAGGAACGCGTCCCATGCGCCGAGGACCCCGTGCGCGTACGGCGCGCGCAGCGCGGCCTCCCAGTAGGGGCGGGCGTCGTGGCCGGGACCCATGGTCCCCCACGCGAACGGCTCGGCCCGCGCGGCGACCGCGATCCAGATCGCGCCGAGGACGACCAGCCCCGCCACCGCGGCCAGGCGCGCGACGGCCAGGCGACGCGGGTCCGGGGCCGATGCGGCGTCGCCGGGATCGGCGCCGGCGGAGCGGACGGGCCCGCGCATGGCTGCGCCCGGGGGGCGACCGGCCGGTGACCTCATGCCGCCCATCGTAGTCCCGGGACGCTCCCCGGGCGCAGCTTGACGCGCAGGTGTGTAATGATGTAATCACACTTGCACATGAAACAGAGGAGCATCGCCATGACACCCTTCACCCGGGAGACGGAGCAGGTCGGCGCGTGGCTCGCCGGCGCGCTCCCCGACGGCTGGTTCACGAGCGCCCCGTCGCTGACGGTCGATCGCGAGGAGGTCCTCGTCGAGGGGACCCTGCCCGACGTGGACCTTCCGGCCGATGTGGCCGACGAGGCACGCCGCACCGCGAGGGAGGCGCGCATCGGCCGCTGGCGCGAGGAGACGCGGGGCGAGAGGATGCGGGTCGCGGACGAGATCGAGCGTCGGTGGGGCCGCAAGGTCGCGTGGGCAGCGTCGATCGGCGATGTCCGCGTGGCGTTCACCAGCCTCTCCGTGCCCGTCATGACGCGGCTCCGGCAGGCGGACCGGCTGGTCCTCGACACGCTCGTCGAGGCCGGCGTGGCACGGAGCCGGAGCGAGGCCCTGGCGTGGTGCGTCAGGCTCGTCGGCCGGCACGAATCCGCCTGGATCGCGCAGCTGCGCGAGGCGATGGAGGCCGTGGAGCGCGTGCGGGCGGAGGGCCCGGCCGCCCGCTGATCCCGCAGCGGCGCGGGCGCCGGCGCCCGCGCCCTGGAGAGTGCGGCGTGCACGGCTGGACGGCCGGTCGTACGCTGGCGTCCCGCGTCCGGCCGCCCCGTCCCCGGCGGGCCGCCGCGGCGGCATCGGGAGCACTGCCGTGAGCCAGCGCGTCCTCGTCTTCGTCGGCACGAAGAAGGGCCTCTTCATCCTCGAGAGCGACCGCGCACGCGCGTCGTGGACCGTTCGCGGCCCGCTCTGCGAGGAGTGGGCGATCCACGACGCGACGTACGACCCCGCCGCCGGCACGCTGTACGCGGCCGGTGGCGACGCGTGGTTCGGGCCCGCGGTGTGGCGGTCCCCGGACCTCGGGGCCACCTGGTCGCACTCGAGCGCCGGCATGACGTACGGCGAGGACGGCCCGCGCATCACCACCGTCTGGAGCGTCGTGCCCGCGCACGGGATGCTGCACGCCGGCGTCGAGGAGGCCGGGCTCTTCCGGAGCGAAGACGGCGGCGCCACCTGGGCGCATGTGCGCGGCCTGACCGAGCATCCGTCGCGGCCGGAGTGGTTCGGCGGGAACGGCGGCCTGATCCTCCACACGATCGTCCCCCACCCGGCCGATCCCGACCGGATGTGGGTGGCGATCAGCGCGGCCGGCGCGTTCGAGACGCGCGACGGCGGCGCCACGTGGGAGCCCCGCAACCGCGGGCTCCGGAACGACTACATGCCCGACCCGTACCCGGAGGTCGGCCACTGCGTGCACAAGATGGCCCTCGCCGCGGGCGAGACGGAGATCCTCTACCAGCAGTACCACGGCGGGGTCTACCGGTCGAGCGACGGCGCGGCGACGTGGGTCGACGTCGGTTCGGGGCTGCCGTCGGGCTTCGGGTTCGCGATGGCGGCGCACCCACGGGACGCCGGCACCGCGTACGTCGTGCCCCTCACGGACGGCGTCGGGCGGCACATGATCGACGGGCGGGCGGCGGTGTGGCGGACGCGCGACGGAGGCGCCACCTGGCACGACCTCCGCGCCGGGCTGCCGCAGGAGCGGGCGTACGTCGGCGTCCTCCGCGAGGCGATGGGCACCGATCGCCTCGACCCCGCCGGCGTCTACGTCGGCACGAGCACCGGCCAGCTGTACGCGAGCGGCGACGAGGGCGAGACCTGGCGGCTCATCGCCGACCTGCTTCCCCCGATCTGGTCGGTGGACACGGCGATCGTCGACGGCTGAGCCTCGTCCCGCGATGACGACCGTCGTCCTCCCGCGCGCCCTCATCGCGCTCTTCCCGGGCGCCGAGCGCCGGGTCGACGTGGATGCATCGACCGTCGCCGGCGTCCTCGACGTCCTCGACGACGAGTGGCCGGGGATGCGCGACCGCCTTCGCGACGACGTCGGGCTCCGGCCGCACATCAACGTCTTCGTGGACGGCGAGCGGGCGGGCCTGGGGACGGCCGTCCAGCCGGGCTCCACGGTGCACGTGATCCCCGCGATCAGCGGGGGCTGACCTCGGCCCGGCGCGCCCGACGGCCGGGTCGGGTGCGGGCAGGGCGCGGCGGCTGGCCGCGGCGGCGTGCGCGGACCTACCGCAGTGCGCGGCGGATCGCGGCGCTCACGTTGCCGAGGCCCTCGACCAGACGGTCGCGGGCCGGCCAGCCGTACCCGATCCGCATGTACGTATCCGGTCGCTCGAACCAGTGGCCTGGGCCCACGACCGTCGCGAGGTCGTCCACGAGCACGCGGTGGAAGAGGGCGACGTCCACGTCGGCCTCGGGCCGGATGCGCGGGAAGCACACGACGCCGCCATCGGGCTCCACCCACTCGACGAGGTCGTCGGCGGCGACCCAGTCGCGCGTGATGGCGAACCCCTCCGCGATCCCGGCCATGATCCCCGGGAGCCAGGCGTCGCGCATGCGCCGTGCGCGCAGCGCGATCGTCTCGTCCACGACCGAGCCCGTGATCGAGACCTGCTCCTTCGCCGCGAGGAGCCGCTCCACGAGGTCCCGGTCGCGGCAGGCGAGCCAGCCGGTCCGGATCCCGGGCAGCCCGTACGTCTTGCTCAGGCTCGAAACCGAGATCGCGCGCTCGGAGAGCGAGGCCGCGATCGGCAGCGGACCACCGAACGTCATCTCGCGGTAGGTCTCATCAACAAGCAGGTGGACGCCGCGCCGCTCGCAGTCGGCGACGATCGCGCGCAGGTCGGCCTCGGGCATCCCGCGCCCGGTGGGGTTGTGCGGCACCGTGATCGACACGAGCCGCGTCCTGTCGGTCACCGCGGCGGCGAGCCGTGCGGGATCGATGCGCCAGCCCTCCTCGAACACGAGGTCCACGAACGCGATCTCCGCCCCGATGGCGCGGGGTGTCTCGATGTTCGTCGCGTAGTTGGGCCGCACGACGACGAGGTGGTCGCCCTCCTGGAGGAGCGTGGTCGCGATGAGGAACAGCGCGCCGGCGGCCCCCGCGGTCACGAGGACGTCGTCCGCCTCGAGCCCCGGCGCGTCCGCCGCGATGTGCTCGCGCAGCGCCGGGAGGCCGCGGTGGTCGCCGTACTGGAGCAGGAGATCGCCCAGGTCCGTGCCGAGCATCGCGAGCGACGCGTCCGCCACCGAGCTCTCGGCGAGGTTGCAGCGGATGCGGTCGTACCCGTACTCCTCCGGCGACTCGGCCTCGATGGGCATCCGGCGATAGCGCATCCGATCCTCCACGTTCCGACGGGCCGTCGCCCCGCCGCGATCGGACGATAGCCGACCGGCGGCGCCCGGGGAGCCGTGGACGCCCGGCGCCGATCCGCCGGCTGCCGCGGACGGCGAGTCGCCGGGCGGCCGCGGTCGCTACTCTTCGTCCATGCCCGCCATCGACGTTCCCGCGATCCGCCACCGCTTCCCCGCCCTCGCGATCACGGAAGGGGGGAGGCCCGTCGCCTACTTCGACGGTCCCGGCGGGACCCAGGTGCCGCAGACGGTCATCGACGCGATGACCCGCTACCTGCGGACGATGAACGCGAACCACGGCGGCCACTTCCTCACGAGCCAGCGCAGCGACGCGCTGCTCGAGCACGCCCACGAGGTGGTCGCAGACCTGCTCTGCGCCGATCCCGACGAGGTCAAGTTCGGCGCGAACATGACGACCCTGAACTTCGCGCTCAGCCGGTCGATCGGCGCGACGCTCGGACCGGGCGACGAGGTGGTGGTGACGTGGCTGGACCACGAGGCCAACGTCGGGCCCTGGGAGGCCCTCGCCCGCGAACGGGACGTGGTGGTCCGCCGGGTGGACGTCCGGACCGACGACTGCACGCTCGACCTCGACGCGCTGCGCGACGCGATCGGACCGCGGACACGCCACGTCGCCGTCGGCTGGGCGTCGAACGCGGTCGGCACGATCAACCCCGTCGCGGAGATCGTCCGCCTCGCGCACGACGCGGGGGCGACCGTCTCCGTCGACGCGGTGGCATACGCACCCCACGTCGGGATCGACGTCCGGGAGGTCGACTGCGACTTCCTCCTCTGCTCCGCGTACAAGTTCTACGGCCCGCATGTCGGCGTGCTGTACGGGAAGCGGGCCCTGCTCGACTCGCTGCCCGCGTTCAAGGTGCGGCCGGCCGAGGACCGGTGGGAGACGGGCACGCAGAACCACGAGGGGATCGCCGGGACCGCCGCGGCGGTCGAGTACCTCGCCGAGGTGGGCGAGCGCTTCGGCACGCCCTTCGCGGAGGGCCTGTCCCGGTACGGCGGGCGACGCCTCGCGCTGAAGGCGGCGATGGCGGCGATCAGGTCCACCGAGATGGAGCTGTTCGGCCGGCTGGTGGACGGCCTGGAGTCCCTCCCGGGGATCCGCATGTGGGGGATCCTCGATCGCGCGCGGTTCGACGAGCGGTGCCCCACGATCGCCTTCCGGCTCGCCGACCAGCCGCCCTCGGTGACGACGGAGGCGCTCGGGCGCCTGGGCATGTTCGCGTGGGACGGCGACTACTACGCGACGGGGCTGATGGAGCGACTCGGGCTCGCCGAGAGCGGGGGCGCGGTGCGCGTCGGCCTCATGCACTACAACACGCCGGACGAGGTGGACCGGCTCGTGGACGCGCTCCGCGACCTGGCGCGCTGAGGCGGAGCTGCGCCCGGCCACGGACCGGGTGGGT
>JALOOH010000192.1 GCA_025454515.1 Chloroflexota bacterium
GGGACGCCATCGACGCGGTGCTCCTCGACGTGGACGACGACCCCGCCGTCCGCATCATGCTCGCGGACAACCGGACCCACGACCGGGGCCGGGACGACGACGCCGCGCTGGCGGTCCTCCTGACCGAACTGGCGAACGCTGGCGGGCTCGCGGGCACCGCGTACGACCGGGACGACGTGGACGAACTGCTGCGCGTCACAGGCCGTCTAGGAGCGGAGACGACGCGCTTCCTCGCGGGGTACGGCGAGCCGGCCCCGGCAGAGGCGGCGCCCGGCATCGACCCCGGCATGTTCGTCACCGTCGCCTTCACGATGAGCCCCGAGGACCGCGATGTGGTCATGGACGGCATCCGCGCCGCGCAGGCCGCGACGGGTGGCACCCAGCCCGAGGCGCTGCTGACCATCGTCCGGGAGTGGTCCCGTGTGCAGCGCGACCTCCTGTCCGACCACGGGGGCGATGCGTGACCATCGGGCGCAAGCAGAGCATCCACGACGATGCCCGCTGGGCCGCCGCATGGGCGACCGCCCGGACCGAGTGGCCGGATGACCGGCTCGACGGGCTGCTCGCGACCACGGCCGAGGAGATGCACGCTCGGCTACGCGGCCTCCGGGTGGGGGTCGCGTACGGGGGCGGCAAGGACGCCATCGCGCTCGTCGCTGCCCTTCGCTGGGCCGGCATCACGCCCGACGTCGGGGTGTTCGGGGCGGCCGTCGCCCTGTCGTACCGGTCCATGCTTCGCTTCGTGGCCCGCCACGCCCCGCCCTACGTCGTGACCGTGGACCCCGTGGGCTGGGACCTCGCGTGGCTGCGCGACCACCCGGGGATGCTGTTCCCGCGCATGGCCGGGGACGCCGGGGACGCTCAGAACCTCACCGCCATCGCCCGGTGGTCGAACATCCACAACCGCGCGCAGGACGTGGCCTTCCGCCGGCACCGGCTGGACATCATGCTCACCGGCCGCCGCGTGTCGGACGGCAACTGGACCGGGCCCGGGCACGACTACGTGACCGCATCGACCGGGACGCGCCGCTACTCGCCGCTGGCCGAGTGGACGCATGAGGCCGTGTTCGCCCTCATCCAGCGGGACGACATGGCCCTCCCGGAGTCGTACGCCGCCCCGGGTGGCTTCTACCGCGGTTCGGCCGTGCCGTGGCCCCGCGTCGGGCCGTGGTCGTACGTGTACGAGGCCGAGCCGGACATCGTGCGCGAGGCCGCCGACGCGCGCGTCCCGGGGGCAGCGGACTTCCTCCGGACGGTCTGATGCCGCGCCCCATCAACCCGTACACCGGGCGCCGCCGCAAGGGCTGGGCGACGGTGGATGAGGACGCCGACGTCCTGACGCTCGCCCGGGAGCGGACCCGGGTCGCCTTCGACCGCTTCGACCACATCGTCGTCTCCTTCTCTGGCGGCAAGGACTCGACGGCGGTGTTCAACCTCGCATACGACGAGGCCCAAGCCCGGGGGCAGCGGCTCCGGGTGGTGTTCTTCGATGAGGAGGCCATCCCCTACGAGACGGAGGACTACGTGCGCCGGGTCGCCGCCCTGCCCGGTGTGGACATGGAGTGGTACTGCGTCCCCGTCAAGCACCGGAACGCGTGCAGCCGGGAGCACCCGTGGTGGTACCCGTGGGCCCCGGAGGACCGGCACCTGTGGGTCCGCCCGATGCCCCCGGAGGCCATCACGACCATCCCCGGGTACCCCAACGACGAGCCATCCAAGCGGCTCATCATTCCCGACCTCAACGGGCTGCTCCACCCCGTGTCCCTCGGCAACGTGGGGCTGCTCATGGGCATCCGGGCCGATGAGTCCGTCAACCGCCGCCGGTCCATCACGCACCACCTCCACGACCCGTGGATGGTCCACTACACCGCCGGCGCGACCGAGAAGGGCAACGTCTGGAAGGTCTACCCCATCTATGACTGGGTGACGTCCGACGTGTGGCTCGCGCCCGCCACGCTGGGGTGGGACCACAACCGGGCGTATGACGCCATGGAGTTGTCGGGCATCCCCCACAAGGCCCAGCGGTGCGCGCCGCCCTACGGCGAGGAGCCGCTTCGCAACCTCGACATGTACGCCGTCTGCTTCCCGGACATCTGGGACGCCATGACCGCGCGCGTGCCCGGGGCCGCCGCCGGCGCCCGGTACAGCCGGACCGAGTTGTGGTCCTTCGGCAGCCAGCCCCAGAAGCCGGTCGGGATGCCGTGGACCGAGTTCATCACGCACTACGTGGACCGCCAGCCGGCCGACTACCGCGCCAAGGTCGCCAAGCGCATCGGCGGCTTCATGCGCCGGCACTACCACCGGACGTCCGAGCCGCTGGCCGAGCGCGCCCCACACCCGGCGACCGGGGTGTCGTGGGGCTTCCTGCTCAACATCGCCATCCGGGGCGACTTCAAGAGCCGCCGGGAGACGGCTGCTGGGCTCGCCGCCGACCCCGAGAAAGCCCGCCGGGAGTACGACGCGGACATCGCCCGCATCCGTGCCGAGGGCCGGGAGGAGGAGATACGACCATGACGCGCGCCACCGGGCCGGCAGGCCAGCCCATCTCGCATGTCGAGTGGGTGGACCCGCTCACGCTCCGGGCGAACGACTACAACCCGAACCGGGTGGCCCGGCCCGAGCTCGCCCTGCTCAAGCTGTCCCTCATGGAGAACGGGTGGACCCAGCCCATCGTCGCCCGGGTGGACGGCGAGATAGTTGACGGCTTCCACCGCTGGACCCTCGCCCGGACGGACGCCGAAGTCGCTGCCCTGACGGGTGGGCTCGTGCCGGTCGTGCGGCTCCCCGCCATCGACCCGGCGACGCAGCGCATGGCGACCATCCGCCACAACCGGGCGCGCGGCTCCCATCACGTCCTCCGCATGGCCGACATCATCGCGGACCTTCACGGCATGGGGCTCGCGGACGGCGAGATAGGCCGACGTCTGGGGATGGACCCCGAGGAGGTCGGCCGGCTGCTCGACCGTGGCAACATGCTCAAGCGCGGGGCGGGGGCCGCGTTCAGCAAGGGGTGGACCACCGCCGACCCCGACGCCCTCCCGGCCGAGGTCCGGGACATGGCACGGGGGTCGGTCCGGGGACGGTCCGTGCCGAAGGAGGCGAAGCCATGACGACGATGCACCGACCCGAGGTCCAGCGGCTCGCGGACGCGTGGGCGCACATGCCGGAGGGCGCGGCCGGGACGCCGCTCCTGTCCGTGTCCATGACGCCCCGGGCCCTCCTGCTCATCATGGACCGCTTCCGGATGACGTCCGTCGAGGCCATGCTCGTGCCCGGCTTCCCGCCCCTCCGCGCCGAGGACGTGGGCGACACGGCACCGGACACCACCGACGACACCATCTCCCGTCTCAGGGCGGCTGGGGCGGTCTGAGATGGCCGTGCGCGATGGTCACCGCACCTTCCGGACGGAGCAGCGGGCGGCCATCATCCTCAACGCCCTCCGGGCCGGCAACACCCGGGAGGCCGCCGCCGCGTACGCCGGCATGAGCCACGACACCCTCACCCGGTGGAGGCGGGCCGATGCGTCGTTCCGACGCGCCGTGGACGAGGCCGAGGCGACGGCCGAGGTCCGCATGGCGACGGTCGTGGCCGATGCCGCCTTCGGGCGACCGGCGCAGTACGACGACATGGGGCGCCTCATCCGCGCCGAGGTCCGGCCGGACCCCCATCACGCCGAGTGGTGGCTGGAACGCCGCCGGCCGCACGCGTGGGGCCGCCGGGTGTCGGTGGACATCCGCGCCGTGGTGGAGCGGTACGCCGAGGAGGTCGGCATCGACGCCGACGAACTCGTGGCCGAGGCCGAGGCCCTGCTCGCGGAGCACGCCGCCACCGCACGACGGTAGGCCGTGCGCTCGCCGCGGTCGGACCTCGCGCGCATGGGCCGGGGGACCGTCCGGCTCATGCCCGGGGACGCCGTGCTGGCCGCCCTGCCCCTCGCGGCTGCACGGGTCACCGCCCGGCGCACCCGTAAGCCGGAGCGCCTGTACTGGTACGACCCGGTGGCGTGGCTCATGGACCGCGTGTCCTTCGATGAGGGCGAGCACCCGACCGACTACCAGTTGGAGTGCATCGACGCGCTGGGTCGCTTCTACCGGGCGTCCGCCCGGGGCCCCCACGGGCTCGGCAAGACGG
>JALOOH010000193.1 GCA_025454515.1 Chloroflexota bacterium
GCCGAGCCCGGCGCCGAGGATGCGGATGATCCGGATCACGGGGGCAGGCGACTCGCTGCGTGGAGTGGCGCGGCGTGCGCTACGTGCGGGTCAGCCTACCATCGCTCACGCCCGCCCGGGGCGGGGTCGGCCCGGCTCCGAGGAGGCCTCCGCGCGGTCTGCGCCGGGAGCCAGCAGCACATCGAGCGCCTCGCGGACGGAGCCGACGGCCACGACCTCGAGCCCGGGCGCGTCGAGCGGGCCCCGTCGCCCCCCGCGCGGCACGACCGCGCGCCGGAAGCCGAGGCGAGCCGCCTCGCGAAGACGTCGCTCCAGCCCGGCGACCGGCCGCAGCTCGCCGAGGAGTCCCACCTCGCCGACGGCCACCGTCCCGCGGTCGATCGCCCGGTCCCGCAGCGACGACGCGAGGGCGGCGGCGAGCGCGAGGTCCGTGGCGGGCTCGTCCACGTGCAGGCCGCCGGCGAGGTTCGCGTAGACGTCGTGCGCGCCGAGCCCGACGCCCGCCCGTCGCGCGAGCACGGCCACGAGCAGTGCGAGGCGGTTGGGATCGAGACCCGCCGCCGTGCGGCGGGGGCTGCCGTACCCGGCCGGAGCGACGAGCGCCTGGACCTCCACGAGGAGCGGGCGCGTCCCCTCCATCGTCGGCACCACCACGCTGCCCGGCGCGTCGGCCTCGTGCTCGGCGAGGAAGGCGCGCGCGGGATCCGCGACCTCGGCGAGGCCGTCCTCGCGCATCTCGAAGACTCCGACCTCGTCCGTCGAGCCGAAGCGGTTCTTCACCGTCCGCAGGAGGCGCAGGGCCGCGTACCGCTCGCCCTCGAGGGTGAGGACCGCGTCCACGAGGTGTTCGAGCGTCTTCGGCCCGGCGAGCGTGCCGTCCTTCGTGACGTGGCCGACGAGGATGACCGCCGTGCCGCCCTCCTTCGCGAGCTCGGTCAGGCGCAGCGCGGACTGCCGGACCTGGCCGACGCTTCCCGCGGGCCCGTCGAGCTCGTCGCTCGTCGCGGTCTGGATCGAGTCCACCACGAGAACGGACGGCGCGGAGTCCCGGGCGGCGTCCACGATGCGCCCGACCTCGCTCTCGGCGAGGAGCCGCACCCGCTGCGCGGCCGCCGTCGCCAGCAGCCCGAGGCGGGCGGCGCGCAGCCGCACCTGTGCGGGGGATTCCTCGCCGGACGCGTACAGGACGTCGCCGCCGGACGCGACGACGCCCGCGGCGGCCTGGAGCACCAGCGTGGACTTGCCGATCCCGGGCTCGCCACCGACGAGGACCACGGACCCGGGGACCAGGCCGCCGCCGAGCACGCGGTCCATCTCCGCGATCCCCACGGGCCGTCGCGCGCTCTCCGGCTCCTCCACGTCCCCGAGCGCCACCGGCGCGGCGGTGGCGGGCCCGCCGGCGGGCCGGTGGCGTACCGGCGCGCGGTCCTCCACGGTGTCCACGAGCGAGTTGCACGCAGCGCAGGCGCGGCACTGCCCCTCCCAGCGGAGCTGCTCGGCCGCGCAGGACTGGCAGACGTAGCGCGTCTCGGCGCGCGGGCGGGCCGGCGACACGGCGGCCCCGGTCCTACAGCGCCTCGACGGGCGTCATCTCCGCGGCCGTGTGGATCGACAGGCCCGCGTCGGGGTCGCGGTCGACGACGATCGCCTCGCCCGGCCCGTACCGGCCGAGCAGCAGCTGCTCCGCGAGCGGGTCCTCGATCATGTTCTGGATCGCGCGGCGGAGCGGCCGCGCGCCGTACGCGGCGTCGTAGCCGAGGCCGATGATGTGGTCCTTGGCGTCCTGCGTGACCTCGAGGGTGATGTCCTGCGCCCTCAGGCGGTCGCGCACGCGCGCGAGCATGAGGTCCACGATCTCGCGGATCTCCTCGATCGTGAGCGGGCGGAAGACGACGGTCGCGTCGATCCGGTTGAGGAACTCGGGCCGGAACGCCTGCTTCAGCTCGGCGGTGACCTTCTCGCGCATGAGCTCGTAGCTCATCTGCTGCCGCTCCGTCTCGGTCTCGCCGATCGGCCGGAAGCCGAGCGCCGAGTTCGTCTGGAGCTGCTTGGCGCCGAGGTTGGAGGTCATGATGATGATCGTGTTCCGGAAGTCGACCCGGCGCCCCTTCGCGTCCGACAGATGCCCGTCCTCGAGGATCTGGAGGAGGATGTTGAAGACCTCCGGGTGCGCCTTCTCGACCTCGTCGAGGAGGATGACCGCGTAGCTCTTGCGGCGCACGGCCTCCGTCAGCTGGCCGCCCTCGTCGAAGCCGACGTAGCCGGGCGGTGCGCCGACCAGGCGGCTGACGTTGTGCCGCTCCATGAACTCGCTCATGTCGATCTTGATGAGCGAGTCCTCCGAGCCGAACATGAACTCGGCGAGGGCCTTCGCGAGCTCGGTCTTGCCGACGCCGGTGGGGCCGAGGAACACGAACGAGCCGATCGGGCGCTTGGGATCCTTCAGCCCTGCCCGCGCGCGGCGGACGGCACGCGAGACGATCCCGATCGCCTCCTGCTGCCCGATGACCCGACCGTGCAGCGACTCCTCCATGTGGAGCAGCCGCTCCGATTCCTCCTGCGCGATGCGCGTGACGGGGATCCCCGTCCACATCGAGACGACGTGGGCGACCTCCTCGTCGTCCACCCGCGGCTGCTCGGCGTCCACAGCCTCCTTCCACTCCCGGCGCAGCTGCTCGACCCGGGCGCGGAGCTCCTCCTCCTGCTCGCGCGCCGCCGAGGCATCGTCGTACTCCTGCGCCGCGGTCGCGGCCTCCCGGTCGCGGACGATCCGCTCGAGCTCCTTCTGCGCCTCGCGCAGGACGGGCGGCGCCGACGCATAGCGGAGGCGGACGCGCGACGACGCCTCGTCGATGAGGTCGATCGCCTTGTCGGGGAGGTGACGGTCCGTGATGTAGCGGATGGAGAGATCGGCGGCTGCCCGGATCGCCTCGTCCGTGATGACGACGCGGTGGTGCTGCTCGTAGCGGTCCTTCACGCCGAAGAGGATCTCGACCGTCTGCTCCAGGGTGGGCTCGTCCACCATGACGGGCTGGAAGCGACGCTCGAGAGCCGCGTCGCGCTCGATGTACTTGCGGTACTCATCGAGCGTGGTGGCGCCGATGCACTGGAGCTCGCCCCGGGCGAGCGGCGGCTTGAGGATGTTCGCCGCGTCGATCGCCCCCTCGGCCGCACCCGCGCCGACGAGCGTGTGGAGCTCGTCGATGAAGAGGATCGCGTCGCTCGTGGAGCGAAGCTCCTCGATGATCTTCTTGAGGCGCTCCTCGAACTCGCCGCGGTACTTGGTGCCGGCGACGAGCGACCCGATGTCGAGGGTGAGGACGCGCTTGTCCGCGAGCGTCTCCGGGATGTCGCCCGAGACGATCCGGTGCGCGAGGCCCTCGGCGATGGCCGTCTTGCCGACCCCCGGCTCGCCGATGAGCGCGGGGTTGTTCTTCGTGCGGCGCGAGAGGATCTGGATGACGCGCTCGATCTCCTTCTCGCGTCCGATGACCGGGTCCAGCTTGCCGGCGCGCGCGGCGTCGGTGAGGTTGATGCCCAGCTGGTCCACGGTGGGCGTCCGGCTCGCGCGCTTGGCCTCCTGCGCAGGGCCGGCCGCCGACGACTGCGAGAGGACGCGGATCACCTCGTGGCGGACCTTGTCGAGGTTCACTCCGAGCGACTCAAGGACGCCGGCGGCGATCCCCTCGCCCTCCCGCACGAGGCCCAGGAGGAGGTGCTCCGTCCCGATGTAGTTGTGCCCGAGACGCCGGGCCTCGTCGATGGCGAGCTCGATCACGCGCTTGGCGCGCGGCGTGAGCCCGACCTCGCCGACGACCGGGCGGTCCCCCCGGCCGATGATGAACTCGACGGCCGTCCGCACCTTGGGGAGCTCGACGTTCATGTTCTCGAGGACGCGCGCGGCGACGCCCTCGCCCTCGCGGACGAGGCCGAGGAGGAGGTGCTCCGTCCCGATGTAGTTGTGGTTGAACCGCTGCGCTTCGTCCTGCGCCAGCGTCAGGACCTTGCGCGCGCGATCAGTGAACTTGTCGAACCGGTCCATCGAGTCGAACGTCCGTGCGATAGGTGCGCCGTGGCCGGCGTCCCGCCATGCTAGCACGACGTGCCGTGGACCCCCC
>JALOOH010000194.1 GCA_025454515.1 Chloroflexota bacterium
GGCGCCGCGCACGCGCGCTGGGGCCGCCTCTCGCGCCGCGACGTCCTCGGGCCGGCGATCGAGCTGGCCGAGGGCGGCTTCGCGGCGTCGGCCGGCTGGGTCGCGTCGATCGAGGCGGCGGCCGCGACCTTCGGGGCCGGCCCGACACGTGACCCGGCGATGCATGGGCTGGATCCGCGCCCCTGGGCGGGCGTCTACCGGCCGGGCGGTCGGCCGTGGCGCCCGGGCGAGCGCGTCCGCCTGCCCGCGCTCGCCCGCACGCTGCGGCGGCTCGCGGATGCCGGGTTCGTGGACCTCTACGAGGGCGACCTCGCCGCCGCACAGGTCGCGGGGCTCGCCGCCGCCGGCTCCCCGATCCGCGCGGACGACCTCGCCGGGCACCGGACGGACGCGGGCGCGCCGCTCGCCGCGGCGTACCGCGACGTGGTGGTGGCGACGCACCCCCCGAACAGCTCCGGGATCGTCGCCCTCCAGATCCTCGCGATCCTCGCGCGCCAGGGAACGCCCGACCCCGCCGCGTTCGCGACCGGGCGCGGCGCCGGCCTCGGGTGGACCCACCGGGGGATCGAGGCCGCCAAGCTCGCCCTCGCCGACCGCGACGCCTTCCTCACCGACCCGGACGCCCTGCCGTTCCCCGCCGACGAGCTCCTCGCGGATGCGCACGTGGCCGAGCTGGCGGCCGCGATCGACCCCGGACGCGCCGCCGAGCCCGGGCCATCGCGCCTCCCCCGCGGCGGCGGGACGATCTACCTCGCGACCGTCGATCGCGAGGGGAACGCCGTCAGCCTCATCGAGTCGAACTACATGGGGTTCGGGTCCGGGGTCGTCGATCCCGTGACCGGGATCGCGTACCAGAACCGCGGGGCCTACTTCAGCCTGGACCCCGGCCGCCCGAACCGGCTCGCGCCGCGCAAGCGGACGCTGCACACGCTCATGCCCGCGATGCTGCTCCGGGACGGACGGCCGTGGGTGGTCGTGGGCTCGATGGGCGGCGACGCACAGCCGCAGATCCACGCCCAGGTGGTCCCGGCGCTCGTGGACGGCGGGCTGTCGCCGGCGGCAGCCGTGGCGATGCCGCGCTGGTTCGTGGACCCGGTGGACCACTTCGCGCCGCCCGACATCGTGCGGGTGGAGCCGCGCGTGGGGCATGCGACGATCGACGGTCTGCGCGCGCTCGGCCACGATGTCGTCGAGGCCGAGGCGTTCGACGCAGGGCTCGGGCACTGCCACGCGATCGAGCTCGTGGAGGGCGGGCCCGCCGCGGGCGGCACGCTCGCCGCCGCGACCGACCCGCGGTCGGAGGGAGCGCCCGCGGCATGGTGATCGACGCGGGCGCCCTCGGCGGCGAGAACGGACCGGAGCGAGACCTGCGGCTGTTCCTCGCGCACGTGGCCAGCCTCTCGCGCGAGCAGGTCCTCGGCCTGGGCGAGGCGACGACCGCGCTCGTCGCCGAGGGAGCCGACCGTGAGCGGACGACGAAGGGCTACCTGTTCGCGTGGTACGAGGGACCGCGCCTCTCCGACCAGGAGTCGCGGGCGTTCGGGAACTACTTCCAGGAGGTCGTCGCGGCGCTGGCGATCGCCGTGTCGGGGACCGATCCGCACATGCTCGTGCCGGCCCGTAGCCAGAAGGGGGGCCTGACGGGCGCGATCAAGGAGCTGTTCCTCCCGTACCAGGAGCGCAACGAGCTCGGCGAGTTCGCGGTCCGGATCCTCGAGACGTCGCTGGCGCCGACCGACCCGCGGCCCATCATCGTCGCCGCGTGGAATGCGGGCTCCGCGGTGTGGATGGCGGGCCGGATCCCCGCCGGGATCGAGGCGACGCTCAGCGCGCCCTGGCGACGAGCGGTCGGCGACCCGCCCTCCTGAGGGGCGTGCCGCGTCGTACACTCGGGCCGCGGCGATCGGTGCCGCAGGCTGCCCATCCCGGAGGCGCGCGTGTCCTCGAACATCGGCCAGAACTACCCCTATGCGAGCGAGACCGAGGCCGAGAGGGCGGCCGCGGTCGAGGCGATCCTCGCCGCTCACGAGCGCCTCGCGGACGCCGTCGCGGCGGAGTCCACGCCGCTCGACGCGGAGGAGCGGTGGTGGACCTGGCGATGCCGCCGGAAGGGCTGCGGAGGGATCGTCCACGCCGCCGGGTACGCGCGCGACAACCGCGCGGTCTACGTCGTCTGCGACCGGTGCGGCTCCACGTCGCTCCGCTGAGCGGGCGTCGGCTCGCCCGCCGGACACGGCAGTGATCGGGGGCGTCCCGGCGCCCGACGCCCTCCGGGCCTCACGCCGCCGCGCCGCGCTCGACGCGAGCGGGATGGCGATCGCGGCGGTCGCGTTCGGGATCGTCTACGGGCTCGCCGCCCGCGGCGCCGGCTTCTCCGTCGTCGAGGCGGTGGCGATGAGCATCTTCGTGTTCGCGGGCGCGGCGCAGTTCGCGGCCGTCGGGTTCGTCGCCCAGGGGATGCCGTGGCTCGCGATCGTCGGCCTGACGTTCCTGCTCAACGCACGCCACCTGCTCTACTCCGCCGCGCTCGCGCCGTGGCTCCTCCGAACAGGGCGCGGCGAGCGCGCGGTCATGGCGCACGTGCTGACGGACGAGTCGTTCGCGGTCGGCCTCGCGCACTTCCGTCGCCTCGGCCGAGCCGACGTCCCCGGGTACTGGATCGGCGCGCTCTTCATCCTCGTCCCGTGGCAGCTCGCCACCATCGGCGGCTACCTCGGTGGCGAGCTCGTCCCCGACCCCACGGTGCTCGGGCTCGACATCGTCTTCCCGGCCGCGATGGGGGCGCTCGCGGTGGGGGTCATGTCCGGGCGTCGCGAGGTCGTCGCGGGCGTGGCCGGCGCCGTCATCGGCGTCGCCGTCGCCCTCGCCACGTCCACGTCCGCCGGCGTGATCGCTGGCGGCCTCGTGGGGCCGCTCGTGGGCCTGGCGATCCCGCACCGACCCGACGACGCGCCGGACGGGGCGCCGGAGGCGGACGGGCACGACGAGGCGATCGGGGTGGCACCATGAGCCTCGACCTGGTCGTCCTCGCCCTGCTCATGGGCGCCGTCACGTACCCGTCGCGCGCGATCCCGCTCCTCGCGCCCGGGCTGGAGCGCCTGCCGGCGGTCGTCCTCGCCTACCTCCGCCTCGTCGGGCCGGCGGTCCTCGCGTCGCTCGCGGCGGTCAATGCCCTGGTCGTGGTCGCACCCGACGGGAGCCCCGTGCTGCACGTGGGGATCGAGGCCGCGGCGGTCGCCGTCGCGGTCGCGATCGTCGCGTGGCGCCGCACGCTGCTCCTGCCCGCGATCGTCGTCGCGGTCGTCGTCGTCGCCGGGGCGCGGGCGCTGGGCCTCGCCTAGCTCTCGTCCCCGCGGGCAGGCAGCAGGGCCTCCGCCTCGACCTCCACCCGCAGCGTGGGGTCGATGAGCCCGGCGACGATGACGAGCGTGGCGGCGGGCCTCGCCGTCGCGAACAGCTCGCCGTGGACCGCGGTGACCGCCGCCTCGGCGAGGGCGCGGGCGACGACGGCGAACGCCGCGCGCGCCTGTGCGCCCGCGTCGCCGGGATGCCGCGACCGTCCGTCGGGGCCCGCGTCGGTGGTGCCCGACACGAGGATCCGGTCACCGGCCACGACCGCCCGGCTGTACCCGACCGCAGCCTCCCACGGGCCGCCCGACGAGATCCGGCGGCGCGTCGCGCTCATCGGCCGGCCCCAGGGGCGCCGCCGGGCCCGGCACCCGGGACGAACGCCGGATCGCGGGAGATCGCGACCATCAGTGCGGCGAGGAGCGTCGTCCTCGGCACGATCGAGGCGACCTCGACGTACTCGGCCGGCGAGTGGTCGAAGCCACCGATCGGCCCGAGCCCGTCGAGGGTGGGCACGCCCATCCCGGACGTGGTGTTGCCGTCCGACGCGCCCCCCGTCGCGACGTCGTCGAGCGCGAAGCCCATGCGCTCCGCGAGGGTGCGGGCGTGCGCGGCCAGGCGGCCGGCGGCCGGCGTCTTCTCCATCGGCCGCCAGGCGGACGTCGCGGTCACCTCCACGGTCACGTCGGGGACCGCCGGGCCGGCGGCGAGCGCCCGGATCTCCTCGAGCGCCGCGTCGAGCTCGGCGCCGGTCGCCGCCCGCACGTCCACCTCGAGCGTGGCGCGCTCCGCGACGACGTTGGGGCGCGTCCCGCCGGCGATGACGCCGACGTTGCACGTGACCGTGGCGTGCCGCGCAGGGAGCGCGTGGAGCGCCGTGACGAGGTGGGCGGCTGCCAGGATCGCGCTCCGGCCCTGCTCGGGCTCCACGCCGGCATGCGCGGCGCGCCCGATGACCTCGATGCGCAGGTCGGTCGTCCCCTTGCGGGAGGAGACGATCGCGCCGCTCGCGCGCGCGCACTCGAGCACGAGGGCGACGTCGGCCCGCTCGGCCTCCGCCCGGATGAGCGTGGTCGAGGTGGGCGATCCCACCTCCTCGTCCGCGTTCGCGAGATAGACCAGGTCGCCCAGGGCGCCGGGCATCACGGAGCGGACCGCGGCGAGCGCGTGGACCCCGGCGAGCAGCCCGGCCTTCATGTCGGCCACCCCGGGCCCGGTCGCGATCCCGTCGGCGATCCGGAAGGGACGTGCCGCGGCCGTGCCCGGCTCGAACACGGTGTCGAGATGCGCGAGCAGGAGCAGGCGGGGACGCGCGGGGTCGCCCGGGAAGGTCGCTGTGAGCGAGTCGCCCATGACGTCGTGCGGCCGGCCGGCCACGGTGCCGCCCATCGCGTGAAGGAGGGCAGCCACCCGCGCGCCGACCGCGTCCACGCCCCGCTTGGTGTGCGTGCCGCAGTCGATGGAGACGAGGGCCTCGAGCTCGGCGAGGAACGCCGGCTCGGCGTCCGCGACCACTCGCACGAGCGCGTCGATCTCGGCGGGCGTGACGGCGGTCTGGACGTCGATGGACACGGCGGCTCCGACTCGGGCGCGGCGGGTGCCGCGGACGCTCGAGTGTAGGACGCCGATGGTCCGTCGTGCGCGGGCGGGAGCGGCACTGGTCGGGGGCGGCCCGCCCGCGGGGCGCGCTTGCGCGGCCGGCGCCCCTCCGACCATCATGCGGCGAGCGGCGCAGCCTGCGCCGGCGGACCTGCCGGGAGGGAGACGTGGTCGTCGACACCCCCGGGATCCGCACCCGCGGCGACGCGGTGGCGCGTCGCTCCCGGGCGCATGCCGGCGTCTGGCGACGGGCCATCCGCCGCGAGGTCGGCCGGCTCCGCGACCCGCGGCGCATCGTCGCGATCCTCATCCTGGGCGTGATCCTCGGCGTCTTCACCGCCGGCCTGCTCGCCCGCGGTGAGGCCGCCGGGGCCGACGCGCGCGCCTACTGGGCGGGCGTGCGCATCTGGCTCGCGGGCGGCGACCCGTACGCTGCCGTCGGGCCCTTCATGCCCTACGTGTACGCACCGTGGATGCTCCCCCTGTTCCTCCCATGGGCGCTGCTGCCGTGGGACGTCGCGTGGTTCGTCTGGCGCGGGGCGACGATCCTCCTGCTCTTCTGGACCGCCGGGTGGGCGTACCGACGGCACCCCCTGGCGACCGCGATCGCCGTCCTGTTGCTGTCGTTCCCCATCGCGGCGAACGTCGATACGGGGAACATCAACCTGATCCTGGCATTCATGCTGTGGGCCGCCCAGGTGGTCCGTCCCCCGGTCGCCGGGCTCCTCTGGGCGCTCGCCACCGCGATGAAGTGGGTCCCGGTCGTCTTCCTTCCGCTGCTCGCGCCGAAGGCGCGGGGCTGGGGCGTGGCGTGGCTGGCGCTCGCGGGCGTCCTGACGCTCGCCACGCTGCCGGCGACGCTCGTGCAGATCGAGACGGTCTTCGCGTTCCCGCGCCCGGCGCGGATCGACTACCTCGTCCTGCTCTGGGCAGCGATCCCGTGGATCTGGAACCACCCGGACCCGTTCTGGTGGGCGCGTCCGTCGCGCTGGCCGGCGATGCGCACGGCCGCGGCCGCGTGGGTCGCCGCGTGGCGGGCGCGGTTCCGGGAGGGCCGGGGCCCGGCGGCCCGCGAGGCGATGCGGGCGTCGAAGCGGACGCTCCTCGCCTGGTTCGGGGTGGACCCGGCCTGAGCGGCGGCGCGTGGCCCGGCGGCAACCCTCGCGGGATCAGGCGAGCGACGCGGTCCGATGCTGTCGGACGACCCGCCGGTCGCGAGCCTCCGGGCAGACGTACCGGAAGAGGGAGCGATCGACCGAGTAGATCCCCGTGGACAGGATCTCGACACCGCCGAGCCGGAACGCGAACACCGGGTTCTCCGGGTTGCCCGCGTAGTGATGGGCGCTCCCGTCCGGGAGGAGGACCGCGAAGTTCGCTTCGCCCCCGAGCGCATCGTGGAGCGCGCCGAGCAGGTGCGCCGGCTTCTCGCCGGGCTGCCACTCGTCCTCGAGCCAGCGCGCCGCGACCTCGCTGTCCGCGCGTCCATGGATGCGCCCCTGCGCGCGGTAGTGCTCCCGGAGCCGGCGGTGCTCGCGCAGGTCGCCGTTGTGGCTGAGGACGAAGCGGGCCGCCGGGTCCACGAACGGCTGGGTGTCGGCGTCGGTCAGCGTCGACAGCCTCGAGGGTCGGCGGAGGTGCACGAGCAGGCTCGTCGTCTCGACCGAGCCGATCCGATCCCGCGCCCCGTCCTCGCGGAAGGGCCCCAGGTCGCGGTGGACGCCCAGCGATCCGTCGGCCGCGATCCACGCGGCGCCCCATCCGAACCCCGCGATGCCGTAGCGCTCCAGCCGCTCGGCGAAGGGCCAGAGATCGCCGATCGCGAACGGCCGGGCCGAGCGGGCGACGAACTGCTCGCACATGGGGCGCGATGATACCCGGCCCGTCGCGGCCCCCCACCGATGTGATGCGCCGGCCGGGGACCCGGGGACGCGCGGGACCAGGGACGCCGCGGCACGCGTGCCCGAGGGCGCGCTGCGCGGGTCAGCCCCCGACCGCGGGGCCCCGCTCTCCGCTCCGCGGCTCCGTCCCCGCCCCGGGCGACTGGCACCGAGGGCACCACGTCCGGCGCCGGGGCAGCTCGCCATGGCGGCGCGCGAGGAGGATCGTGCCGCACCGCCGGCAGGGCCGGCCCGCGCGACCGTAGACCCACAGCCGGTGCCCGTGCGCGGCCATCGCGTCGGGCGTCGTGGTCCGCCGGGCCGTCCCGCGGTTCGCCCACAGCAGGTCCCGCGCGCGGCCGACGAGACGCTCCAGCGTCGCGCCGGGGAGATCCCCGACGGGGGTGAACGGGTCCACGCGCTCGAGGAACAGGGTCTCGTCGCAGTAGACGTTGCCGATCCCGGCGAGCGCCGTCTGGTCGAGGAGCGCCGAGGCGATCGACAGGCGGGCCCGCTCCGGCGCACGGAGCCGACGCACGGCATCCTCCGCGTCGAACGCCGGCGCGAGGAGGTCCGGCCCGAGGCGGGCCAGAGGTGGATGGGCGACCTCGGCGCGGGTCTCGAGGATCTCGACGGTGGGCGCGTCGAAGCAGACCGCCAC
>JALOOH010000048.1 GCA_025454515.1 Chloroflexota bacterium
ATCGAGGCCTGGGAGGCGACCCACCCCGCGCCGGTGGACACGCGCATCGGGACCTCGCTCCAGCCCTGACCCGACGGGTCCGCCCGGGTCGCCGGCCGGGTCGGCGCGGGCCGGGGCGCCGCCCTCCGGCGGCGCGCGTCAGAGACCCGCGCGAGCCTCCCGGACCCATCCGAGGAACTCCTGGACGCGCGCGGCCATCGCGGCCACGTCACGCGAGGCGATGAGCGCCGGCGGCAGCAGGTGCGGGCCCACGCCCAGCGCCGCCGCCCCGGCGGCGATCCAGCGGCGCGTCGCCTCCTCGGTCGCCTCGACGTTGGTGGGCATGACCCGGCTCGCCGGGCTGGGGCCGTGCAGCAGAGGCGGGCCACGTCCGCGTCGAACGACTGCCCGACGATGAAGCGGGCACCGGCGGCGATGAAGAGGGCCGCGGTCGGCGCGTCCACGATGGTCCCCGCCCCGAGTGCCACCCCCGGCGCCTCCGCGTCTGCGCGGCGGGCGAGGTCGACGAACGTCGCGTAGGCGAAGTCGCCGCGGTTCGTGAACTCGACGACCCGCGAACCGCCATCCCGGCATGCCGCGACGACGTCGAACGCCGTGTCGGGATCCGGCGCGACGAACGTGGGTACCGCCCCGTCCTCGAGGATCGTCCGGAGGACGGTGAGTCGGTCGATCGGCGGCATGGTCGCGGTGCCTCCCGGTGCGGCGGTGGTCCCGCCATGATGCCGCGCCGAGCCGCCGGGCGTGCGTGCCCCTCCGGGCCGCCCGCCGCGCCCGGCCGCCGGGCGCGTCGGATCGTCGGCCGTGCGACCATCCGTCCGTGAACTGGTTCGACGTCCTGGCGCTGGCGCTCATCTGCGTGGGACTGGTCCTCGGCGTCCGCTCCGGCGCCGTGCCGCAGGCGTTCGGCCTGATGGGCCTCGTCGGCGGGCTCGTCCTCGTGATGATCCTCGCGCCCCTCGCCCGTGCGCTGCTCGCGGAGGTCGAGCAGCCGATGCGCGCGCTGCTCGCGATCGCGGGGGTCCTGCTCGTCGTCGGCATCTGCGAGGGTGCCGGATCCGGCGTGGGACGGCGCCTCCAGGACCGGTACGTGGGCGGCTTCGGCTCGCTCGTGGACGGGGTGCTCGGCGGGATCGTGGGCGTCGCGCAGGCCGTCATCGTCATCTGGATCGTCGGCGGTCTCGTGGCGGCCGCTCCCGTCCCGAGCGTCGCCCAGCAGGCGCTGCGCTCGGAGGCGGTCCGGACGATCAGCGGGTTCCTGCCGCCGCCGGCGACGATCACCGGCCAGGTGGCCCGCATCGTCGGCGCGTCCGGGCTGCCGGAGCTCTTCGTCGGCCTGGAGCCGACCCCTGCCGAGCCCGTGGACCTCCCGGGCGACCAGGTGGCACGCGTCATCGCCGCTGCTGCGACCGGAAGCGTCGTCCGCGTGGAGTCGACCGCCTGCGGGCGGATCCTCACCGGGACCGGGTTCGCCGTCGCGCCCGGCTACGTCGTCACGAACGCGCACGTCGTGGCCGGCGCCTCCGACATCGCCGTCCTGGCGGATGCGGGGTCGGGCCGTCCGCGGAGCGCCGCCGCGGTCCTCTTCGAGCCACGTCTCGACATCGCCCTGCTCCGCGTTCCCGGCCTGCGGACGCCCGGGCTGACGTTCGCGGCGCGCGCGCTCGAGCGCGGCGAGCCGGCAGCGGCGCTGGGCCATCCGTCCGGGGCGGGCCTCCGGGTGATCCCGGCAGCCGTGTCCGCGACCTACCGCGCCTCCGGTCGCGACCTGTACGGCGAGACGCAGGTCGATCGCGGGATCGTCGAGATCCGCGGGGACATCGGACCCGGGGACTCCGGCGGGCCGCTCGTCCTTGCCGACGGCACCGTCGGTGGCGTGGTCTTCGCGGAGTCGCGGACGGATCCCGCCGTGGGGTACGCCCTTGCCGTGGACGCGGTGAGCGCCACGGTCATGCCGGCCGTCGGCCGCTCCGGCGCGGTCCCCACGGGCCCCTGCACCGACTGACGGGCGGCGCCGGGAGCCGGCCCGGTACCATCCGCGCATGACGCACGACGCCCTGGATGCCCTCGCCCGCGATTACTGGGAGGCGGTCCTCGCCGAGGAGCCGCTGTTCGCGACCCAGATCGGCGACCACCGGTACGACGACCGCCTGCGCGACCCCTCGCCCGAGGGACGCGCGGCGTGGCTGGCGCGCCTCGAAGAGCTCGCCGCGCGCGAGGCCGCGCTCGGGGCGAGCGAGCCCGACCCGGTCGCGCGCGTCACCCGGTCCGCGCTGCGCGAGGCGCTCCGGGGCGACATCGCCCACCTCCGCACGGGCGTGGACGAGTGGTCCGTGGACCCGCTGGAGGGTCCGCAGGTCGAGTTCGAGAACGTCGAGGCGTACCAGCCGGTGGCGACCGCCGCCGACGGTGAGGCTCTCGTCGCGCGCTGGCGGGCGATGGGCCCGTACGTGGACGCGACGACCGCGAACCTGCGGCGGACCCTCGCGGACGGGCGCGTCGCGGCGCGCGCCCCGGTCGTCAAGTCGATCGCGGAGCTGGACCAGGTCGCCGCCACGCCGGACGCCGACCTCGCCCTGCTCGCGCCCGCGCGCGCAGACCACCCCGACTGGGTCGCGGCCGACCTCTCGTCCTTCCGCGACGAGGTCGCCGCCGCGGTGCGCGACGTGGTCCGTCCGGCCTTCGCGCGCCTGCGGGCCGTCCTCCACGACGAGATCCTGCCCGCCGCCCGCCCGGACGACCGCCCAGGGATCGTCCACGTCCCGGGCGGCGCCGCGGCGTACCACGATCTCATCCGCTACCACACCTCCCTCGACCTCCCGGCCGAGGAGCTCCATGCGACCGGCCTCGAGGAGATCACCCGCATCGACGCCGAGTTCGTCGCGCTCGGCGCACGGGTCCTCGGCACCCGCGACCTGGACGAGACGCTCGCACGCCTCCGCGACGACCCCGCGCTGCACTTCGCCACGCGCGAGGAGATCGTTGCCGTCGCGGAGGCGTCGCTCGCCCGCGCCGCGGCCGCGCTGCCCGCCACATTCGGGATCCTCCCGCAGGCCCCCTGTGCCGTCGTCCCGATGGGACCGCACGAGGAGGAGCACTCCACCATCGCCTACTACCGCCAGCCCGCCCTCGACGGGTCGCGCCCGGGCCAGTACTACGTGAACACGTCGGCGCCGGCCACTCGTCCGCGCTACGAGGCGGAGGCTCTCGCGTTCCACGAGTCGATCCCGGGGCACCACCTGCAGATCGCGATCGGGCAGGAGCTGACGGGGATCCCCGAGTTCCGGCGCCACCTGGGGCCCACGGCGTTCTTCGAGGGCTGGGGCCTGTACACGGAGCGCCTCTCCGACGAGATGGGCCTGTACTCGGGCGACCTCGACCTGTTCGGGGTCCTCTCGTTCGACGCCTGGCGCGCCTGCCGCCTCGTCGTGGACACCGGGATGCACGCGCTCGGCTGGAGCCGGAGCTCGGCGATCGACTTCATGCGGGCGCACACGGCCCTCGGCGCGAACAACATCGCGAACGAGGTGGACCGGTACATCGTCTGGCCCGGCCAGGCCCTCGCGTACAAGACCGGCCAGCTGGAGATCCTCCGCCTCCGGGACGAGGCGCACGCGGCGGCCGGCACGGCGTTCGACATCCGCGCCTTCCACGACGCGGTCCTCGACGGGGGCGCGCTGCCGCTCGCCACCCTCCGCGAGGTCGTCACCGAGCGCTTCTCGCGGGCCCTCGACTGACGCAGCCGTCACCTCGACCGGCGTACACTCGCCCCGCTCCTCCACCCGCCCCGAAGGACCCGCCGATGTCCGAGCCCCGCCACCCCTACGACCGGCCGACGGACCCCGCGAAGCGGCACTCGGCCGCGCTGACCGACGGCCCCGATCGCGCGGCCGCGCGGGCGATGCTCAAGGCGGTGGGGTTCACGGACGAGGACCTCGCGCGGCCGCTCATCGGCGTCGCCACGACGTGGATCGAGACGATGCCGTGCAACCTCAACCAGCGCCGGCTCGCGGAGCACGTGAAGGAAGGGATCCGCGCTGCCGGCGGGACGCCGATGGAGTTCGGCACGATCGCGATCTCGGACGGCGTCTCGATGGGCACGGAGGGGATGAAGGCGAGCCTCGTGAGCCGCGAGGTGATCGCCGACTCCATCGAGCTGACGGTCCGCGGCCACCTGCTCGACGGCGTGGTCTGCCTGGTCGGCTGCGACAAGACGATCCCCGCGGCCGTCATCGCCCTCGGCCGGCTCGACGTGCCCGGGGTCGTGCTCTACAACGGCACGATCTACCCGGGCATGTACAAGGGGCAGCGCCAGGCGACGATCGTCACGGCCTTCGAGGCCATCGGGGCGTACCGGGCCGGGAAGATCACGCTCGACGAGCTGTACGAGGTCGAGCAGGTCGCGTGCCCGGGCGCGGGCGCCTGCGGCGGCCAGTACACCGCGAACACGATGAGCATGGTCTGCGAGTTCCTCGGCGTGTCGCCGGCGGGCCTCAACGGCATCCCGGCGGAGCACCCGACGAAGGACGATGCGGCACGGCGCACCGGCGCGATCGTCATGGACCTGGTGCGGGACGACGTGCGCCCCTCCCGGTTCGTCACCCGGCGGTCGATCGAGAACGCGATCGCCGCCGTCGCGGCGACCGGCGGCAGCACCAACGCGGTGCTCCACCTCCTGGCGATCGCGCACGAGTACGGGATCGAGCTGGACATCGACGAGTTCGGCGCCATCGCGGATCGGACGCCGATCGTCGCGGACATGGTGCCGGGCGGCCGCTACACGGCGGCCGACCTCCACGAGGCCGGGGGCGTGGCGCTCGTCATGCGCGAGCTCCTCTCGCGTGGGCTCCTGCACGGCGACCTGCCGACGGTGGACGGGCGGACGATCGCCCGGGTCGCGGAGGACGCCGTGGCGACCGAGGGCCAGCGGGTCGTCGTCCCCATCGAGACCCCGATCAAGCCCGTCGGCGGCCTCTCCATCCTGCGCGGCTCGCTCGCCCCGGACGGGTGCGTCGTCAAGCTCGCCGGCCACGAGCGGCGGCACCATCGCGGGCCCGCCCGGGTCTTCGATTCGGAGGCGGCCTGCTTCGACGCGGTGCGCGCGCGGCGGATCGAGCCTGGCGACGTCGTCGTCATCCGCTACGAGGGGCCGGTCGGCGGCCCGGGGATGCAGGAGATGCTGAGCGTCACGGCCGCCCTCGTGGGCGAGGGCCTCGGCGAGTCGGTCGCGCTCATCACGGACGGCCGGTTCTCCGGCGGGACGCACGGGCTGATGATCGGGCACGTCGCCCCGGAGGCCGCGCTCGGCGGACCGATCGGGCTCGTGCGGGAGGGCGACACGATCGTCATCGACGCGGAGCGACACGCGGTGGATCTCGACGTCCCGGCCGACGAGCTCGCGCGCCGCCGGCTGGAGTGGACGGCGCCGCCGCCCCGGTACCGGACCGGCGTCCTCGCGAAGTACGCGGCCCTCGTCAGCTCGGCGTCGCAGGGCGCGGTCACGACGGGGGCGCGGCTCGCCGACGCCCTCGCGCGCACCGAGGGCTGAGGGATGGACGACCGGGTGCCCGCGCCGGCGGGCGAGCCGGAGGTGCCGGCGGAGATCGACGAGCCCGAGGTGCCGGCGGCGATCGACGAGCCCGAGGTGCCGGCGGAGATCGACGAGCCCGAGGTGCCGGCGGCGATCGACGAGCCCGAGGCCGCGCCGCCCGCTCGCGGCTTTCCCGGCTTCCCCGCCGGCGACCCGGCGCAGCTCCCCCTGTCGCAGCGGCCGCGCGGCCTCGACGCGGTCCCGGCCCCCGGCGGGCGCGACCCGGAGATCCGACGGACCGTCGCGCGCGAGCGGCCCTACGTCCGGCTGCTCGTCGGGATGGTCGCCGTGATCGTCGGCGGATCGCTCCTCCTGACGTTCCTCGCCCTGCTGTCGGCCGCCTTCCTGCGCTGAGCGCCGGACGCCCCGAGCGCGCTCGTCGTCAGGGCTGCGTCAGCTCCGCGCCGAGCACCAGGAAAGGCTGCGGGTCCGTGCGGATGTCGCCGCGGAACGGGTTGTCGAGCATGGCGACGAGCAGGATCGACACGCCCATGACGCCGAGGGCGATGAACGTGATCGCGATGCGGCTCCGCACCGGGCCCGTGTCGGTCAGGACGATGTACGCGACGTAGAGGGCCGTGCCGACGAGCAGGACGACCCAGAACACCGGCGGGAGGTCGCTCTGGGCCGCCGCGATGCGCTCGGAGCGGAACGCCTGGGCGTCGAGCACCTGGGAGACCGCGTGGTCCACGAGCACCCCCTCCTGGCCGCGCTGGACCATCGACAGCACGGCGTCGCGGAGGGTGCGGAAGGCGGCCTCCGCCGCCGGGTCGGCGCGCCCTTCCGCGAGGGCGGGCCACTCGGCGACCGCCGCCTCGGCGTAGGCGACGATGTCCGCGCGGAGCCGGTCCGCGGTGTCCGGGTCCATCTGATCCACGAGCGCGTCGACGTTGCGCAGGGCGTCCGCCTCGTCGATGACCGCGGCGCTCGCCTCGTTCATCTGTCCCCACAGCATGACGATCATGAAGCCGAGGAACACCATGAACGGCGCGGTGATCGAGCTGCTCACCGCGAGCGACGACTGCAGGTTCGCCTCGCGATGGTGCGCCGGCAGCCAGCGCTCGACGATCAGCGGGAGGATCAGGGCGAGGACGAGGGCGACGACGAGCACCGCCGGCCCGATGACGACGAGTGACTGCACGCCCGCCGCTCCCTCCGCTGCGTCCCGTCCGTGCCCTGCCCCACCGACCGATCCGGCTCGCCGGAGGGCCGGGCTCGACCGGGCTCCGCGCCCGGCCGGGCTCAGGCCCTGCCGGGCCCTCCCTCCGCTGCCTTGATGAGCCTACCGCGGCGAGTCACGGCCCGGGTCGCGAGCGCCGCGACGGCCATCGCGACCACAGCGCGCTCGGCGGGCGGGAGCGGCCGGACGACGCCGAGGAACTGGGCGGCCCGGGCGCGGTCGACGACGGCCACGAGGAGCCGTCCGCGGCGCGTGAGCGCCACCGATCGCTGCCGCCTGTCCGCGGAGTCCGTCGTCCGCTCCACCCGGGAGCGGCCGGCCAGGCCGTCCACGAGCCGGCTCGTGGCCGACGGGGACCGGCCGATCGCCTCGGCGAGCTCGGCCACGGTCAGCGTCCGCGCGTCGGAGAGGACGTAGAGCGCCGCGAGCTGCGTGAACCCAAGGCGCAGCTCCCCGAGCTGGACTGCGAACCCGATGACGAGCTCCCGCCAGAGGGCGCGCCCCATGGCGATGCGGCCCGAGATCTCGCGCGGGTCCTGGACCCGGCGACCGGCCGACTCGACGGCGTCCGAGAGCTCCTCGTACAGCTCCTCGGCCGGATGCCGCGCGAGCGGCGTCCGGCGAGCCGACGGGGCGGGGCGCGGCCTCCGGCCGGCCGGTCGCGGCGTCGCGGGATCGGACGGGGCGGGGCGAGAAGCCATGGCGCCAGCGTAGCGGAGCGGGCGGATCCGTGCAGGTATGCACACGACAGGCGACGACGCGGGCCGACGGGTCTACGCTGCATCGACCGCGGTGTGTCCGCCGCGGGCGCAGGGAGCATCCATGCCGACCGTCGCGTTCGTCTTCCCCGGCCAGGGATCGCAGGCACCCGGGATGGGCGCGGCGGTCGCGGTCGCATCGCCGGCGGCCGCGGCGGTCTTCGCGGAGGCGGACGCCGCACTCGACGAGCCCATCTCCCGCCTCGCATGGGAAGGGCCGGCCGAGACGCTGGACGTGACGCGCAACGCCCAGCCCGCCCTCGTGGCCGCGTCGGTCGCGTTCCTCGTCGCGCTGCGCGAGGGCCGCGAGGCCGCCGGCCTCCCGCCGCTCGCGCCGGCCTTCGCCGCGGGGCACTCGATGGGCCAGTACTCCGCGCTCGTCGCCGCCGGCGCGCTGCCGCTCGCCGACGCGGTCCGCCTGGTGCGGCTGCGCGGCGACCTCATGCAGGCCTCGGGGGCGGGCCGCCCGGGCGCGATGGCCGCGGTCATCGGGCTGGACGATGCCCGGCTCCCGGACGTGGTCGCGGCAGGCTCCGCCGCCGGCATCCTCACCGTCGCGAACCGCAACAGTCCCGGCCAGGTCGTCCTGTCGGGCGAACGCCAGGCAGTGGACGCCGCCGTGGCTGCCGCGAAGGCCGCCGGCGCGCGCCGCGCGATCGAGCTCCCGGTCTCCGTCGCGGCCCACTCTCCGCTCATGGCGGACGCCGCAGCCGGGATGGCCGCCGCGCTCGCGGACGTCGCGTTCGCCGACCCCCACCCGCCGCTCCTGTCGAACGCGGAGGGCGCGTCGATCGAGGACGCCGCCGCCGCGCGGGGCGAGCTCGTCGAGCACCTCACCCGCGGCGTGGACTGGGTGGCGGTCGTCGAGCGGATGCGCGCCGCCGGCGTCGACACCTTCATCGAGGTGGGGCCGGGCAGGGTCCTCACCGGCCTCATCCGGCGGATCGCGCCCGACGCGACCGCCATCGCCCTCGACGACCCGTCCGCCCCCGGCGGCCTCGCCGCCATCGACCTGTAGACCACCGCGTCGCGTCCCACTGAGGAGACCACCGCCCGTGCGCAAGCCCGACTACACCCGGCGGATCGCCGTCACCGGCCTCGGCGTGATCAGCCCGGTCGGCCAGGACGTGGCGACCGCGTGGGACAACCTCGTGAACGGCCGGTCGGGGCTGCGGCGGATCACCCGCTGGGATCCGTCCGACCTCGACTGCCAGGCCGCCGGCGAGGTGGACTTCGAGCCGAAGGACTGGATGGACTTCAAGGCGGTCCGTCGCACGGCGCGCAACGTGGTGATGGGCGTCGCCACGGCGAAGCAGGCGCTCGCCGACAGCGGCCTCGAGATCACGGACGCGAACCGCGACGACATCGGGGTGATCTTCGGCTCGGGCATCGGCGGACCCGAGCTGCTCATCGACAACCTGGAGATCCGGGACACCAAGGGCCCGCGGTCCGTGAGTCCGTTCTTCATCGCGAACATGCTCCCCGACACGGCGTCCGGGCAGATCGCGATCGAGACCGGGGCCCGCGGCCACAACATGTGCGTCGTCACCGCCTGCTCCACCGGGACCAGCTGCATCGGCGAGGCCGCCGAGGCGATCAAGCGCGGGGATGTGGTCGCGGCCATCGCCGGCTCGATCGAGACGCCCATCAAGGACATGGCGTACATCGGGTTCTCGAACATGCGCGGGATGGGAACGCCGCGCGAGGGCGAGGATCTCGCGTCGATCAGCCGCCCGTACGACGTGACCCGCGACGGGTTCGTCCTCGGCGAGGGCGGCGGCGCGCTCATCCTCGAGGACCTCGAGCACGCGAAGGCGCGCGGCGCCCGCATCTACGCGGAGGTCGCCGGCTACGGCTCCGCGGCGGACGCGTGGGACCTGATCCAGCCGATCGAGCGGGGGGACGGCGTCCGGCGCGCGATGCGGACGGCGCTGGACCGCCACGACGTGCCCGCCGACGAGGTGGACGTCATCAACCCGCACGGGACCTCCACGCCCGTCGGTGACCTGCGGGAGGCGCAGGCCATCGCGGACGTCTTCGGCGCGCACACGCCCGACGTGCTCATCAGCGCGACGAAGTCGATGACGGGCCACATGATGGGCGGGTGCGGCTCGTTCGAGGGCGTCGCGACGGTCCTCACCGTGTACCGCCAGGTCGTCCCGGCGACGACGAACACGCGCGAGGTGGACCCGGAGATCGCGGCCACGGGCCTCAACGTCCTCACGGGCGCGTCACGCGCCGCGGAGGTCCGCTACGCCCTCAGCTGCAATGTCGGGCTGGGCGGGCACAATGCGGCCGTGATCTTCAAGCGGTACCCCGGCGCATGACGTCCGGCTCCCCGGCCCGCCGAGGCCGGCGCGCCCGGGGGCGCGTCGTCCTCGCGGCGATCGCGCTCGCGACGCTGGCCGCAGCGGCCCCCGCGGCGCCCGTCGCGCCCGCCGAGGCGGCCGCTCCGCTCCCGGTCGTCCTCGTGCACGGGTTCAACGGGGCGCCGGCCGCGTTCATCACGATGGCCGCCCGCCTCCGGGAACGGAAGCACACGGTGGTCATCGCGAAGCTCCCCGGCAACGACAACCTCGTCAACGCGAAGGTCATCGGGGGCATCGTCGCCGCCCGGGGCTGGAAGAAGGTCGCGATCGTGGGCCACAGCATGGGCGGCCTGTCGAGCCGCCAGTACGTCCGGTTCGACGGCGGGCGGAAGGTCACGACCGTCTACGTCTCGCTCGGGACCCCGCAGCGCGGCCTTCCGATCGCGTGCCTCCTTCAGCCGACGAACGGCGGCCAGATGTGCCCGGACTCACCGTTCCTTCGCAGGCTCAACGCCGGCGACGAGACGCCGGGCGCGACGGCGTGGACCAGCGTCTACAGCACCACGGACGGACTCGTCCCGACCTCGGCGTCGCGCCTCGTGGACGGCGCGTGCGACGTGCGCGTGACCGGGCCGAGCCACGGCCAGCTGCTCACCGATCCGGCGGTCTTCCGGATCGTCCTCGGGGCGATCGACGGGAAGCCCTGCCCCGGGACGGTCGTGAAGTGACGCCCGGCCGGACGGCCCCGGCGAGGCCCGGACGCTCCCTGCCGCGCTGGTAGGATGACCACGGCCGGGACCCCGGTGCCCGGGCCGCATCACCGAGGAGCCGTCGTGCCGCCCAGCCAGGATCCCGCTCGCCGCGCCGTCGTCACCGGCGTCGGCGCCGTCATGCCGATCGGCAATGACTTCCCCACGTACTGGCGCAACCTGCAGGCCGCGGTCGTGGGCACACGGCTGGTGCAGAGCTTCGATGCGTCCGGCTTCGAGGTGCGCATCGCCGCCGAGGTGATCGACTTCGACCCGGCGACCGGCATGGATCCCAAGATGGCCCGGCGGATGAGCCGCTTCATCCACTTCGCCATGGCCGCCGGCAAGGAGGCCGTCGCGCACGCTGGGATCGACTTCGCGTCCATGTCGCAGGACGAGCGGGACCGCGTGGCCGTCGTCGTGAACACCGGCGGCGGCGGCCTGGAGCAGGTGATCGACGGGACGCACGTCGGCGATGCCAAGGGTCCCCGCTTCGTCAGCCCGTTCGCGATCCCTGCGCTCTCGGGGTCGATGGCCGGCTGCCTGCTGTCGATGGAGCACGGGCTGACGGGGCCGGTCATGACCCAGACGGCGGCCTGCGCGACGTCGATCCTGGCCTTCCAGGACGCCCTGCGCCTCATCGCATCGGGCGAGGTGGACGTCGTGCTCGCCGGCGGGTCGGAGGCGCCCGTCCTCCCGATGGCACTCGCGGCGCTCGGCAACATGGGCGCTCTCTCGCGCCGCAACGAGGATCCGGCCCACGCGTCTCGCCCCTTCGACCGCGACCGCGACGGCTTCGTGCTCGGCGAGGGCGGCGGCGTGGCCGTCGTCGAGTCGCTCGCCCATGCGCGCGCGCGGGGCGCCACCCCCATCGCCGAGATCCTCGGGGGCGGCCTCACGGCCGACGCGTTCCACATCAGCGCGCCGGAGCCCACGGGCCGGGGGGCGGCGCGGGCCATGAGCCTCGCGATGCGCAACGCGGGCGTGGCCGCCGACGAGGTCGACTACATCGTCGCGCACGGGACGTCCACCTCGCTCAACGACGTGACCGAGACGCGGGCGATCAAGACCGCGTTCGGCCCGGCGGCGCGCACGGTGGCCATCAGCTCCCCGAAGTCGATGGTGGGGCACCTGGTGGGCGCGGCCGGGATGGCCAGCGTGCTCGCGGCGGTCGGCGCCATCCGCGACCAGGTCATCCCCCCGACGGCGAACCTCGAGAACCCCGACGACGAGTGCGACCTGGACTACGTCCCGCTCGTCGCCCGCCCGGCCAAGGTGGACACGGTGATGGTCAACGGGTTCGGCTTCGGCGGGCAGAACGCGGTGGTCGTCTTCCGGCGCTGCGAGGGCTGACCGCCCGCTATCGGACGACGAAGACCGCGGCGGTCCGCGAGACGCCGCCGCCCATCCCGCCACCCATGCCGTCGCCGGTCGAAGCCATCGCGCTCGCGCAGACGAGCTCGTACCGACCGGGCCCGGGGAGCCCGAAGCGCACCTTCTGTGCCGCGCCGCCGCGCGGGTTCAGCTCCACGTTGGGGACGCCGGGGACGCTGCACGCCACCAGGTCGGGACCGTCGTTGCGGAAGCGGACGAGGAGGGTGGTGGCCGCGTCCAGCTCGATGGTGGGCGGCTGAGCAAGCAGGCCCGTGGCGGTCAGCTCGACGTGGCGGGCGTTCGCGTCCCAGTAGCGGTCGATCGCGACCACTCCGACGACGAGCCCGACCCCTGCGAGGGCGATGAGCAGAAGGTACGAGGCGTCGCGCACCCGCGCGACCATCCCCGCCCGCCGCGCGGCGGAGCCGCCCGGCCGCGGGTCGAACGATCGCAGCCGCAGCGAGTTGGTCACGACGCTGACGGAGGAGAGCGCCATCGCGCCGGCGGCCATGACGGGCGTGAGGGTGATCCCCCAGGCCGGGTACAGGACGCCCATGGCGACCGGGATGAGGACGACGTTGTAAGCGAAGGCCCAGAACAGGTTCTGGCGGATGACGGACATGGTCCGACGCGAGAGCGCGATGGCCGACGCGACGCCGCGCGGGTCGCCGCCCACGAGGGTCACGTCGCTCGCCTCGATCGCGACGTCCGCTCCGGTCCCGATCGCCACCCCGAGGTCGGCGGCGGCGAGGGCCGGTGCGTCGTTCACCCCGTCGCCGACCATCGCGACGATGAGCCCCCGCGCCTGGAGCTCCGCCACCTTCGCGGACTTCTCCCCGGGGAGCACCTGGGCCATGACGCGCCCGGCCGGGATGCCGACCTGCCGGGCCACCGCCTCGGCCGTGGCGCGGTGGTCGCCGGTGACCATCCAGACCTCGATCCCCTGCGAGGCGAGCTCGCGGACGGCCTCGGCGGCCTCGGCCTTCACCGGGTCGGCGATGAGGAGGAGCGCGGCGAGCGTCCCGTCCACCGCGACGTACGTGGGGGTCGCGCCGTCGGCGGCGGCGGCCTCCGCGCGCTCGCGGAGCGGCCCGGGATCCACGCCCGACTCCGCGAGGAAGGCGGCGCTCCCGACGAGGACCGACCGGCCGTCCACCGTCGCCCGCACGCCACGGCCGGCCACGGCCTCGAACGCGGACACGGACATGTCGGCGAGGCCGAGGGAGCGCGCGCGATCCACCACGGCCGCGGCGAGCGGGTGCTCGCTTCCGACCTCGGCGGCCGCCGCGAGCGCGAGAGCCTCACGCGCATCGGCCTCCGCCCCCTCGGCGGCGATCACGTCCGTCACCGCCGGCTTCCCTCGGGTGAGCGTGCCCGTCTTGTCGAGGACGACCGCGGTCACCCGGTGCGCCTGCTCGAGCGCCTCGCCGCCGCGGATGAGGATCCCCGCCTCCGCGCCGCGACCCGTCCCCACCATGATCGCCGTCGGCGTCGCGAGCCCCATGGCGCACGGGCAGGCGATGACCACGACGGTGATGAACGCGGCCAGCGCGAGGGTGATCTTCGGCTCGGGTCCGAGGACGTACCAGAGGACGAACGTCAGGGCGCCGATCGCCAGGACGATCGGGACGAAGACCCTGCTGATCCGGTCGGCCAGCCGCTGGATCGGCGCCTTGCTGCCCTGGGCACGTCGGACCATCTCCACGATCTGGGCGAGAGCGGTGTCGCGGCCGACCTTCGTCGCGCGGAAGACGAAGCTGCCGGTCGTGTTGAGCGTCGCGCCGATGACCTCGTCTCCGGCCACCTTCGCGACGGAGATGGACTCGCCGGTGAGCATCGACTCGTCGACCGCGCTCGCGCCAACGACCACGACGCCGTCCACGGGGACCTTCTCGCCCGGCCGCACCCGCAGCAGGTCGCCGGGCTGGACCTCGGCGAGCGGGACCTCCACCTCCACGCCGTCGCGGACGACCCGCGCCGACTTCGCCTGGAGTCCCATGAGCGCCTTCACGGCACCGGCGGTCCTGCCCTTCGCGCGCGCCTCGAGCCAGCGCCCGGCG
>JALOOH010000195.1 GCA_025454515.1 Chloroflexota bacterium
CCGGGACGGCCGGCCGAGCGCGCGGCTCCTCGACGCGCGGCTCGCGCCCGACGCCGGCGACGACGCGGCGCGGCGGGCCGGGACGGCGGCCCTGGTCGCGTCCGACGTGGCCTTCGTCGGCGGCCGGGACCTCTCGGCACGTCCGTTCGCCGAGCGCCGGGGATGCCTCGAGGAGACGCTCGCCCCCTCCGCCTGGTGCATGGCCGCCCGAGGGTTCGTCGGCGAGGGGATGCGCGTCGCCTCGGTGCTCGCACCGCTCGGCTTCCCCGCGCTCTCGGCCCGCCGCCTGGACGCGCGCCTTCGCCGTGGCCCGGCGGGCGACGCGTGGTTCCGGGTGCCGCTCGTCGCCGCTCCGCGGGCCCTGCCGCCGATCCTCGCGGTCGTCCAGCGCCTGCCGCTCTAGGCGGGGCGGAGAGATGCCGCTCGACCGCTACCGCGCGAAGCGCGACTTCGCGCGCACGCCGGAGCCGGCGCCCGGCGCACCGCCCTGGGCGGCCGCCGGCGCCCCGGCAGGTGGCCGCGGACGGTTCGTCGTCCACCGCCATCGCGCGACGCGCATCCACTACGACCTCCGCCTGGAGATCGACGGCGTCCTCGCGTCGTGGGCCGTGCCGCACGGACCCACGCGCGACCCGGGGGCGAAGCGGCTCGCGATGCGCACCGAGGACCACCCGATCGAGTACCTGGACTTCGAGGGCGTGATCCCGGCCGGCGAGTACGGTGCCGGCGACTCGATCTGCTGGGACTGGGGCACGTTCCAGGCGGAGGAGACGTGGGACCCGGCCGACGCGCTCGCGCGCGGCGAGCTGAAGCTCCGCCTGTGGGGCGAGAAGCTCACCGGGCGCTGGACGCTCGTCCGCACCGGGGGCCGGGGAGGGGACGCCGGCCGCCGCGACGAGCGCGCCGGCCAGGAGTGGCTCCTCGTGACGAAGAGTGGGCCGGACGCGGTCGAGGGCTGGGACCCGGCCGACCACCCGGCCTCGGTCAAGACGGGACGCACGAACGAGGAGGTCGCCGCCGGCGTCGCCCCTCTCGCCGACGCGCCTCCGCCCGCGCCGCTCGCCACGCTCGACCCGCCCGGATCGCAGCCCGCAGCACAGCCCGCGTTCCTCGAACCGATGCTCGCCACGCCCGCGACCGCCGCCTTCAACGACCCCGACTGGCTGTTCGAGCCGAAGTGGGACGGGTACCGCGTGCAGGCGATCGTCGCCGGCGGTCGCGTCTCGCTGCGGACCCGCAACGGCCACGATGCGGGGGCGTACTTCCCGGAGCTGCTCGGCGACCCCGTGTGGCTGGCGGCGCCGGAGGCGATCGTGGACGGCGAGGTCGTCGCGCTCGGGGAGGACGGGAAGCCGGACTTCGAGCTCCTCCGGGCACGCGATGCCGGCCGGCCGGGCCGGTCCGACGCGGACCCGACCGCCGCGGGCCGGTCCGGGGTGAGCCCGGGGGAGCGCGCGCTCCCGCCACGCGGCACGCTGCGGTTCATCGCGTTCGACCTGCCGTGGTGCGCGGGACGCTCGTACCTCGACGTCGCGCTGGAGGACCGGCGCGAGATCCTCCGCCTCGTGCTGCGTGATGACTCGAGGGTCGCGTTCGCGCCGCACATCGCGCGGGAGGGGGTGGCGTTCTATGCGGCCGTGGCCGCGCAGGGCCTCGAGGGGGCGATGGCCAAGCATCGCCGGAGCCGCTACACGCCCGGCCGCCGGTCGAACGCGTGGCTGAAGATCAAGGTCCGGCCGACCGAGGATCTCGTCGTCGGCGGGTACGTCCGGGGGCAGGGGAGCCACCGCGACCTCGGTGCGCTCGTCGTCGGCGTCCGGGAGGAGGGGCGTCTGCGGTACGCCGGACGCGTCGGCAGCGGGCTGGACGAGGCGACACGGCGGCGGCTCGGGGCCGATCTCGACGCGCGTGCCCGGCCGCGCCATCCGTTCGACGTCGCGCCCGCCGACCTGCAGGCGACGCCGGGAGCCGTCTGGGCGGATCCCGCGCTGGTGATCCGCGCGACGATCGGCGGCTGGACGCGGGCCGGCCTCGTGCGCCACGCGTCCTACGCCGGCGATGCGCCGGAGGCAGACCCCGGGTCGGTCGAGCGCCAGGTCGCGGCCGGCACCGGGGCCGTCGGCGACCTCGTGAGCCCCGGTCCCGCCGCCCCTCGGCGGCGCGCGTCGCGCGAGCGCGATGCCGATGTCGCCGGCCCTGCGTTCGCGGGCCCGACGGCCGACGAGATCGCGGCGCTCGACGCCCTGCCGGCACGCGGTGGCGCCTGGTCGATCGGCGGCAGGACGCTGACCCTCACGAGCCTGGACCGCGTGCTCGCACCGGGCCGGGCTGCGGGCGATCACGCCCCGCTCCGCGACGGACCCGACGGGCTCGACGGCGGGCCCGGCGTTCGGCGTGGCCGCCGCCCGGACACGCCCGACGTGCCGCCGGTCACCAAGCGCGACCTCGTCCGGTACCTCGCGGTCATCGCGCCGGTCATGCTCCCGCACCTCGCGGGCCGGGCGCTCAACGTCGTGCGGTTCCCGCAGGGGATCGACGGGACCCCGTTCTGGCAGCGGGACATCGGCCGCAGCGCGCCCCGCTGGGTCACGCGCTGGCGCGAGCCAGACCCGCCGGACCGGCAGCCGCACGTGTATGCGCTCGCCGACGCCGCGGCGACGCTCGCGTGGCTCGGCACCATGGGCGCGGTCGAGATCCACCCGTGGACGTCGCGCGTCTCCCGCCCGGGCGAGCCCCGGTGGGCGCTCGTGGACATCGACCCGGGCCCGGCGACGTCGTGGGAGGAGACGCTCGTGCTGGCCCGGCTCTACCGACGGGCGTTCGAGCACCTCGGCGTCGCCGGCGCTCCGAAGGTGTCGGGCAAGCGGGGCATCCAGATCGTCGTGCCGCTGCGGCCCGGGTACACGTATGAAGAGACGCGCGACTGGGTCGAGCGCGTCTCACGCGCGGTGGGGGCGGCCGTCCCGGAGCTCGTGAGCTGGGAGTGGTCGAAGGACCGCCGCGACGGCCGCGCGCGCCTGGACTACACCCAGAACTGGGGGAACCGGACGGTGGTCTCCGTGTACTCGCCCCGTCCCGCCCCGGGACTGCCGGTCTCCGCGCCCATCGGGTGGGACGAGCTCGACGACCCTGCCCTGCGGCCGGACCGCTGGACGATCGCCACGATCCTCGAACGCGTGGCGGCCCGCGGCGACCTGTTCACCGCAGCGCTCGGGCCGGACCAGACGCTGCCCGCGCTGTAGGCGGACACGGCACGGCGGCCCATCGGCAGCGCCGCCGCGCGGTCTCCCATTGACTCCAGGCCGACCGACCGCGCACGCTTGGCGTGTCATGGGGGCTCGAGGCAGCCTCGTCGCGGCGCCCCGTGGTGAGGGAGGGATCTGGATGCCTGCGCTCCGTCCACGCATCCGCGCGCTCGCCGTGGGGGTCGGCGCGTTCGCGCTCATCGTAGTCGCGGCGGGTGGCACGTTCGCGGCGTCGAATCCGGCGACGCTCTACGCGTGCTACGACGCCTACGGCAACGTCCGGATGAGCGACGCCGCCCAGTGCAAGCTCCCCGGTGGGGGAAGGCTCGTCAACTGGAGCACCGCCGGCGTCCCCGGCCCCACCGGCGCCACGGGCGCCACTGGACCGACGGGGCCCACCGGCCCGACCGGCCCGACCGGCGCGCCAGGGGCCGCACGGGCGGCCTATGCCGCGTTCCCGCCGTTCGGTCCGCTCGACAGCGTCGTCACGGGCGACGTGCTCGGAACGATGGACCTGCTGGCCGGGACGTACCTTCTCACGGCCGTCGTGACGGTCGACGGAACCTTCCCGGCCGACGCTGGGTTCGCCGCCTCCTGCTTCCTCAAGGCCGGGGCCACGACCCTGCCGGGGACGGGGGTCCTCACCGCGGTCGGCCTCCTCGGCGGGAGGACGCAGCTGACGCTCCAGGCCGTCCACACGTTCGCGACCGACGGACCCGTCGAGCTGCGCTGCAACGACAGCATCTCGCAGCCGAGCTCTGCGAGCAAGTCCACGCTCTCGGCGGTCGAGGTGCAGCTCATCGCACCGTAGGACAGCGGCGCGCGGCACCACCC
>JALOOH010000196.1 GCA_025454515.1 Chloroflexota bacterium
CAGAGCTGCTTGTGTGTGAGAGCGGTCATCGAGCCTCCGCGGGCGGCCGGACCCGTCGTGTCCGGCCCTCGGCACGCCTCGGCGCCCCCGCCCGCGCGACCTGCACGCCGGGGTGGCACACGGCGCGGTGCCGCATGGCGTGGCCCCAGCGTGACGTTGACATGCTCGATTGTCAACAGTTAGCATCGCGGGGCAGGGCGACGCGCGAGGGAGACCGCGCGGTCGTCGCGCCCATCCGGGGACCGAGCGAGCCGGGCGTGCCGGCGGAGGGTCGGCGCCCCGGCGTCCGGATCCCGGTCCACGGGCGGGTCGCCCGCGTCAGTCATCGACACAGGAGCAGCAGATGGCCAGCTTCCCGACCAGCGCGAAGGTCGTGATCATCGGCGCCGGGATCGTCGGCAACAGCATCGCCTACCACCTCACAACAAGGAGATGGCGGAGCTGACGCTCGAGAGCGCGCGCCAGTACCGCGAATGGGGCGTCTACACCGAGTGCGGCGGGATCGAGGTCGCCCGCTCGGAGACGCGGATGAACGAGCTCCGCCGGAAGATGGACTCGTCGATCAACTGGGACATCGAGTCGCGCCTCGTCACTCCCGCCGAGATCAAGGAGATGGTCCCGTTCATCAACGAGGAGATCCTCGTCGGCGGGTTCTACACGCCCGGCGTCGGGGTCTGCGACTCGCTCCAGTTCGGGACGCTCTGCCGCGAGAAGGCCGAGGCGATGGGCGCCCTCACGGTCTTCGCGAACACCGAGGTCACCGCGATGGGCGTCGAGGACGGCCGCATCCGGTCCGTCACGACGACGCGCGGCACGGTCGAGGCCGAGTACGTGGTGATCGCATGCGGCGTCTGGGCGCCGCTCCTGGGCGAGATGGCGGGCTCCCACCTGCCGCTCGCGCCGGTCGTCCACCAGATGATCGACGTCGGGCCGGTGCCGCGGTTCGAGACGACCACCTCGGCGATCGCGTTCCCGATCGTCCGCGACATGGACGTGCTCATGTACGAGCGCCAGGACGGGATCGGCCTGGAGATCGGCTCGTATGCCCACCGCTCGATCCTCCACGACCCGGAGACGATCCCGTCGATCGAGGACGCGGTCCTCTCCCCGACCGAGATGCCGTTCACCCCCGACGACTTCGACCCCCAGATGGAGGACGCGCTCGATCTGATGCCCGAGATCGTCGGGGACGAGAAGGTCGGCGTGAAGTACGCGATCAACGGCCTCATCGCGCTGACGCCCGACGGGATGCCGCTCCTGGGCGAGACGCCCGAGGTGCAGGGCCTCTGGTCCGCGGCCGCCGTCTGGGTGAAGGAGGGCCCGGCGGTCGGCCGGTGCATCGCCGAGTGGATGGTCCACGGGGAGCCGTCGATCGACTGCAACCAGTCGGACATCAGCCGCTTCCATGCCCACCAGAAGACGCGCCAGCACACGAACCGCCGCGCGTTCGAGGCGTTCCCCAAGACATACGGCATCGTCCACCCGGCCGAGCAGTACCTCTCCGACCGGCCGCTCCGCCGCTCGCCGATGCACGAGTGGCACGTGGAGCACGACGCGGAGCTCTTCGAGCTCTCCGGCTGGGAGCGGACCCAGTGGTTCAACAGCAACGCCGGCCTCGTCGAGCGGTACGGCGTGCAGACGCGCCCCAACGAGTGGGACGCCCGCTGGTGGTCGCCGATCATCAACGGCGAGCACCTCGCCATGCGCGAGGCCGCGGGCATCTTCGACCTCTCGTCGTTCGCGATGTTCGACATCGTCGGTCCGGGAGCGCTCGCGTCCGTCCAGCGGGTCGCCATGCGCCAGATGGACGTCGCGGCCGGGCGCGTGGTGTACACGCCCGTCCTGGCCGAGACCGGCGGCTTCAAGAGCGACCTGACGATCATGCGGCTGGCGAAGGACGTCTTCCGCGTGGTCACCGGCGCGGCGCACGGGATGGCCGACCTCAAGTGGTTCCGCGACAACCTCGCGCCGGATGCCGCCCTGGTGGACCAGACGACCGCGTTCACGACGATCGGCGTCTGGGGTCCGCGGGCGCGGGACATCGTGGGGTCGGTCGCCCGCGCGGACATGTCCAACGAGGGCTTCCGGTTCGGCACCTCCCGGACGGTGGAGATCGGCTCCCAGCTCGTCCTCGCCTCGAGGATCAGCTACGTCGGCGACCTCGGGTGGGAGCTCTACGTCCCGATCGAGCAGGGCCGCCGGCTCTGGGAGACGCTGTGGGAGGCCGGCCGGCCGCACGGCCTGACCGCCTGCGGCATGGGCGTCTACGGGACGACCGGGCGGCTCGAGAAGGCCTACCGGCTGTTCGGCGCCGAGCTGGACCTCGACTACACGGTCGTCGAGGCCGACATGGCCCCTGCGAAGGTGAAGGACGCCGACTTCATCGGCAGGGCGGCGGTCGTCGCCGCGATGGCCGAGGCGCCCGTCGCGAGGCTCTGCACCCTCACGGTGGACGACCACGCGTCGAAGAGCGGCGAGAGGCGCTACATGCTCGGCCGCCAGCCGATCGTGACGCCCGACGGCACGCCGATCACGGACGCGAAGGGCCGCCGGTCGTACGCGACGTCCGCCGGCGCCGGGCCGTCGCTCGGGAAGCACATCCTGCTCGCCTACCTGCCGTCCGACCTCGCGGTCGAGGGGAGCCGGCTGGCCGTCGAGTACTTCCAGGAGCTGTACCCCGTGACGGTCTCGGTCGTCGGCGCGCGGGCGCCGTTCGACCCCGAGAACCTCCGGATCCGGGGCTGAGACGATGCGCGTCCTCGTCTGCATCAAGCGCGTGCCGGAGGTCGCCGGGAGGATCACCCTCACCGACGAGGCCCGGGCGATCGACACGAAGTACGTCGGGTTCACGGTGGGGCCGCACGAGGAGTGCGCCGTCGAGGAGGCCGTCCGCCTCATCGAGGCGCACGGGGGCGAGTCGGTGGTGCTCACGCTGGGCCCGGCCGAGGCGCTCGACCAGCTGCGCGACGCGATGGCGCTGGGCGTCTCGCGCGCCATCCACCTCGTGACCGACGGCGAGGAGTGGGACGGCGAGTCCACCGCGGCGGCCGTCGTCGACGCCATCCGGGCGGACGAGGCGGAGAGCGGCCCGTTCGACATCGTCCTCCTCGGCAACGAGGCGGCCGACTCGGGCGGGTACCAGGTGGGCGTCCGGATCGGGCGCGCGCTGGGCCGGTCGGTCGTGACCGGCATCAAGGGCCTGACGGTCGCGGACGGCACTGCCCGCTGCGAGCAGGAGGCCGGCGGGGGCCGCGACGTGTACGAACTCCGCACGCCGGCGATCGTCGGTGTGCTCGAGGGGATCAACCTGCCGCGGTACCCGTCGGTGCCCGGTCGGCTGCGGGCCAAGAGCAAGCCCGTCGCCGCGTCAACGCCGGCGCGCCCGGCACAGCGGCTCGAGATGATCCGCCTCGTCGTCCCCCAGGCGGCGGCGAAGGAGGCGCAGGTCCTCGGCCACGGCCCGGACGCGGCACCGGCCGTGGTCGCCCTCCTGCAGAGCGTGGGGCTCGTGTGATGGCGACCGTCCTCGTCTTCCTGACCACCGCCGACGGCGCGGCCGACAAGGTCTCGCTCCAGGCGCTGACGCTCGGCCGCGAGCTCGCCGCCGGCGGCCCCGTGCACGCCCTCGTCATCGGCGACGAGGCGGCCGCGGCCGGCCTCGGCGAGTGGGGCGCCACGCAGGTGCACGTCGCGCGACACCCCGTGCTCGGCGCGGGAGCGGGCTCGGCCGGACCGGGCAGGGTCATCGCGCCCGACGCGTGGGCCCGGATCCTCGACGACCTGGCGACGGCGCTCGGCGCCGGGATCGTCCTCGGGCCGGGCACCGAGACCGGGAACACCGTCATGGCGCGGGCGGCGGCGCGCGCGGGCCTCCCGTTCGCGGCGAACTGCATCGCGGCCGGGGCGGGCGGCGGCGCGGGCGGGACGGGTGGCGCGGATGGCGCGGTCACGGTCACCCGCGTCCGGTGGGGCGGCAGCCTCCTCGAGGATGCCGCGGTCCACGCCGACCGGGCGATGCTCACGGTCGCGCCGCACGCGATCACGGCGGTCGAGACGGGCGGCGCGGCGGCCGTGGAGGCCTTCACGCCGGCACTCGACGACGCCGACCTCGCCGTCCGGGTCGTGGGCACGGTGCCCGCGCCGACCGGCGGCGTCTCGCTCGCGGACGCGAAGGTCGTCGTTTCGGGCGGCCGTGGGGCAGGGTCGGCCGAGGGCTTCGCACCGATCGCGGATCTCGCCGAGCTGCTCGGCGCCGCCGTCGGCTGCAGCCGTGCCGTCACGATCGCCGGCTGGCGG
>JALOOH010000197.1 GCA_025454515.1 Chloroflexota bacterium
GCAGGCCCGAACCCCGTCCCGCGACGGGGCGGGCCCGAGGACGGGTCGCCCCGACCCGGCGCGGGCAGGTCGCGGCCGTGGCCCGGGCCTCGGCGGTCGTGGTCGCCCGGGCCCGCCGGACGACGGCTCGGGCCCGTGCCAGGGCCCGGACCCGTGGAGCCGGGCCTGCGGCCGTCCGGCGCGGGGCCGCGACCCCGGCCCTTCGGCTCGCGCGATCCCCCGGGGTCTCTTGGCGTGCGCCGCGGACGGTCAGCCACGGGCGGTCTCCACGCGCCGCCAGCGCTGTCCGTCGCGCGTGTCCTCGACCGCCACGCCGCGGTCGAGGAGCTCCGCCCGCAGTCGATCGCTCTCCGCCCAGTCCCGCGCCGCGCGTGCGGCCACGCGCGCCTCGATCATCGCGAGGAGGTCGGGCTCGAGGGCCTCCTCGTCCGGCAGGAGCGCGAGCACGCGGTCGATGTCCTCGAGGAACGCGCGGATCCGGGCCGCATCGGCCGTCGAGATGGCCCGTGCCGCGATGCGGCGGTTCACCTCGCGGACGAGCTCGAACACGGCGGCGAACGCGGGCGACGCGTTCAGGTCGTCGTCCAGCCCCGCCTCGAACCCTGCCCGTGCGGTGTCGAGGAGCGTGTCGAGCGTCGGATCGTCCGGTCCGTCCGAGCGGTACGCCGCCAGGGACGACCACAGCGCGTCGAGCCGCTCCACCGCGGAGTTGGCCGCCTGGAGCGAATCCTCGCTGAACGACAGGCTCATCCGGTAGTGGGCGGCCAGGAGGGCGTAGCGCAGCGCCCGTGGGGAGACGCCCAAGGCGACGAGGTCGGCAACGCGGGCGATGTTGCCCGTGGACTTCGCCATCTTCTCGCCGCCCATCTGGAGGTGCGCGCAGTGCAGCCAGGTCGCGACGAACGGCTCGCCGGTCGCGGCCTCGCTCTGCGCCATCTCGTCCTCGTGATGCGGGAAGACGAGATCGACCCCGCCCGTGTGGATGTCGAACGACGGACCCAGGTAGCTCATGCTCATCGCGGAGCACTCGATGTGCCAGCCGGGCCGACCCGGGCCGATCGCGGAGTCCCACGACGGCTCGTCCGCCTTCGGGCCCTTCCAGAGCGCGAAGTCGCGCACGTCGTCCTTCGCGTACTCGTCCGATTCGACCCGCTCCCCCACCCGCATCTCGGCCGGGTCGAGGTGCGCGAGCCTCCCGTACGCCGGCCACGAGGCGATCCGGAAGAAGACCGAGCCGTCCTCGGTGCGGTACGCATGCCCTCGATCGAGGAGCGTCGCGATGAGCGAGGCCATCTCCGGGATGTGCCCGGTCGCGCGCGGCAGCACGTCCGGCACGGTCATCCGCAGGGTCGCGGCGTCATCGAGGAAGCGCGCGGTCCAGCGTTCGGCGACCTCGGCGATCGTCGATCCGTCCGCCCGCGCTCCCCGGATGATCTTGTCGTCCACGTCGGTGATGTTCATCACCCACGTCACCGGATACCCCAGGTACCGCAGGTACCGGACGAGCAGGTCCGCGAAGAGGAACGACCGGAAGTTCCCGACGTGGGCGGGGCCGTACACGGTGGGACCGCAGCTGTACACGCGGACGTTCGCCGGGTCGAGCGGCACGAAGGGCCGCCGCTCGCCGGAGAGCGTGTCGAGGAACCGGGGATTCACGGTCGGGGCTCCGAGGTGGCAGGGACGAGGACGGCGACGGCGCGAGCCCCGATCGCGCGTCCGGAGCCCTCCGGCCCGACGAGGTTGCCGGTGGAGGCCTTGACGCTCACGCGCTCGGCCGGGATCCCGAGCGCGGCGGAGATCGCGTCGGCCATCTGGGGAAGCCGCGCTCCGAGGCGCGGCCGTGCGCCCGCGATCGTCAGGTCGATCGACGACGGCGTCCAGCCGGCTGCGCGGACGAGGCCGAGTGCCCGCTCGAGGAGCGACCGGCTGTCCACCCCGCGAGGCGTCTCGGGGCCGGCCGGCGCGACCCGGCCGAGGTCGCCCAGCGCGGCGGCCCCGAGCAGGGCGTCCGCCACGGCATGGAGCACGACGTCGCCGTCGGAGTGGCCGTGGAGCCGCGGCGCGCCGGGGAAGGCGATCCCTCCGAGCACGAGCGGCTCGCCGGGGCCGAAGGGGTGCAGGTCCTCGCCGAAGCCGACACGCACGGGCCTCTCGACCGCCCCGGCGGCGAAGGCGGCAGCGATCGGGAGGGTCGTCTCGCCCATGGGCAGGTGCGCGGCGGCGCGCGCGAGGTCGTCGGGGTACGTCACTTTCAGGTTCGTCGGGTCTCCGGGGACGGCGTGGACGGTCATGCTACACGCCTCGAGCAGCGCGGCCTCGTCCGTCCAGGTCTCCGGGCCGTCCGGCGGGAACCGGCCGAACGCCGCGGCGAGCACGGACCGCCGGAAGCCCTGCGGCGTCTGCGATGCTCCGAGGCCGGATCGGTCCACGGTCCCCGTGACGACGTCGCCCTCGACCCGCTTGAGCGTCTCGACCACCGGCGTCACCGGGATCGCCGCGCCATGCTGGAAGGCCGCCGCCGCGACGCGGGTCACGAGATCCGGGGGCACGATGGGGCGGGCGCCATCGTGGACGAGCACGACACGGTCCGGATCGGCGGCGCCGCCGCGACGCGCGGCCGGGCGATCCGCCTCGACCGTCGCCGACGGCGCGACGCCGGCCGCGTCGAGGGCCCGGAGAGCCGCGAGGCCGGAGGCGACGGATTCGTGCCGCCGGGCTCCTCCGTCCACGGTCGCGACGACCGCCGGCGGGAGCCATCCGCCGTCCGCGAGCCACGCGACGCGCTCGGGCGGGGCGACGAGCACGACGCGCTCGACGCACGGCGCCGCGGCGAGCGCCGCGAGCGTCCACGCGAGCAGCGGCCGCCCTCCGACCGACACGGCGAGCTTGTCGCCGCCGGCCATGCGCGCGCTCGCGCCGGCGGCGACGACGATCGCGTCGACGCCGGGGACCGCTTCCTCGGCGGCGTCAGTCGACACGGGGCTGCGAGAAGATCATCCGTCCCGCCACGGTCTGGAGGACCCTGGTGACCGTGACGTCCACGTCCCGCTCGATGAGCCGGGCGCCCCCCTCCACGACGATCATCGTGCCGTCGTCGAGGAACCCGACCCCCTGCCCGGCCTCCTTGCCCTCCTGGATGACCCGGACGCGAAGCACCTCGCCCGGCAGGAGGGCGGGCTTCACGGCGTTCGCCAGGCCGTTGACGTTGAGCACCCGGACGCCCTGCAGCTCCGCGACGCGATTGAGGTTGAAGTCGTTCGTGAGGATCAGCCGGTCCAGGGAGGACGCGAGCGCGACGAGCTTCTGGTCGACCTCCGCGATCGACGGGTTCGCGTCGTCCACGATCTCGACGGAGGCTCGCTCGTCCTTCTGCAGTCGAGCGAGGATCTCGAGGCCCCGCCGGCCGCGGTTGCGCCGGAGTGTGTCGGAGCTGTCCGCGATCCGCTGGATCTCGTCGAGGACGGCGCGGGAGATGACGAGCCGGCCGTAGAGGAAGCCGGCGTCCACGATGTCGGCGACCCGTCCGTCGATGACGGCGCTCGTGTCCACCACGATCCGCGGCCCTGCGGACCCGCCGCCGTCGGGCGGGGCCGGGCGCCTGATGACTCCGATCGCCTCGGCGGCGGCGATGAGGTCGTCCCTCTTGGCGACCGTGAGCCCCATCATCCCGAGCCCGAGGATGATCGAGACGCCGAGCGGGACCCAGATGCCGAACGGGTCGGGCAACGCCGAGAGCGGGACGCCGAGGAGCAGGCCCATGAGGAGGCCGATGAGGAGGCCGCCGATGGCGGCGACGAACTCGGCGGTCGAGAGACGCTGCACCTCGCGCACGAGCCAGGTCGCGGGGACGATCGTCACGTACGGGAGGACCGCGAACCCGGTGACCGCCCAGGCCACGACCCAGGCAGCCACGAGCGCGCCGCCGTACTCACGGTCGGCGAAGAGCTGCGGCGTGAGGAGGGCGAGGCCGAAGATGGCGCCGAGCCCGGCGCCGAGGATGCGGATGATCCGGATCACGGGGGCAGGCGACTCGCTGCGTGGAGTGGCGCGGCGTGCGCTACGTGCGGGTCAGCCTAC
>JALOOH010000049.1 GCA_025454515.1 Chloroflexota bacterium
TCAACCTCGTCGCATACAGCTGGGGCCGCCGGAACGTGGGTCGCGGCGACGCGATCGTGCTCACGGAGATGGAGCACCACGCGAACCTCGTCCCCTGGCAGCTGCTCGTCCAGGACGTGGACGGCGACCTGGAGTTCATCCCGATCACGGACGACGGGATCCTCCGGCTCGACGTCTTCGAGGTGCTCCTGCGCCTCCGCCCGAAGCTCGTCGCCTTCACGCACGTCTCGAACACGCTCGGGACCATCACCCCGGTGCGCGAGATGGTCGAGATGGCGCACGCCGCGGGAGCGCTCGTCCTCGTCGATGGCGCCCAGGCCGTGCCGCACCTCCCGGTGGACGTCGCGGACCTCGGCTGCGACTTCTACGTCTTCTCCGGGCACAAGGTCCTCGCGCCGATGGGCTCCGGCGCGCTGTGGGCCCGCCGGGAGCTGCTGGAGGCGATGCCCCCGTTCCTCGCCGGCGGCGAGATGATCCGCGAGGTGCACCTGCGCCGCAGCGAGTTCAACGAGATCCCGTGGAAGTTCGAGGCGGGGACGCCCGACGTCGCCGCCGCCGTCGGGCTCGGGGCGGCCGCCGAGTACCTGATGGCGATCGGGATGGAGCGGGTCCGCGCGCACGAGGCGGACCTCACCCGGTACGCGCTCGACCGGCTCGCCGGGGTGCCCGGCATCACCCTCTACGGCCCGCCCGCCGAGCAGCGCAGCGGCGTCGTGCCCTTCAACATCGACGGCGTCCACCCGCACGACGTCGCGCAGGTCCTCGACCGCTCCGGCGTCTGCGTCCGGGCGGGCCACCACTGCACGATGCCGCTCCACGAGCGGCTCGACCTCGCGGCGACCGCCCGCGCGAGCTTCAACGTGTACAGCACCCGCGAGGACATCGACGCGCTCGTCGCCGGGCTCGGCGAGGTCGCCCGCATCTTCGGCGCCTAGGCCAGCGGCGATAGACTGACTCCCCGTGGACGACCTCTACCGCGATTACATCCTCGAGCACTACCGCCACCCGCACAACTTCGGCGTCATCGAGGCGCCGGACCTGCGCTGGGAGGGCGCCAACCCGCTGTGCGGCGACCGGATCACGATGATGCTGGCCGTGCGCGACGGCCGGATCGCGGACGTCGCGTTCACGGGGCGCGGCTGCGCGATCAGCCAGGCGTCGGCGTCGCTGCTGACGGACGAGCTGCGCGGGAAGACGCTCGACGAGGCAGCCCGGCTCACCTCGGACGACGTCCTGGACCTCCTGGGCATCGAGATCAGCCCCGCGCGGCTGAAGTGCGCGCTGCTCTCGCTGGACACGCTCGAGCACGCGCTCGCGGAGGGCGAGACCGCGTCCTCGACCTCGCCGACGGGAGAGGGCTGACGGCCCGCGAGATCACTCCCGCCGAGGCGGACGCGCTCGCCGCGTCGGACGCGCGGGCGGTGCTCCTCGACGTCCGGGAGCCGCGGGAGTGGGACGCCGGGCGCATCCCCGGCGCGGTCCACGTGCCTCTCGGCAGCCTGCCCACCCGCGCCCACGACGCGATCCCCGACCCCGCGGTCCCCGTCCTCGTCTACTGCGCGCACGGCATCCGGTCGCTCCAGGCCGCCCGCTATCTTCAGGCCCTCGGCTGCGACGACGTCCGGAGCATCGCCGGCGGCACCGAGGCGTGGCGCGCGAGCGGGCTCGCGTGGGAGGCGCCCGCCGGGTCCCGGCTCACCGCCGAGCAGTCGCGACGGTACAGCCGGCATCTGCTCATGCCGGAGGTGGGCCCCGAGGGCCAGGCGCGGCTCCTCGACGCCCGGGTCCTGCTCGTCGGCGCCGGCGGCCTCGGGTCGCCCGCCGCGCTCTACCTCGCCGCTGCAGGTGTCGGCACGCTGGGGATCGTGGACTTCGACGTCGTGGACGTCTCCAACCTCCAGCGGCAGGTGCTGCACACGACCGACCGCGTCGGGCTGCCGAAGGTCGAATCGGCCCGCGCGACGATCGGCGCGCTCAACCCGGAGGTCCGGGTGATCGCGCACGACGAGATGCTCGGGCCGGGGAACGTCGCCGCGCTCATCGCGGACTACGACGTCGTCATCGACGGCACCGACTCCTTCGAGACGCGGTACATCGTGAACGATGCCGCGGTCCGGCTCGGGATCCCGGTCGTCCATGCGAGCGTGTATCGCTTCGAGGGTCAGCTCACCGTCTTCGACGCCGCCGACGGCCCCTGCTACCGCTGCCTGTACCCGAGCCCGCCGCCGCCCGAGCTGGCGCCGCCGTGCTCCGTGGCCGGCGTCCTGGGCGTCGTGCCGGGGATCATGGGGCTGCTCCAGGCGAACGAGACGCTGAAGCTGCTGCTCGGGATCGGCCAGCCGCTGGTCGGCCGACTGCTGCTCTTCGACGCGCTCGAGACGACCTTCGAGGAGCTGATGCTCCGACGCGACCCCGCGTGCCCGGCCTGCGGCGACGTGGCGCGGTCCCTCGCCACGCCCGAGTCCGCGCCCGCGACGGCAGCGCCCACGACGGCGCCCGCGACGGCCGCGCCCACGACGGCGCCCACGGCCGCGCCCGCGACGGCCGGCACCTTCGACCTGCCCTGGCCGGCGGGCCCGGACCGCCGGTAGGCGACCCTGCCCCGGCATGGACCCCTCGTCCGCCGCAGGTCCGACGCCCCCCGGCACGCGCGCCGCACCGCCCGTCGCGATCCCCACCACGCTGCGCGACGCGATCGTCGCCGCCGCCCGCGCCGCCGTGCCCGAGGAGATGTGCGGCCTGGTCGTCGGGAGCGATCCGCCGGCCGCCGGGGGCCGGGCGCTCCGGTGGGTCCACACCCGGAACGCGGTCGCGTCGCCGTACGCCTTCGAGGTGGATCCGACCGACCTGGTGCGGGTCAGCGTGGAGGTCGACGAGCGGGACGAGGCTCTCTGGGCGATCGTCCACAGCCATGTCGCATCCCCGGCACGACCCTCGCCGACCGACGTCCGCCAGGCCTTCTACCCTGACGCGCTGCACCTCATCGTCTCGCTCGCAGCCTCCGAGGCGGACCCGGCGACGGGAGGCCCTTCGCTTCGAGCATGGTGGATCGTGGACGGTGCCGTCGCCGAGGTCGCGCTCGCGGTCGTCCCGTGAACCGCATCCGCTGGACCGGCCGCGCCCGGGCCCGCCCGGCCGCCTTCAGCTCCGGCCCGCCGCGAGCGCCTCCACGAACGCCGACTCCGTCGGGGTCGCTCCGAGGCCGAGTCGCGCGCCCGCCCGCGCGGCGAGCGGCGGCTCCAGGTAGGTCGACGTGAGCACCGGCCAGGCCGGCTCGCCGAAGGCGGCCGCCGGCGTCCCTTCGAGCACCACGCGCCCTGCGCGCATCACCACGACCCGGCCGAAGGTCTCCGCGACGAACCGCATGTCGTGGCTGATCGCGATGACCGTCCGGCCGTCGGCCGCGAGGGACGCGACGATCGCCTGGACGCGGGCGATGCCGCGAAGGTCCTGTCCGGTCGTCGGCTCGTCGAGGACGACGATCGGGGTCCGCATCGCGAGGACGGATGCGATCGAGAGGAGCTTGCGTCGCGAGTAGCCGAGGTCGTACGGGTTCGCGCCGGCCTGATCGGAGAGGCCGACGGCCGCGAGCGCCTCGTCCACCGCCGCGTCGAGGTCCTTGCCCCTGATGCCGAGGTTCGAGGGCCCGAACGCGACCTCGGGTCGGACGCGACGCGCGAAGATCTGGCGATCCGGGTCCTGGAAGACCAGCCCGACGCGAGCGGCCAGGGCGGCCACGCGCAGCCGATCCGCGGGCTCGCCGAGGACCTCGACCGTCCCCTCGGTCGGGCGGAGGAGGCCGTTGAGGTGGCGGACGAGCGTCGACTTCCCGCTGCCGTTCTGGCCGACGATCGCCACGGCTTCACCGGTCGCGATGTCGAGGTCGACGCCGTCGAGCGCGCGCGTGCCCTCCGGGAAGACGTGCACGAGACCGCGGACGCGGATCGCCGGCTCGCGGCCGATGGGGCGGGTCGCGGCGCCGCTCATGCGCCGGCCTCGACCAGGGCCGGGTCCAGGCCCCGCGCCTGCACCAGCCGCGCGAGTCGCACCCGCGACGGCGGCTCGACCCCCCACCCCTCCAGGCGCTCGTCGCCGAGCACCTCGGCCGTCGGGCCGTCCGCCACGATCCGCCCGTCGGACACGACCATCACCCGCCCGCAGAGGGTGTCGAGCAGGTCGGTCTTCTGCTCCGCCACGAGCAGGGCCGTCCCCGTCCCCGCCAGCGACCGGAGCGCCTCCGCCACGAGCCGCGTCCCCTCCGGATCGAGCTGCGCGGTCGGCTCGTCGAGGACGACGTGCCGCGGCCGCATCGCGAGCAGCGACGCGATCGCCACGAGCTGGCCCTGCCCACCCGACAGCCGCGACGGGTCACGTTCGGCGAGGTCGCCGATCCGCAGCAGCCCGAGCGCCTCCCTCGCGCGCGCGATCGTCTCCGCCGCGGGCAGGCCGAGGTTCATCGGCCCGAGCGCGACCTCCTCGAAGACGGTCGCCGCGATCCCCGACCGCTGCGTGGCCGGGTCCTGGAAGCCGACGGCCACCCGTGCCGCGAGCTCGTGGACCGGTCGCCCCGCCATCGGCTCGCCGTCGATCGTCAGCGAGCCGGTCAGCCCGCCCCCGATCGACGCCGGCGCGAGGCCCGAGGCGACGAGACAGATCGTGGACTTGCCCGCCTCGTTCGCGCCGACGAGCCCGACGATCTCCCCGTCGGCCAGCGTCAGGTCGATGTCGTGGACCGCGGGCTTCGCGTATCCCGCGTACCGGTACGAGGCGCCGCGCAGCACGAGCATCGGATCAGGCCGTCCCGGGCACGATGCCCGCCACGCGGGCGACGACGAGTAGGGCGAGCACGACGGCGAGGCCCCAGCGGAGGATCCGCTCCCACGACCGGTCGCCCGGGGCCCACAGGAGGTGCCGCCTGCCTGGTCGGCCGAACGCGCGGACCTCGAGCGCGAGGCTCCGCTCCTCGACCTCCGTGAGCGAGGACAGGACGACGGGCACGATGAGCGGCAGGAACCCCCGCGCCCTGGCGAGGACGCTCCCCTCCGTGTCGAGCCCGCGCGACCGCTGGGCGGCCGCGATCGTCGCCGCCCGCGCCGCCATCGCCGGGACCGCCTCCACCGTCGCCGCCGCGACGAACGCGAAGCGCGGGGACAGGCCGCGCCGTTCGAGGTCCAGCACGAACGCCCGCGGGTCGGTCGTCATCCCGAACAGGCTGATGGCCGTGGAGATCGCGAAGAGCCGGACCACGGTCTGGGCCGCGAACTCCACGCCCTCGAGGGTCGCGTCGAACGGGCCGATGGTGAAGAGGACGGTCGTGCCGGCGCGGGTGAAGACGCTGACGAGCACGACCGAGATCGCGATCGGCAGCGTGAAGAGGGCCGACACCTTCACGAGCCGGCCGGCCACCCCGGCGACCGCCGCGCACGCGAGGACGATCGCGATGATCGCGAGCGGACCCACGTACCCGCCGAGGACGAACGCCGCGAGGGACTCGACGGTCGCGATGACCGCCTTCGTCGTGGGATTCAGGCGATGCCAGGCCGTGGGGGTCGGTGGGACGAGGCGGGCGACGAGTGCCTCGTCGTCCGCCTCGAGCAGCCCGATGGGCGTCTCCTCAGCCCTGATCGTCGGCGAGCCCGATCGCCCGCTCGCCCTGCGGGAAGCGCGCGACGACGCGTCGCGGCAGCGCCTGGAGCAGGAGGAAGACGACGAAGAACGTCAGCGTCTTGTCGATCGGGTCGGAGAGCAGGCCCTGCTGGAGGACGGCCGTCATCAGGTCGGACCCCGCCTGCTGGAACGCCGCGACGAGGAGGTCGGTGCCGGCCCCGGTGACCCCGCCGAAGACGACCGCGGAGATCGGCGCGGAGATGATCGCGGAGATCACGCCGACGATCGCCCCGGCGATCACGACGTAGACGACGCCGAGGTCGCGTCGCACGAAGAGGAGCACGAACAGGGCGATCACCGCGACGACGAGGAGGATCGCCACGACCCACCCGAGGATCGTGAAGATCGGGCTCACGTCCGTGGCGTCGCCGAAGAACGTGAACGTCCCGCCGTAGAACGGGATGAACCCGTACACGAAGACGACCAGCGCGATGACGAGGACGACCGCGCCGCCGGCCAGCAGCCGCGGCCATGGGGTGTTCGGCCGGCTCCTGAACCACCCGAACCAGCCGAAGATGCCGGCCATGAGGCCGATCTCCGCGGCGACGATCGCGAAGGGCGCGGCGAAGTCCGATCGGAACGGCGCCGGCAGCACATACGTCCAGATGAGGTTCGTGAGGAGGCCGGTCAGGAGACCGGGGACCGGCCCGGCGACGACGCCCACGAAGATCGTGCCGATCGAGTCGAAGTAGACGGGGATCTTGAGCGCCGCCGCGACCGTCTGGCCGAGGACGATGTTGATCGCCATCGCGATCGGCATGAGGACGATCGTGCGCGTGTCGAACTGGCCGCGGATCCAGGCCAGCGAGCGTTCCATCGAGACCTCCCCGGCATGCGCGGCGGCTCGTGGGGTCGCCGCGTCGTTCCCCTCGGGGAGTGTGCCACGCGACGATCTGCTCCGACAGCCCGTAAGCGGCGGCCGGCCGGGCGGGTCCTGTCGGCCGGCGAACCCCGGCCTCCGCGGCTCCACCCGCAGCGCGCGGGTCAGCCGACGGCTGCCGCCAGCGCGCCCACCCGCTCGACGAACCGGTCGAAGAAGGCCGCCGCGTCGGCCTCCACGCCCACGTCGAGCGTGTCCGGCCGGCCCCACGTGCGCCGCCAGTCGGCGACCGTCTCGCCGGTCGTGAGGGCCCCGGCGAGCTCCACGTCCGCCGGGACCGGCGAGGTCCGCACGAGCGTCGGGTCGAGCGCCACCGCGAGCGCGAACGGATCGTGGACGAACGCCCCGTAGAACCCGTCGTACCGGGAGTGGAACTCCATGTAGAACCGCAGCGCATCCGCGAGGTAACGGACGACGGCGTTCACGGAGCCGTCGGGCCGCGTCCCGTCCGGCCCGCAGCCCGCGCGGGCCGCCAGGCGCGCGAGATGCGCGGGGACCAGCTTCGCCCGCTCGGTCACGTCGAGGCCCAGCGCGAGGGGCCGTGGCGGCAGGCCGCGCGCCGTCCGCTCGGCCTGCACCTCGGCCGCCCCGAAGGCCGCGTAGGCCGCCGCGACCGACTCCGGGTCCACGGACGCGTTCCACTCGGTGGTCGGCGCGGTGTTCCCCGGCGTGCGGAACGAGCCGCCCATGACGACGAGCTGGCCGACGAGCAGGGGAAGGTCCGGCTCGCGCTCGACGGCGAGGGCGAGGTTCGTGAGCGGCGCGACGCACACGACGGTCAACGCGCCCGGGCGGCGTCGGGCCTCCTCCGCGATCACGTCGGCCCCGTGCCGCGCGGAGAGCGGCGTCCGCGCCGGCGGCAGCGTCGCGTACCCGATCCCCCGCGGCCCGTGCGTCTCCGGCGTGGTCACCAGCGGACGCGCGAGCGGGGTCTCGCGGCCGAGCGCCACCTCGACGTCGGGCCGGCCCGCGAGCTCGAGGACCGCGCGCGTGTTCTCGGCCACCTGCCGGGCGTCCACGTTGCCCGCGGTGCAGGTCACCGCGACGAGGTCGGCCTCGGGCGACGCGCAGGCGTACAGGAGCGCCAGGCTGTCGTCGATCCCGGTGTCGACGTCGAGGAGGACGGGGATCCGCGCAGGATCGCCGGCGGGACTCATCGGCCGGATGGTACACGCGGCAGCCGCGACGACGAACGCGCTGGCCCGATGTCGTCCCGGCGGTCATCATGCGGTCTGCCGACGCGCCGGTCACCCGCCGACGACGCGCAAGGCCCGACGAGCCGTGAACGAGGACCGATCGATGGCCGACCCGCTGTACCCCCCGCACCTCGCGCTGGACCCGGACTGGACGGCCGACACGGTCGTCGTGCAGGCCGGCCGGCCCGTACGGACCGCCGGGGCCCCGATGAACCCCTCGATCAGCCTGAGCTCGACCTACGTCCACGACGCGAGCCTGGAGTACGGCCGCGACGGGAACGTCGGCTGGGGTGCCCTCGAGGAGGCGCTCGGCGTGCTCGACGGCGGGCGGGCCGTCGCGTTCGCCTCGGGCCTCGCGGCCGCCACGGCGATCGCGGACCTGGTCCCGCCGGGCGGGACGGTCGTGCTCTCGTCCGTGACGTACTTCGGCGTGCGGAACGTCTTCGAGCGCATGCAGGCGCGCGGCCGCCTGCACGTCAGGATGGTGCAGGCGGACGACACCGCGGCCGTCCTCGCGGCGGCCGATGGCGCGGACATGGTCTGGGTGGAGTCGATCGCCAACCCGCTCATCGTCGTGGCCGACGTCCCTGCCATCGCCGCCGGCGCACGGGAGCGCGGCGCGATCACCGTCGTGGACGCGACGTTCGCCACGCCGCTGCGACAGCGCCCCCTCCACCTGGGCGCCGACATCGTCCTGCACTCCGCCACAAAGCTGATCGGCGGGCACTCGGACCTGCTCCTCGGAGCGGCCGTGTGCAGGGACGACGCCCACGCGGCCTTCCTGGCGACGCATCGCCACGACCACGGCTCGATCCCGGGCGCGCTCGAGGCGTTCCTGGCGCTCCGCGGGCTCCGCACGCTCGCCGTCCGGCTCGATCGGGCCGAGGCGTCCGCAGCCGAGATCGCCCGGCGCCTGGTGGCGCATCCGGGCGTCGCGGCGGTCCACTACCCCGGCCTCCCGGACGATCCGCAGCACGAGCGCGCGTCGCGGGTGCTCCCGCAGGGTCCGGGGCCGATGCTCTCCTTCGAGGTCGCGGGCACCGTCGAGCAGACCGAGGCGGTCCTGTCGCGGCTGCGCCTGTGGACCCACGCGACGAGCCTCGGCGGCGTGGAGTCGCTGATCGAGCGGCGAGCGCGCTACGCCGGCGACGCCGCGGTCGTCGGGCCCACCCTGTGCCGCGCGTCGGTGGGGATCGAGGATGTCGAGGACCTCTGGGCCGACCTCGACGGCGCCCTGCGCGAGATCCTCGGCTGACGGCGCCGGCGGGACGGCCAGCAGGAAGCGAGGGACCGCCGCTCCGATGACCCCGGGGCCTACGTCCAGCCGGCGAGATGCCGTCACGCATCGAGTGCTCCCCTCCGCTCCAGGAGCCAGGTCCCGACGTGGCGGGCCCGGGTCGGCGCCTCCAGGATCTCCACGCGGAACGCAGGCTCGAACAGGCGCTCGACCTCCCCGGGCAGCAGCCCGGGGAAGGCTCGCGATGGGCCGCCGAAGCTGAACCTCGGCAGATCCCCAGGATCGCCGGCGAACGCGAACAGGAACAGGCGCGCGCCGGGGCGGGCGAGCGAGATCACGGAGGAGGCCAGGGCACGCCGCCCGACGTCCGGCAGGTCGTCCAGCGTGCCGTAGTCCACGAGCAGGTCGAACGGTCCCTCGACGCCGGGCACCGCGCCGGCCGTCAGGTCGCCTTCCACGAAGCGCACGCGATCCTCGCCGATCCCACGGGCCGCCGCTGCCGCACGCGCCTTGCGCAGGGCGACCGGCGAGAAGTCGACGCCGGTCACCTCGAATCCCGCCTCCGCCAGCTCGACCGACACGCTCCCGGCCCCGCAGCCGAGGTCGATGGCGCGAGCCGCGGGCATGCCCGGGCGCCGCAGAGTATCCGGGGCGCACCGGCCGTCCCGGACCAGTCGGCGCAGCTCGACCCGCTCGGCTCCCTCCCACGGGGCGCCGAACCGGTACATCAGGTCGTAGGCCCGTCGGCCGACCGTCACCATCACCGGGTCGCGGGGGCGGCGACCGACGCGGCCGGTGATGCCCCCTCCATCGCGCAGGTCACCGCTCGTCGGGTCCGGCCGGTCATCCGCTCCACGCCCGTGCTGTCCGCGCACCGAGGCGTCGCCGGGTGGGACGCCGTGGCCGCCAGTCTAGGCGCCGCCGCCGCCCGCGCAAGCCCCGACCCCGGGGCGGATGGCCTGCGGCCGGCTCGTCGTCCGACGCCCGAGCGACCTCGGACGCGCCCTACACTGCCGCGGTGAGCGGTCTCGCCATCGGCACCTACGCGCAGCGTCCGTTCGGGGTCCACGCCGCCGACCCGCGCGCGCTGGAGGTCGGGTCGACCGTGGCCGACCTGGTCCGGTCCGCGATCCCGGGTGCCCGCATCGAGCACGTCGGGAGCACCGCCGTCCCCGGGCTGCCCGGGAAGGGCGTCATCGACCTCATGCTCGTGTCCCCTGCGGACTCGGTCTCGCGGACCGCCGACCGCCTCGTGCGCCTCGGCTTCCAGCGGCAGGGCGGCCTGGATCCGTGGCCACCCTCGCGACCCATGCTCGTCGGGTCCGTCGAGTGGCGCGGCCGCCCCTACCAGGTCCACCTCCACGTCATCCCGGAGACGAGCCCGGAGGTGCGCGCGCACCTCGACTTCCGCGATGCGCTGCGCGCCGATCCGCGCCTGCGTCGCGACTACGCCGCGGACAAGCGCCGTCTCGCCGCGGAGGAGGACGCGGACTGGTGGACATACTCGGCGGGGAAGGGCCCGTGGATCGAGTCCGTCCTGGACCGCATCCGACCCGGCGGGCGCGGCACGTCCGCACCCGCCAGCAGCCGCCCGGGCGGGGGCACGGCCGCCGCGGCCTCCGACGGGCGCACGGCCGCCGCGGCCACAGACGGGCGCACGGCCGCCGCGCGCTCGTCCGCCCTGCGCCGGCCCGTCGCGATCCCACGCACCGGCCGCGCGTCCGCGGCCGAGCCCGAGCCCGACGTCCCGCCCGAGTCGCGCGAGCCGATCCTGCCGCCCGCGACGATCGGGATCCTCGGCGGAGGGCAGCTTGGGCGGATGCTCGCGATGGCGGCCCGCGCGGCGGGGTACCGGATCGCCGTGCTCGACCCGGACCCGGAGTGCCCGGCGGCGGCCGTCGCGGACCGCGTCGTGGTCGGCCGGTACGACGACGCGGCCGCCGCCGCCGAGCTCGCGCGCGGCTGCGCGGTCGTGACGTACGAGCTGGAGCACGTGGACGCCGCGCTCGTCGCGGCGGTCCGGGGCGCGGGCGTCCCGGTGCGCCCGGGGCTCGTCGCGTTGCGGGTCTCGCAGGACCGCCTCGCCGAGCGCCGCTGGGTGGAGGCGCAGGGGGCGCGGGTCGCGCGCTGGCGGGAGGTCCGGAGCGCGGCCGAGGTGCGCGTGGCGCTCCGCGAGATCGGCCTTCCGGCCCGGCTGAAGGCGCCCGTGGGCGGGTACGACGGCCGCAGCCAGGTCCGGATCGCGCGCGAGTCGGAGGTCGCCGCGGCGTGGGAGGGCCTCGCCGGGCCCCCGTCGTCGCGCGACGCGCGCCTCTCGCGGGCGGCGCGACCGGCGCTGCTCCTCGAGGAGGAGCTGGCCTTCGAGGAGGAGCTCAGCGTCGTCGTGGCGCGAGGGCCGGACGGGGCCGCGGTGGCCTTCCCGGTGGCGCGGAACGTCCACGACGCGGGGATCCTCGTCGAGTCCGTCGCGCCGGCGCCGGTCGCACCGCTGGCCGTGGCGATGGCGCGCGACCTGGGCGAGCGGCTCGCGGCCGCCCTCGGCGTCGTCGGGACCATCACGGTCGAGCTCTTCCTGCTCCGCGATGGGTCGCTCGTCGTCAACGAGCTCGCCCCCCGCGTCCACAACAGCGGGCATTGGTCGATCGAGGGCTGCCGGACGAGCCAGTTCGCGCAGCACGTCCGGGCGATCTGCGGCCTGCCGCTCGGGTCGATCGAGATGACGGGTTGCGCCGCGACGGTGAACCTCCTCGGGACCGGGCGCGACCGGCCCGCGCGGCTCATCGGGCTGGAGCGGGCGCTCGCGGACGCGGACGTCGCCGTGCACGTGTACGACAAGCGACGGGTCTTCGCCCGCCGGAAGATGGGCCACGTGACCGTCGTCGCGGGGTCGCCGGAGGAGGCGCTCGACCGCGCACGGACGGCGCGCGCGCGCCTGGCCTGGGAGGCCTGAACGGGGCGCCGACCGGCACTTGCGCCGCGCGGTACCCGGTCCGTACCGTCGGCAGGCGATGCGCACCATCGGCGGCACGGATCTCGACGAGCGGCTCCTGCGCGAGGCGATCGACCTCGCGCGCGACCACATGCGCGCGGGATCGGGCGGGCCGTTCGGCGCGCTCATCGCCCGCGACGGCGAGGTCATCGCGCGCGGGTGGAACCAGGTGACCTCGGAGCTGGACCCCACCGCGCACGCCGAGGTCGTCGCCATCCGTCAGGCATGCGTCTCGCTGCGTGACTTCCGGCTCGAGCGGTGCACGCTGTACGCCAGCTGCGAGCCGTGCCCGATGTGCCTCGCCGCCACGTACTGGGCGCGCATCGACCGCGTGGTGTTCGGCGCCGGCCGTGCCGACGCGGCGTCGATCGGCTTCGACGACTCGCGCATCTACGACGAGATCTCGCTCCCCCGCGACGCGCGGACGCTCCACATGCGCCAGCTCCTCCGCGACGAGGCGCGGTCCGCGATGGAGGAGTGGGTCACGAAGCAGGACCGCATCCCGTACTGAGGGACGCGGCGTGCCGCTCGCCCCGGCACCGGCCCGACGCCCGCCCCGGCACCGGCCCGCCCACGCGGCCACCCTCCGCCCTGTTCCGCGATGCGGCAGAATCGCGGGGCGCCCCGCCGCCGCGCCCCGCCGACCCCGGCTCTGCGCCGACCCGCTCGCAAGGAGAACCCCCAAGATGTCGGATCCGTCCCATCGCATCACCGTCATCCCCGGCGACGGTGTCGGGCCGGAGGTCGTCCGGTCCGCGGTCCGGATCATCGACGCGGCGGGCGTCCGGGTGGACTGGGAGTGGGCCGAGGCCGGCGCCGAGGTCTTCAAGCGCGGCGACACCTCGGGCGTCCCGCGCGAGACCCGCGACTCGATCGAGCGCACCCGCGTCGCCCTCAAGGGTCCGCTCGAGACCCCGGTCGGGTTCGGCGAGAAGAGCGCGAACGTCACGCTGCGGAAGCTCTTCGAGACCTTCGCCAACGTCCGGCCCGCCCGGGAGCTCCCGGGCGTCCCCACCCGCTATGCCGGCGAGGGCGTGGACCTCGTGATCGTGCGCGAGAACCTGGAGGACCTGTACGCCGGCATCGAGCACATGCAGACGCCGGACGTCGCCCAGACGCTGAAGGTCGTGAGCCGGAAGGGCTCGGAGAAGGTCATCCGCTACGCGTTCGAGCTCGCGCGCCGGGAGGGTCGCCGGAAGGTCACCGCGGCCACCAAGGCGAACATCATGAAGCTCACCGAGGGCCTCTTCAAGCGGACCTTCGAGCAGCTTGCGGTCGAGTACCCGGACATCGAGGCCGACCACCTGATCATCGACAACGTCGCCCACCAGCTCGCGAAGAACCCGGCGCAGTTCGATGTCGTGGTGACGACGAACCTCAACGGCGACATCATCAGCGACCTCGCGTCCGGGCTGGTCGGCGGGCTGGGCTTCGCACCGTCGGGCAACTACGGCGATCGCGTGTCGATCTTCGAGGCGGTCCACGGCTCCGCGCCCAAGCACGCGGGCAAGGACGTCATCAACCCGACCGCGCTGATCCTCAGCTCGATCATGATGCTGCGCCACATCGGCGAGGGCGATGCGGCCGACCGGATCGAGGACGCGGTGCTCGTGACGCTCGAAGAGGGGAAGGCCGCGACGCAGGACCTCGTCCGCCAGACCGGCGGCGACATCGAGCAGGCGGCCTCGACGACCGGCTTCACGGACACGGTGATCGCGAACCTGGGCCGGCACCCGTCCTGGGTGCCGGCGCGGCAGGGGACGGAGCGGCCGTCCGGCGAGCCCATCGCGCACCCGCGCTGGTCGTACGCCCCCGACGTGTACGCGAAGGTCGACCGGA
>JALOOH010000198.1 GCA_025454515.1 Chloroflexota bacterium
GACGGCCAGGGGAACTGCAACCTGGTGCGCGTGAACGCGGCGAACCAGCTCGCCGCGTGGCTCGCCATGGACCCGACGGGGACCGGCGAGCCGGATGTCCTCGTCCTCGGAGACCTCAACAGCTACGCGAAGGAGGACCCGGTCACGGCGCTCGCCGCGGCGGGCTACGCCGACATGCTCGCCTCGTTCGTGGGCCCGTCCGCGTACTCGTACGTCTTCGATGGGCAGTGGGGGTATCTCGACCACGTGCTCGGCTCCTCCTCGGCGGCAGCGCAGGTGGCGGGGATCGCCGTGCACCACGTGAACGCCGACGAGCCGTCGGTCCTCGACTACAACGTGGACTTCAAGACCGCGAACCTCCAGGCGACCCTGTACGCGCCCGACCAGTACCGGATGGCGGACCACGACCCCGTCGTCGTGGGGCTCACGCCCGCCACCCCGCCGGCCATCACGTCGTTCGCGCCGACCCAGGGAGCCACCGGCACCGTGGTGACGATCACCGGGACCGGGTTCGTCGATGTCACCTCCGTGACCGTCGGGGGCGTCCCGGTCCCGTTCACGGTGGTCTCGCCCACGACGATCGTCGCCACGATCGGCGCGAGCGTGAAGTCCGGGCGGATCGTCGTCCGCACGCTCAGCGGCGTGGCGACGAGCGCAGGGTCCTTCACGGTCGCGCTGGCCCCGACGGTCCTCGGGTTCAGCCCGGGCGCCGGCAAGGTGGGTTCCACCGTGACCATCACCGGTGCGAACCTCGCGTACACGAAGTCCGTCACGATCGGCGGGAAGGCCGCGGCGTTCAAGGTCGCAAGCCCGACGATCGTCACCGCGACCGTGCCGGCGGGAGCCGTGACGGGGAAGATCGTCGTGACCGGCCCGTACGGATCGGCGACGAGCACGAAGCTGTTCTACGTCCTCCCCTGACGGCCGGGCCGCACGCGGGCGGAGCGGAGGTGACCATGGAGATCCGCAAGATCCTCGTCCAGGTCGAGGAGACGTTCCGGGCCGCCGGGCGACCCGTGGACCCGCCGGCGCGGAAGGCGGTCGTCGCGGCCGTCATCGCGAATCCCTGCGCCGGGCGCTACGTCGAGGACCTGTCCGTCCTCGAGGAGCTCGGCGCGGCGGTCGCGTCCGTCCTCGCGGCGCAGGCCCTCGCCGCGCTCGGCGAGGGTTCGACCGTCACGGCGTACGGCAAGGGGGCGATCGTGGGGACGGACGGCGAGCTCGAGCACGCCGCAGCGATCCTCCATCCGCGATTCGGCGCCCCCGTCCGCGGCGCGGTCGGCGGCGGACCGTCGATCATCCCGTCCACCAAGAAGCTCGGTGGCCCGGGCTCGGCGATCACGATGCCGCTCGTGAACCGCGACGACATCTGGAGCTTCGACGAGATGGACGCGGCCGAGATCGCGGTCGCGGACGCGCCGCACCCGGACGAGGTCGTCGTGTGCCTCGTCCTCGCGACCGGCGGGCGGCCGCTGGCGCGCACACGGAGGCCAGGCTGATGTTCAAGGCGATGATCCTGCTCACGAAGAAGCCCGAGATGACCGCGGAGGAGTTCCGCCACTGGCTCCTCGACGAGCACGCCCCCCTCGCGGCGACGCTCCCGGGGCTCCGCGGCCTGACGTACAACATCGCCCAGAGCGCCGAGCCGGTCGCCGACGGGATCGCCGAGCTCTGGTTCGACACCGAGCAGGCGTTCGTCGACGCGTATGCCACGGAGATCGGGAAGTCGGTGGCCGCCGACTCGCTCTCGCACGTGGCGGCGCGGGTCCGCGTCTTCGTCGCGGAGCGCGTCGTCGTCGGCTGACGGGCACGGACGACGCCCAGCCGGTCGGATCGACCCATCCGGCGCGGCCGGCGACGTCAGGCGGGCCGCGGCTCCGCCGCCATCCGCGGGTCGCGGCGCGGGCGGACGCCGGGGAGCGCGATCGCCGCCCCCATGAGGAAGAGGATCCCGAGCGCCACGGCGGCTCGCACACCGAGCCCCGGATCCCCGCCGCGGGTGAACGCATCGAGGACCAGGCCGCCGAGCAGCAGGCCGACCGGTCCCGCCATCGAGTTGGCGATGTTCCCGAGGCCCATGTACCGGCCGCTCGCGGCGAGGGGGATGACCTCGGTCATGAGCGCCCAGTCCACCGCCAGATAGGCGCCACCGCCCGCACCGAGCAGGACGATCCCCGGGATCGCAAGCCAGATCGTCGGGGCCGCTGCGAGCCCAGCGATCCCGACGCCGGCGATGACGATCGCCCCGAGGATGACCGGCTTGCGGCCCGTCCGGTTCGAGATCGCCGCGGAGACGGGCGCGGCGACCAGTGAGCCCGCGAGCACGAGCCCGGCTCCGGCGATCTGCCACATCCCCCGCTCCTCCGGGTCGGTCATGCCCATCGCGTCCTCCAGGTAGTAGAGGAGCACGTTGACGAAGATGCCGGTCCCCGCGAGGAAGCACAGGCGGACCGTCGACATGAACAGGAACGACCGCTCGCGAAGGACATCGGTCCCCCAGGCCTCGCCGGCGATCGACCGCCACGACCGTCCGCCGCGGGGTCGCGCGACGGGCCCCTCCCGAACGTACAGGAACGTGATGACGGCGAGTGTCAGCTCGATGAGCCCGATGAGGACGAGGGCCGCGCCCCACAGGTTGAGCGCGCTTCCCGCGGCCATGATCACGGTCCCCGTCATGAGGCCGGTCAGGCGCATCACGCCCATGAGGCCGCTCGCCGTGCCCACCTGTCGTTCGGGGACGAGGTCGGGCACGTAGCCCTGGAACGGCCCCTGCGCCGCGTTGGAGCTGAGCTGCAGGCCCAGGAAGCAGACCACGTAGGCGATGATCATCGGCGTGGTGCCGAGCGCCTCCCCGTCCCACGTGCCCGCGGCCGGCTCCGGCAGCGCGACCAGGGCGAGGCCGGCGAGGAAGATGAGGTCGAAGGTCGCGCCGACGATGATGTAGGCCTTGCGCTTGCCCCAGCGCGTCGCGGTGTAGTCGCTCAGGGTGCCCGCCGTCGGCTGGACGAGGATCGCGATGAGCGCCCCCGTCATCTCCAGGATCCCGATCGTGGTCCCCTTGATGCCCTCCCCGACGAGGAGCTGGACCTGCTTCTGTCCGAACGCCTCGTAGCCGCCCCAGATCGCCTGGATGCCGAACCAGTAGACCGACAGCGTGATCAGCTGCCTCCACGGCAGCCAGGCCATCGGCCGGCCCGCGCCGGTCGCGCCCGCTCCGGCGTCCGTGGCCGCGACCCCGCCGTCACCGCCCGCCATCGCCCCGCTCCCCTGTCGGCGCCCGCGCGCCCCTCCCGCGCCGATGCTCCGCGCCCCGCGTCGTCAGGGCCAGAGCCGAAGGGCATCGGGGACGATCTCGAGGATCGGCGACGGTGCTGCCCCGCCCGCCAGCCAGCCGCATCCAGGCGGCGTCATGAGCGTCTCGCGCAGCACGACGACGTGGCCGGGCCGAAGGCGGGTGTGGAGGCGCACGTGCGCCTCCGGGTCCCGCGTCCGTCCGAGGCGTCAGCCCATCGAGAACGTCTCGGCGACCTCGATCGACCCGCCGGCGGACAGGAGCGGGTTGCGCTGCGCCGCGGCGACCGCCGCCTCCATGCTGTCCGCCTCGATGAGCGTGTAGCCGGAGATCGCGTTCGGCCCGCCGCCCGCGGAGACGCTGCCGTCCGGGGCGACGATCATCGCCCCGCCGATCGGGTTCCCGGGATCCAGGACCGCCGCGCCCAGGGACCCGTACCACGCGGTCCACTGCTCCATGGCGGCGGCCACCTCGGCCGGGTCCTCGGGCATCCCGCCCCCGTGGTATGCGAGCAGGTACTTCGCCATCGCGCACCCATCCCTTCCTCGTGCCGCCACGCGAGCGCCTGCGGCCGGGCGGCCGGAGACCCCGCGGCGCGGGTCCGCGCATCATGCCGCGTCGCAGGTCGGGCGTCGAGAGGGGACGTGCGCACGCGGACCGCCCGCCGACGCCGGGCTTCCTGTCCTCGTCCAGATACGTCCGTGACACCGGGACCTGGATGCGCTCGCGGGTGACGGTCTCCTGAAGAGGGTGAGAGCCTCGTACGCTGGTGGTGTCA
>JALOOH010000199.1 GCA_025454515.1 Chloroflexota bacterium
CGCGGCGCTGCTCGCCGGAGAGCGCCGCGCGCTCGACCGCCTGGGGCCCGAGGCCGCGGTCGCATTCCTGCGCGAGCGCGCCGGGCGCCTGCTCGATGCCGCCGCGGAGGCGGCCCGAACGGCCGTCGCCCGCGGGGCCGTCGCGATCGAGCGCGCTGGACGGCCGCTCGCCGGCGAGACCGCGCGGCGGGTCGCGGGGGCGCGTGCGGCCGTGGCCGCGACGGGCGCGGCACTCGCGGCGCTCGACCCGGCAGCCACGCTCGGGCGCGGATACGCGATCGTGCGACGCGCCGCGGACGGGCGCATCGTCCGCGAACCGGCGGAGGTCGTGCCCGGCGACGCCCTCGCGATCGAGGTCGCGCGGGGCGGCATCCGCGCCGTCGTCGCGGACGAAGGACCGTCGTGACCGCCCTCGCGTTCATCCTCGCGGCGCTCCTCATCGGGGCCGTCGGCGTCGCGGTCGGTATCATCGTGGCACCCATCCTGACCCGGGCCATGGACAGGATGCCGGCGGACGACCATGGGGAGGCTCCATCCGGTGACGATGAGCGGGGCTGACGCGCTGCGGGCGACCGGGGCGTCCACGCCGGCGCCGTCCACCGAGCCCGGTGATGCCGCGGTCGAGCCGGTGGAGACGCTGGCGTTCGACGACGCGCTCGCGGAGCTGCAGCGGACGGTCGCAGCCCTCGAGGAGGGCGGCCTGCCGCTCGAACGCACGCTCGAGCTCTACGAGCGCGGCGCCGCGCTCCATGCGCGGTGCGCGACGCTGCTCGACGAGGCCGAGATCCGCATCCGCCGGCTGGTGGACGGACCCGGAGGCGCGCCGACCGTCGTGGACGAGGCGAGCGACGCCGCGGGATGGGAGGGGCCGCACGAGGCGGCCACGGAGGAGGCACGTCGATGACCGGACCGACCGAGGGCGCGAGCCGCGAGCCGGCCGTGCCGATCCTCCCCGAGCTCCACGGCCCCGCCGACCTGCGCGGGCTGACCGACGCGCAGCTCGCACAGCTCGCGTCGGAGATCCGCGAGGCGATCATCCGGACGGTCGCCACGACCGGCGGCCACCTCGGGTCGTCGCTCGGCGTCGTCGAGCTCACGATCGCGCTCCACCGCCTGCTCGAATCCCCCCGCGACCGGATCGTGTGGGACACGGGCCACCAGGCCTATCCGCACAAGCTCCTCACGGGTCGGCTCGCCGAGTTCGGGACGCTCCGGCAGCTCGGCGGCGTGGGCGGCTTCCCGCGCCGGGTGGAATCCGAGCATGACGTCATGGACGGAGGCCATGCCGGCACGGGGCTGTCGGTCGCGGAGGGGCTGGCCGAGGCACGCGACATCCGCCACTCGCTCGAGCGGATCGCGGTCGTCGTGGGCGACGCCGCCCTGATGAGCGGCCTCTCGCTCGAGGCCCTCAACGACATCGGCCACCGCCGGACGGACATGCTCATCGTGCTCAACGACAACGAGATGTCGATCAGCCCGACGGTCGGGGCGCTCTCGCGCTACCTGTCCGAGGTGAAGCTCTCGAGCACGTGGAGGCGCGGCCGGAGCCTCTGGGACCGCAGCGCGGAGATGATCCCGGTCATGGGGGGCCTCGCGCTCGAGCTGAGCCAGCGGTTCCGCAAGTCGGTCGTGAACTTCGCGCAGCCCGGCCAGCTGTTCGAGGACCTGGGGATCACGTACATCGGCGTCGTGCCCGGACACGACATCCCCACCCTCGAGCGGAACTTCCGGGCGGCGTTCGCCCTTGGAGGTCCCGTGCTCGTCCACGTCCGGACGCAGAAGGGCCGCGGGTACCACCCCGCCGAGCGCGACCAGGTCGCGTTCCACGGGGCGGCGCTCCCGCCGATGGCGGATACGCACGAGGCGCGCGTCCCTGCACGGACGGCGGGCGCTGCGCCGGCCAAGGCGGAGCCCGCGGCGGCCGCCGCGACAGAGCCCGCGGACGGCGTGTCGCCGGTCGTCGAGAAGATCCCCAACTACACGCACTTCTTCGCGATGGAGCTCGTGGAGATCGCCGCGGAGGACCGCCGCGTCGTCGGGATCACGGCGGGGATGCCGACCGGGACCGGGATGAACCGGCTCCAGGCGGCGTTCCCGGACCGGTTCGTGGACGTGGGCATCGCCGAGCAGCACGCCGTCACCATGGCGACCGGGCTCGCGATCGGGGGGATGCGGCCGGTCGTCGCGGTCTACTCGACCTTCCTCCAGCGCGCGTTCGACCAGACGGTCCACGACGTCTGCCAGAACGACCAGCCGGTCGTCCTCGCGGTGGATCGCGCCGGGCTCGTCGGCGAGGACGGGACGAGCCACCAGGGGATGTTCACGATCCCCGTCCAGCTCCAGCTGCCCAACCTCATCGTGGCGAGCCCGAAGGACGAGCAGGAGCTGCGGGCCCTGCTGCGCACGGCGCTCGCCCAGGACCACCCGTTCGCGCTGCACTATCCGCGCGACGCCGGGTTCGGTGTGCCGGTGCGGGAGCCGGGCATCGTCCCCGTCGGGCGCGGCGAGGTCGTGCGCGAGGGTGACGACGTCCTCTTCGTCGGCTTCGGGCCCATCGTCATGCGGGCGATCGAGACCGCCGACCGGCTCGCTGCCGACGGGGTGTCCGTCGAGGTGGTGAACGCGCGGTACGCCAAGCCGCTGGACCGCGGCCTCATCCTCGACCGTGCCCGGGGGAAGCGCCTCGTCGTGACGTTCGAGGAGAGCGTCGTGACGGGCGGCTTCGGCTCGGCGGTGCTCGAGGTCGTCGAGCAGGCACGGCTGACCGACGCGGCGTACCGCGACGTCGTCGTGCGGATCGTGGGGCTGCCCGCGGACCACTTCGTGGACCACGGGTCCGTGACCGACCTCCGACGGGTGCTGCGGCTCGACGTGGACGGCCTGACAGCCCAGGTCCGCGACGCGCTCGACGCGCTCGGGCACGCGCCGCACGGCCGGCGGAGGACCCAGGCGCCGGCCTGAGCCCGGCCCGGGCGGCGCAGGCCGCGGTGATCCGGGGGCAGCGGCGCTGTGGGAGGATAGCGCCGTGGAGCGGACGCACCGGAGGCGCCTGGACCAGCTGCTCGTGGACCGCGGGCTCGCGGATTCGCGCGCACGCGCCCAGGCCCTCGTGCTCGCCGGCAGGGTCCGCGTGGGCGCGGGGGACGGCGCCCGCCGTGACCTCAAGCCCGGCGACATGGTGCCGGACGCCGTGGGCATCCGGCTCGACGCGGGACCGGACCACGCGTCGCGCGGCGGCGACAAGCTCGCCGGCGCGCTCGGGCCGCTCGGCGTGGACCCGGCCGGCCGGGTCTGCCTTGACGTCGGTGCCTCCACGGGCGGGTTCACGGACGTGCTCCTGCGGCGGGGCGCCACCCGCGTCCACGCGATCGACGTGGGCCGCGGCCAGCTCGCCGATCGGCTCTCGCGCGACCCTCGGGTCGTCGTCCACGACCGCACGAACGCGCGGAACCTCGCCCCGGACGTCGTGGGCGAGGCCGCGTCGCTCGCGACCATCGACGTCTCGTTCATCTCGCTGCGACTCGTGCTCGCGCCCGTCGCGTCGTGTCTCGCGCCGGCGGGCGGGACGATCGTGGCGCTCGTGAAGCCCCAGTTCGAGGCGGGCCGGACCCGCGTGCGCGACGGCGTCGTGCGCGACCCCGAGGTGCACCGGGAGGTCGTCGAGGGCGTCGCGCGGCACGCAGCCGGGAACGGCCTCCGGCCCGTCGAGGTCGCCGCGTCCCCGCTGCTGGGCCCGGCCGGGAACCGCGAGTTCTTCCTGCGCGTGGACGTGCCGGAGGGCTGGCGCCCGACGGGGGACCGGCCCGGGACCGGCGGCACGACGACGGAGGCGCCGGGACGCATGGACGGCGCGCTGATCGCCCGCATCGTGGAGGTGACCGCCGGATGAGCGAGAGCGCGGCGATCCGTCGGTTCGGCCTGGCATACAACCCGATGAGCGAGCCGGCGATCGAGCTCCGGGAGCGCGTCGCGGGCTGGTGCGCCGCGCGCGGCCTCGACCACTGGGCGGCCCCCGCCGGTGCCACGGACGAGCTGACCGCGCGG
>JALOOH010000050.1 GCA_025454515.1 Chloroflexota bacterium
CGGCGTCCTCGGCCGTGAGCCTGAAGTCGCGGCGGCGCCGTGGAGCCGGAAGGTCCGCCGTGGCATCGCGGATGGCGGCGAGGTCGGCGACGAGCGTCGCACATTCCCGACACCCGCCCACCTGCGCGTCGGCCCTGGCCCGGTCCGCCGGCGCGAGGTCGTCACCGGACGCGAGCGCGGCGAGCAGCAGCGCGTCGTGCGCGGCGTGGTCGACGGGAAGGGTGCTGGACACGGCCATCTGACGTCAGGTCTCCCGGAACAGTTCCAGCCGGTCGGCGAGCAGGCCGCGCATCGCGAGACGTCCGCGATGGATCCGCGACTTCACGGTCCCCAGCGAGACGCCCGTCATCTCGGCGATCTCCGCGTAGTCGAACCCTTCCACGTCGAAGAGCACGATCGCGGCGCGCTGGTCGGTGGTGATCCCCGCGAGCGCCTCGGCGATGGCAGCGTGCCGTTCCGCCGCCGTGACGATGACCTCCGGGTCGGCGTCCGGGCCGGCCGGCGGCTGCCACGTCTCATCCTCGAGCTCCGGATACGGCTGGCTCGGCCGGCGCCGCCGCGCGCGCTGGAGGTCGAGCGCGGCGTTCATGGCGATCCGCGCCAGCCAGCTGCGCAGGCTGCCGCCGCGGTACGCACCGAGCTGGCGGTACGCGCGGAAGAAGGTCTCCTGCGTCACGTCGTGGGCCTGGTCGATGTCCGGGACGACCCGCGCCACGAGACCGTGGAGGAAGTCCTGGTGCAGCTCCACGATGTCGTTGAAGGCGGTCAGGTCGCCGGCCCGCGCCCGCTCGACCAGGATCGCGTCGCGGCGGGCCGTCGCCTCGTTGGGCGCGGCGGCCGACCGGGCAGCGTCAGGGGCACGGCCGGGGTCCTGGGTCACGGCGGGTGAGATCCTCCGTCACGGTGCACGGGGGGCGGCGGGAATCTAGCACGCGGCCGGCGCACGCCGGCCGCGTGCGAGCCGCCCGGTGGGCCTGGGAACGCCGGCCGCCGCGTGCGGCGAGTCGGTCCCAGGGCGTGCCGCCATGTCAGGGGAGCGGCACGAGCCCCACGTCCCCCTCGAGGAGGATCATCTCCTCACCGGGCTCGTCCTCGATCGCCCACTCCCGGTAGAAGGCGATGGCTCCGTCGCGTGTCTCCCACTCGGCGATCGCCCAGAAGGCGCTGCCGTCGGCCGCGTACCACGCGCGATGGAACCGGCAGCCATGCCGGCGTGCGCTCGCCTGCATCGAGGGCGTGATGCCGTGGAGCCGCTTCTCGTACAGGTCGAGGGCCGTCCGACCGTCCGGCGTCGGGCACGGCACCCGGAAGACGACCCACATCGACCCACCCTCCCACCGAGCCACGCGCCTGGCGGCGCGGTCCGGTCGAGTATGCACGCTCGGGGCGGTACCATCGCCGCGTGCCCGGCGCGCCTGTGGCGCGTCGGCGATCCACTCGTGCCGAGGTGGCGGAACGGCAGACGCAGCCGACTCAAAATCGGCCGGCCGAAAGGTCATCCGGGTTCGAATCCCGGCCTCGGTACCAGGATGCGGTCATGGGCGCCCGCGGGCACGCGTCCTGCGGGTGCGCGGCGGCCCGGCCGCCGTGGGTCAGACGTCGAGCAGGGCGTCCGCCCACCACGCCGGCGGCGCGGGCATCGGCTCGGGCGCAGGGCGCGTCTTCGACGGACCGTGCACGGGCGGCGCTGCGTCGTTCACCTTCGCCTGGCGGGCGATCACCGCCTCCTCTGTCACGTTGAACACGGTGAGGTCCTGGCTGACCGTCACGGGGCCCTGGTAGTTGACGGCGAGCTCGTCGAACACCACGTCGGTCCCCGGCGTCAGGTCGAGGTGCCAGAGCGCGCCCATCCGGGGCTGCGTTCGGGCGAGGATCTTGCCCATCTGCTCGGGGATGGTGTGGGCGAGCCGCGTGAGGTTCACCGCCGTCTCGAGCGGGAGTCCCGTGGCGCGGGCGAAGACCGCCGGGGACTGGAAGCACTCGTGGATCAGCAGGTCGGCGCCGGTCGCTGCCTCCACGACGTGACGGCACGGACGGGTATCGCCGGAGAAGACGACCTTGCGGCCGCCGTACTCGATCGCGTAGCCCACGGCGCCGCTGAGCCCGTGGATCGCCGGGAAGCTGCTGATCACCACGCCGTTGCGGTCGTAGATCGCGTCGGGGCGGTCGAAGGGGACCTCGTGGGCGATCGCCTCGAAGCCGGAGGTTGGGCGCACGCCCCGGAGCGAGGCGGAGTCCCAGGCCATGGCCTTGCCCATGTTCTCGACGAAGGCGGCGAGCCCGAGCGCCGGGTCCTCGCTGCCGCCGCCCCAGACCTCGACGGGGTCGACCCGGCCGGCCTTGGCGAGGCTCCCGAGCAGCCCCGGGATGTCGCCCACGTGATCGGCGTGGAGGTGCGACAGGAACACCTTGGTCGTGGACTCCACCGGCAGGCCGAGCGCGTCGAAGTTGGCGAGGGCGCCCGAGCCCAGGTCGAAGAAGAAGAAGTCCTTCTCGGCGTTGCCGACCTCGACCAGCAGCGACCCCGACGCCTGGCTGCGGCGGATCCACGGGTCGCCGCTGCCGAGGATCGTGACCCGGATCTCGCCGTCGGCGAGGGGCTCCGCCCCGGGCACGAGCGTCGGCTCGTACGCCCGTGCTGGCGTGCCGACCACCGGGGCGGTCGACAGAGGCGTCGCGGCGCCTCCGCGCGCGAGCGCGCTGGGCTGACCTACCTCGGCTGTCATCGCTGACCCTCCTTCGCCTGCCGCTCACGGCCACAACGGCCTCGGGAGGCTGCGCCTCACCGGCCCGGCAAGTGAACCGCGGTCGCCGTGACGCCGCATCGTACGCGGCGGGCGATGCGCGACCCGCGACGCGGGTGCTGAATGGCGTCGTTGCCGCCTGGGTCTTCGCCTGCCACCACGAGGTGCACGATCATGCCGTCCGCAGAGGAAGCGTTCCGGCGCCTCGCGATCGGCGACCGGGGACTGCTCGCAGCGGTCGCCGACCCGGACAGGGACGCCGGGGTGGCGCGGCTCGACGATCGGACCGAGTCGCTCATCCGTGTCGCGGCCCTCGTGCCCATCGACGCCCCGCAGTCGTCGTACCAGATCGCGGTCGAGGCCGCGATGCGCGCGGGAGCCACGCTGGATGACCTGCTGGCGGCGCTCATCGCGGTCGCCGCGTCGGTCGGCACGCCGCGCGTCGTGTCCGCGGCTCCGCGGATCGCCCTCGCCGCCGGGTACGACGTGGACGCCGCCCTCGAGGCGACGGAGGTCGCCGGGGGCTGACGGGCCGACGGCCGGCCCGTCCCGGCCGCGGGATCCTCGCCCGGCGGGCTTCCGTGCTCGGCGGGATCCCGTGCTCGGCGCGATGGTACCTTCACCCTCGACCGCCCTGGCCCGGGCGGCCAGCGCGTGGGAGAGGAGCAGTCGCGACGACTTCACGGAGCGAGACGCAGCGCCGCGGCCCGGACGCCGACCCGGCCGGCAGCACCGTGCGCGGCTTCCGGCCTTCGTTCCCGCTGGTGGAGGCCAAGTTCCACCTGCCTGCGCCCCACCCCTCCACCGTCGCCCGGGAGCGCCTGACCGGCCTGCTCCTGGCCGAGCCGCGGCCGTCCGCCGTCGCCGTCGTCGCGCCACCCGGGTACGGCAAGACGGTGCTCCTCGCCGACTGGGCGGCACGCGAGACGCGGGCCGTCGCCTGGCTCACCCTTGACACGTACGACAACGACTCGAGCGTCTTCCTCACCTACCTCGCCGCGGCCATCGACCGGATCGAGCCGATCGACCCCGCCGTGGGCGCGGCGCTCACGGCCCACGGATCGCGCGCGCTCGCCACGACCGTGCCGCGCCTGGCGTCCGAGCTGCACCGGCGCGGACGCCCGGGCGTCCTGGTCCTCGACGACCTCCACAACCTCGTCGATCGGACATGCCTCGACGCGCTCGGGGTCCTCCTCGACCTCCTGCCCCCCGGGTTCCAGGTGGCGATGGCCGCGCGGACGACACCCGACCTCCCCTTCGGGCGGCTCCGGGCCCGGCGGCAGCTGCTCGAGATCGGGCGAGACCAGCTCGCCTTCGACGCGGAAGAGGCCCAGGCCCTCGCCGCCCGCGCCGGGCACCCGCTGGGACGCGACGAGGCGCGCGCGCTCGCCGATCGGACCGAAGGGTGGGCGGCCGCGATCTACCTCGCCGCCCTCGCCGGCGGTCGAGACAGGAGCCGCACGGCCGAGGCGGCTGGCGTGTCGGGTCGCGAGGGGTACATCGCAGACTACCTGGACGCCGAGCTGCGACCGGCGCTCGACGACCAGGACGTCGCCCTGCTCACGCGGACATCGATCCTCGATGCCGTCGAGCCAGAGCTGGCCGCCGTCGTCGCCGGGATGCCGGACGGGCCGGAGCGCCTGCGAAGGCTCGTCCGGATGAACCTGCTCATCAGCGAGGTCGCGGGTCGCGCGCCCGCGTATCGCTACCACACCCTCCTGCGCGACTACCTGCGCGCGGAGCTCGGACGTCGCGAGCCCGACGCCGAGCCCGCACTTCACGGCCGGGCGGCGGCCTGGTACGCGACGGCCGGGCGCCCGGAGCTCGCGATCGAGCATGCCATCGCGAGCGGCGATGTCGACGCCGCGGCCCTCCTCGTCGAAGAAGCGACGCAGCGGACCTACCTCCAGGGAAACGGCGACCGGCTCGACCGGTGGCTCGGGATCTTCGACGACGCGGCGTTCGCGCGCCGGCCGTGCCTCGCGGTCGGGGCGGCGTTCTTCCATGCCCTCAGCGGCCGGCCCGAGGCGGCCGATCACCTGGCGGACATCGTGGAGCGCTCCTCGTTCGACGGAGCGCCTGCGAACGGGGCGGCGTCATTCGAGTCGGCACGAGCGATGCTGAGGGCGAGCATGGTCCGCCATGGTCCCGACGCCGCGGTCGCGGATGCGGCGTTCGCGGTCGCCGCCGAGAGGCCGGGAAGCTCGTGGCGTACCCTCGCCTGCGAGATCCTCGCGTTGGGCCACATCATGCGCGGGGACCCGGCCGCGGCAGATGCGGAGCTCGCCGACGCGATCGATGCGGCACCGAGCCGGGGCAGCTACGCGTTCTACGCCCTCGCTCTCCGGGCCAGTCTCGCGATGGCCCGGCGCGAGTGGGACGCGGCGGCTCGGTATGCGCGCGAGGCGCACGACCGATTCGGGCAGATGCACGTCGAGGCGGTCGCAGCGTCGGTGCTGGTGCACGCGGTCTCGGCGCGCGTGGCCATCCGTCACGGTGACGTGGTGCGCGGTCGGACGGAGCTGGTGCACGCGCAGCTCGTGCGGCCTCTCGCGTCGCACGCGCTGCCGTCGACGGCGGTCGTCGCGCAGCTCGAGGTCGCGCGCGCGTATCTCGCCATCGCGGACCCGGCGGGGGCCGCCGATGCGGTCGCCGAAGCCGAGCGGATCCTCCACCGCCGACCCGACCTCGGGATCCTCGCCGACGAGGTCGCCGAGCTTCGCGAGCGGGCCCGGGGATCAGGCCACGCTCTCGCCGGCCCGTCCACTCTCACCCCGGCGGAGCTGCGGGTGCTCCCCATGCTTGCGACCCACCTGAGGTTCAAGGAGATCGCCGCCCGCCTGCATCTGTCGCCGCACACGGTGAAGACCCAGGTCGTGTCGATCTACGGCAAGCTCGGCGTCTCGAACCGGAGCGAGGCGGTGGACCGCGCGATCGCGATCGGCCTGCTCGAACCGTTCCCGGGTCTCGGGCTCACCGGGAGAGCAGCCGAGGACTGAGCCGCGCACGCGCGCGGCCGGGACGGCGCATCGCCCGCGGCAGGCGATGCGCGGGCCGCGCGGGATGCGGTTCCATCGATCCTTGGCGGGCGAGGCCCCTCGAGCCGGTCGAGTGCACCGACGCCCGGGCAAGGTCGCGAGGTCGCGGAGATGGGCAAGCCCGGTTTCCCGGCTGGTACGCTCGTGCGAGCCTACGACCGCTCCTGGCTCCGGCCGGACGTGCTCGCTGCCGTCACGGTCTGGGCCCTCCTGGTCCCCCAGGCGCTCGCGTACGCGCAGCTCGCCCAGGTGGACGCCGTGGTCGGCCTCTACGCCGCCATGGGCGCCGCGATCGGCTACTTCCTGCTCGGCGGCGTGCGGAGCATGAACGTCGGGCCGGAGGCGACCGTCGCGCTGCTCACGGCCTCGGTCGTGGCGCCGATGGCCGCGGGCGATACCTCGCGCTACCTGGCGCTCGTCGGCGGCCTCGCCCTGATGACGGGCGTCTGGATGCTCCTGGCCGGCATCGTCGGCCTGGGCTTCGTGACCCGCTTCCTGTCGCGCCCCCTCCTGCTCGGCTATGTCGCGGGCTCGGCGATCGTGATGATCGTGAGCCAGCTCGACAGCCTCATCGGCATCTCGCTCGTGGCGCAGGACGACACCCTGGCCGAGCTGTCGGAGACGCTCCGCCGCCTCGGGGAGACCGACATCACGACGCTCCTCGTCGGACTCGGGGTGATCGGCGTGGTGCTGCTCGTCCGCCGGATCGATCGTCGCCTCCCGGCCTACCTGATCGCCGTCCTCGCGGCGATCGCCGCGAGCGTGATCCTTGACCTGACGGCGAAGGGCGTCGCGGTGGTGGGGACGATCCAGCCCGGCCTTCCCGCCGTGGGGCTCCCCGCGGTGGACCTGGCGGACCTCGCTTCCCTCGCCGCGCCCGCCATCGGCATCGCCCTGCTCGTCTACGCGGACAGCGGCGTGACCGGCCAGGTGCTCGGTCGGCGCGGTGGGTACGCGGTGGACGGGAACCAGGAGTTCCTCGGCCTCGGGGCCGCCAACATCGGGTCCGCGCTGACGGGCGGGTTCCCGGTGAACGGCAGCCAGTCTCGGAGCTTCACGGCGGCGGATGTCGGTGCGCGCTCGCAGATGATGAACGTCGGGGTCCTCGCCCTCGTGATCCTGACGCTGCTCTTCCTCACGCCGCTCTTCGCGCCACTGCCCAAGTCCGCGTTGGCGGGCGTCATCATCGTCGTCGCGTTCGGGCTGCTCGACCCGATCGCCTTCCGCGACCTCGCCCGGGTGGACCGCCGCGAGCTGGGTCTCGCACTCCTCGCGGCTGCCATCGTCGTCGCCGTCGGGATGATCGCCGGCGTCCTGGTGACGATCGTGCTGTCCCTGTTCCTCGCTGCGATCCGAGCGTCCCAGCCCGGTCGCACCTTCCTCGTCCGCGTGCCCGGGACGGACAGCTTCCGGGGCGCGGACAACGTCGCGGACGGCACCGCCGTGCCGGGCCTCGTGGTCTACCGGTTCGACGGGCCGCTCTTCTTCGCCAACGCCCAGCTCCTCGCGGACGACATCACGGCGGCGGTCGCCGAGGGAGCCGCACCGGAGCCGGTCCGCTGGGTCGTGATCGACGCCGAGGCGATCGGCGACGTCGACTCCACCGGGGCCGGCGTGCTCGCCGACCTGGCGGACGCCTTCCGGGAGCGCGGGATCACGCTCTCCTTCGCCCGCCTCAAGTCCACGGTCTCGGAGTACCTGGCTCGCGCCGGCGTGATGGAGAAGGTCGGCGCCGACCACGTGTTCCTCGAGGTGGACGACGCGGTCGCGGCATTCGCGACGGCACCCGCCCAGGTCGAACCGCCCGCGACCCCGCGATGAACGTCGCTCGGTACGTCCCGATCCTCGCCTGGCTGCCCAGGTACGACCGCTCCTGGCTCACGTTCGATGCGATCGCGGGCCTGACGCTCTGGGGCCTCGTCGTCCCCGAGGGGATGGCCTACGCGGGCATCGCCGGCCTCCCGCCGCAGGCGGGCCTCTACACGCTCGTCGCGTCCCTGCTCATCTACGCGCTGCTCGGGACCTCGCGCCACCTGAGCGTGGGCGGCACCTCGGCGACCGCGGCCCTCCTCGCATCCTCCGTGGCGGCCGCGCTGGTCGCCTCGGCATCCGCGACGGCATCGGACCCGCAGACGTACGCGACATACGCGGCAGCCTTCGTGCTCGTCACCGGCCTCGTGTTCCTCGTCGCCGGCATCGCCCGCATGGGCTTCATCACGCAGTTCCTCTCGAAGCCGGTCATGGACGGCTTCGTCGTCGGCCTCGCGATCTTCGTGGTCGTCGGCCAGCTGAACAAGCTCTTCGGCGTCGAGAAGACCGAGGGCAATACGGTCGAGAAGTTGCTCGGGATCATCCGCGAGCTCCCGCAGGCGAACCTCGCGACGGTCGCCGTCGGGGCGGCCGCCCTGCTCGCCCTGGCCCTGCTGCCGCGCGGGAGCCGGCGGATTCCCGCGGGCCTCGCCGTCCTGTTCGGCGCGATCATCCTGAGCGCCGCGCTCGGCCTGGAGGATCGCGGCGTCGCCGTGGTCGGTGCGCTCCCCGCGGGGCTGCCGGTGCCGGCCATCCCGTCCGTGCCGATCGCCGACCTGCTCGGGATGGTGCTGCCCGCCATCGGCGTCCTCCTGGTGGCGTTCAGCGAGTCCCTGGGCGTCGCCCACGAGTTCGCCGAGAAGCACGGCTACGAGGTGGACCCCGACCAGGAGCTCAACGCGCACGCGGTCGTGAACATCGCGAGCGGCCTGTTCGGCGGGATGCTCGCCGCGGGGGGCATGTCCTCGTCGGCGGTCAAGGAGGGGGCGGGCGCGCGCTCGCAGGTCTCCAACCTGGTGGCCTGGGCCGCGACGATCGTCACCCTGCTCTTCCTGACCCCGCTGTTCACGAGCCTGCCCGAGGCCGTGCTGGCCGCCCTGATCATCCACGCCGTCTGGCACATCCTCTCGTCGCGGAAGCTGTTGAGGCTGCGAAAGGAGGCGCCGGTCGAGGTCTGGTTCGGGGTCCTGGCGCTCGCCGGCGTCGTCTTCATCGACGTCCTCCAGGGCATGATGATCGGCCTGCTGGCGTCCCTGGCATTCGTCGTCTACCGGTCGAGCCGGCCGCACCTCTCGTCGCTCGGGCGGGTCCCGGGCGCGCCGGGCGCCTACTCGGACCTGGCGCGCCACCCGGAGGATGTGCCCGTCCCGGGCGTGCTCATCGCTCGCCTCGACGCGCCCATGTACTACGCGAACGCGCTGACGGCGCGCGATCGCCTGAAGGCCATGGTCCGGGAGGCCACGCCGCCGCCCAGCGCGGTCGTCCTCGACGCCGAGGGGCAGGACGATCTCGACATCACGAGCGCGGAGGTGCTGAAGGGGCTGTTCACGGAGCTGCGCGCCAGCGGCATCGAGATCTATGTCGCCAACGTCCACGCGCCCGTGCTGGAGCGCGCGCGCGCGACCGGGGTGCTCGAGGTCGCCGATCACGTCCTTCCCACCGTGGAGCTGGCGGTGCGGGCGGCCGAAGAGAAGGGTCGAGGAGGGAGATCGCCATGACCGGACCCGTCGAGCACCCGCCGAAGGCGCCGGCCGACGGCCCGGGCCCGCCCGCCGCGATGCCGGTCCTCGATGCAGCGGGACGTCAACTGCGCGCCCCGTGGGCGGCGAGCATCGCGGGCCTCCTCTTCTCCGTGTTGTTCACCGCCGCCCTCGCCCTCGTGCGGAGCGAGCAGGACGAGACGGTCCAGAGCACGGCGATCGTGATCGGCGGCCTGTACCTGGCGCCCTTCGCCGGGATCATGTTCCTCTGGTTCGTGGCCGTCATCCGGGACCAGATCGGCGAGCGAGAGGATCGCTTCTTCGCGACGGTCTTCTTCGGCAGCGGCATCCTCTTCGTCGGCCTCCTGTTCACGGCGGCGGCCGTCGCGAGCACGCCCACGTCCCTCGTCGAGTTCATGGGCGGGGCACAACCCTCGCCGGAGAGCGCGGCGCTCCTGCGCGCCCTGGGCTACACGCTGCTGTTCGCCTTCGCCACGCGGGGAGCCGCGGTCTTCATGATCGCCACCGCGACGATCGGCATCCGGAGCGGGGTCTTCCCGCGCTGGTTCGCCCTCGTCGGGTACCTCCTCGGACTCGTGCTGCTCGTGGCGGTCTCGTTCAACGACTGGTTCATCCTCGTCCTGCCGGCCTGGGTCGCCGTGGTGAGCCTGTTCATCCTCCGGCGCGAGCGCGTCCGCCGCTGACGCGGGAGGCGCACGCGGGATCGCCGCCGGTACCATCGACACGGAGTGGATCATCCGACCGGACGGTCCGCCGGGGGCACGAGCGGGGCGACGACAGGCGAGCGCGGAGGGCGCATGGATCAGCCGGACGAGCGCGATGCGGTCCCGCGCCTGCCCCTGCGGGTGACCGCGGTCGACTGGGACGGTCGGGAGGCGATCGGGATGGTCTCCGGGATCCTGCCCGACGGCCGTGAGGTCCGTGCCGCGATCGGCGGACGCACGCTGCCGATCATCGCCGCGGGCGTGGCCTCGGGCGAGGTCGTCGAGATCGTCGTGGAGGAGTGGCAGGTGAGCGCCGATTGACGGTCCGCCTGTAGCGTCGCGCCCGGGGGGAGGGGCCGGCAGGCCCCGCGACGGGCGCCCGTGGTCGGGCGGCCGGCTCACGCGGTGGGCGGCGCTCCTCCCCCACCCGACACGAGGTCCCACTCGGTGCCGTCGCGGGTGTCGCGGATCTCGATGCCTGCAGCCACGAGGCCGTCGCGGATCGCGTCGGAGGTCGCCCAGTCCCTCGCGTCGCGCGCGCGCAGCCGCAGGCCCACGAGCGCGTCGACGAACGGGGCCACCGTCTCCCGCGGATCCCGCGCGCCCTCGACCGCCAGGTTGCCGAGGCCGACGACGAGCGAGCGCAGGACCGACCGCGCGTGGTCGTAGTCGGACGCGTCACCGGTGTCCCGGGACCACGCCACGATGGTCTCCTCCAGCGCGAGGATCGCGCCGACGGCAGCCTGCGCGTCCCTGCGCGCGATCCCGTCGTCGAACGCGCGCTCCTCGCGGGCGACGGCGGCCGCGAGGCCGTCGGCCTCCGGTCCCCCCGCGTCTCCGGCCCCGCTGACGGACGCCGGCCTCTCGGCCACGACGCTCGCGCCGCCCTTCGTCCCCGTCCCCGTCCCGGTCGCGGCGTCGCCCGTCCCCGATCGAAGGGCGTCCGCGGCCTCCTGGAGATCGTCGATCGCCAGGCTCGACCCACTCGGGAAGACCGTGCTCCGACCCCGGACGCGGACCGTCACGCCACCGGGTCCGGCGATGGTCGCCGAGCGCGCGTCGAGGTCGATGATCAGCGCGGTGTGGCTATCCACGCCGAGCACGAACGCGTCGTCCGGCAGTTCGCGCTCGAGCGCCGCGAGGCGATGCTCGCCCATGTAGCAGAAGCGCGTGTCGTGCGTGCCGCCCTCGTTGTTGTCGTAGTGCGGGACGACCGCCGCGCGCAGCCCGGTCGCCGGCGACAGGAGATCCAGCCCCGGTAGCCAGCGGGGGTCCTCGCCGACCTTGTACACCTCGTAGACGGGGATCGTCGCGATCCCCGTCGTCAGGGCGGCGGCGCTCGCGAGGACGATCGCCCCGCCGGTCGCGAGCTTCTCCGCGAAGAGCCGCGGGATCTCGCTGCCCGACCACTGGCGCAGCGCGTAGCTTGGACTGCCCGGCCCGGCGAAGACGTAGCGCGCCTCCCGCATGCGCGCGACGGCGGTCGCCCGCGTCAAGGCGTCGACCGACGCCGAACGGAACGAGGCGACCGCGATCGGGTTGCCCACGGTCTCGCGGAAGTAGTCCATCGTCCGACCCGAGAGGTCGTCGGCGTTCTCCTGGAAGCCGTACGGGGTGTCGACGAGGACCGCGGGGACCGGCGGGTCGCCCAGCCGTTCCAGGACGGCGCGGTGGACGCGCGCCATCGTGGGCGCGGTCTCGCCCGAGCCGATGACCACGAGGAGCCGCGGCGGGCGATCGCTCATCGGAAGAAGCCGTCGGCGAGGGCGTCGAGCATCACACCGGCCAGTTCGTCCGGGCGCTGCACGTGGATGTCGTGGTCGGCGTGCGCGAACCAGCGGACGCGAGCAGCCGGCACGGCGGCGACAGCGCGCTCCGCCGCCGCACGCTTGGTCGCGGTCCAGTCCGCGTCGTCCGTGTCGGCGAGCACGAAGACCGCGGGGACCCGCAGACCGTCGAGGACCGCCGACGGCCGGTGCTCCCAGAGGCCGTGCAGCACCGTCATGTGGCGCTCGCGGGAGAGGTTCGGGGAGACGGTCCCGTCGGGCCGGACCGCGAAGTTCCCCATGGTCGCCGACACGCCCGCGTCCGACCAGTCCGGGTGCGCTGACCGGATCCGCGCCTCGAGCTCGACGGCGCGCATCCCGTCGATGGGCGGTGGCGCGAGCGCCTCCGCGCAGGCCTCCCAGTCGGGGAACGTCTCCGCCAGCTCGATGAGGCCGCCATCCACGCAGACGATCCCCCGCACGGCCGAGGGGTGGTCGACGGCGAGCTGGAGCACGACGTTGCCGCCCCACGACTGGCCGGCGACGACGGGCCGACCCAGGCCGAGTCGGTCGATCAGGACGGCCAGGTCGGCGGCGACGGTCGGGACGTCGTAGCCCGTCCCCGGTGTGTCGGAGCGGCCGTGGCCACGTTGGTCCACGGCGACGACGGGATGGCCGGAGGCGGCCAGCACCGCGGCCACGCCGTCCCAGGTGCGGGCGTTCGACGAGAGTCCATGGACGAGCAGGAACGGGACGGCCGAGCCGGGGGGGGCACCCTCGGGCGGCGCCGTCTCCCAGCGCCGGAGGCCCAGTTCGACGCCGGGCGCGACCTCCACGCGGTCCTCCTGCATCCTGCCCTCCCCTTCCGGCGGCCGCGTGGCCGCTCCGTGGAGGGTAGCCGGACACGCAAGATGGTGTCTCGCGGCGGCCCCACGGCGGAGTCCGGCTCGCCGGAGCGATGGCCGTGGGGCGGGGATGCGCGGCCGAGGCCGAGCCGGGCCGTCGTCGTGTGTCGGTGTACCCTGTGCGGGCCCGTCACGGCGATCGCGGTCGCTCGTGCCCGCCCACATCGCCCCACCGCCCCAGCAGGGAGTCGCACATGTCCTGGCGTCGCTATCTCGGCCTGCAGGAGAAGGACATCGTCGAGCGCCCGCCGCCGCTCGATGCGAGCGGGCAGCCGGTCGCGGACGCCGAGGCGGAGGCCGAGGTCATCCGTCGGATCTCGGCGCAGCTCGACGCGATGCCCGAGGACCGGGCTCGGTACCTGGCGGGATTCGCCTATGTCCTGAGCCGCGCCGCGCTCGCCGACATGGACGCGGACACGGCCGAGACGTCCGAGATGGAGCGCATCGTCGTCGAGGTCGGCGGGATCCCTGAAGCGGAGTCCGTGCTCGTCGTGGAGATGGCCAAGACCCAGTCGCGGCTCTACGGTGCGACCGAGGACTACATCATCACGCGCGACTGGTCGTCGCGGGCCACGACGGACCAGAAGAAGGCCCTCCTCCAGGCCTGCTACCGCGTGGGCGCCGCGAGCACGCTGATCTCCGCGGAGGAGAACGCGACGCTCGGGCAGATCGCGAAGGAGATGGGGCTCGACGCCGACGAGGAGAAGTCGGTGCGCGCCGAGTTCTACGAGGACCTCGCCGTGGTGCAGGCGCTCCGGGCGCAGCAGGCGGAGTCCGAGGGCACGACGGCCGGCTGAGTGCGTGGCCCGGCCGGCCGGTGACACGGCCGGAGGAGCCACGGCCGGCGCGTGGTCGCCGCCGGCGCACGAGCGATGCCCGGCACCCGGTGTCCCTGCCTTGCTGGAGCACCATGCCAGTCGTCAGCGGTCGAGTGACCGAGGACGCACCCCTGGTGAGCGCCGGACCACCGCCACCCGCCCTCGCCGCTCGACGA
>JALOOH010000051.1 GCA_025454515.1 Chloroflexota bacterium
CGCGTGCCGTCGATCCAGTACAGGAGCGGCGGCTTGGACTCGCCGCGGTCGATGACGTACATGCCGCGGACCGCCTCCCATCGCTCGGGCTCCTTCGCCAGGCGGTACTGCGCCACGTATCCGCCCGTCGCCTTGTCCGTCGCGACGATCCGGCGGTTCGGGCCATCCCAGGCGTACACCTGGCCGTCCTGCGAGGTCCCGTACCCCGCCACGAGCCCGTACTCGGGCGCCGGTCGCAGCAGGTCGTCGCCCGGATCGGCGACCGCGTTCTTCGTCTTCTGCCCGCCGCTGTAGCGCGCCACGCTCGTCCCGTCGACGACCCACAGCGCGCCGTCGATGTACAGGCCGGACATCGCCGAGACGTCCTGGGGCGCGGCGAGGTAGTCCGTGGCCGCGGCGGGGAACCCGCTCCCGTCCGCGGCCGGGGAGTACCGGAGGATCTGGCGCGCCGACGGGTCCACGATGTACAGGTTGTAGAGGCCCCGGTCCGCGTCCCGCAGGAACGTGCCCATCGCGCGGACGTCCTTGCCCCACGTCGTGGAATCCACCACGGTCACCCGCGCGAGCGTGCCGTTGCCCTTCTTGTCGATCGGGCGGTAGCGCCAGAGGATGTTCTTCGAGTCGAGGATCAGGAGGTCGGGGCCGGAGGCGGAGAGGAAGCGCGGCTCGCCGGCCTTCGTCTTGCCGACCTCGCTCCCCGTGGCGAGGATCAGCGACGCCTTCTTGCCCGCGAGGTCCACGCGGTACACGGCGTGGCCCTTCCCGTCGAGGACGTACGGTGCGCCGTCGGGCCCCTGGACGATCTGCTCGAGCGACACCGGCGGGTCCGCGCGGTCGAAGGAGAAGGCCTGGGTCGCGGCCACCTCCGCGACCCCGTACAGGTCGTCCAGGCCGGCGACCACCCGTCGCTGCAGCGGCGTGATCGTGCCGGGCGGGATGTCCGCCGCCGCAGCCTTCTTGAGGTCCTCGTACGCGTTGGTGAGCAGCTGGAGCGCCTTCGTGGGGTCGTCCGTCACGAGGTTCGAGCCGTTGTCGTAGACGAGGCGGATCGATTCCTGCGCCGCCTCGAGCGCCTGCTGGCCGGCCGTCACCTCCGCGACGACTCCGGGCGACGTGCCGCCCCCTCCCATCGCGAAGACCCCGACGCCGGCGACCGCGACGGCGCCGATGAGGACGAGGGCGGCGATGGCGACCCGGCGCTGGGTCGCCCGCCGCGCGGTGGCCGGGGTGACCCTGCGGTCCGGCTCGGCCCGCCGCGGCATGAGGTCCTGCATGCGGTCGAGGCCGCCGCGCGCGACGCCTCCGGCGACCCGCCGTGCGCGCGACGCGGTGCCCGTCACCGCCGCCATGCCCCCGGAGAGGGAGTCGGCCAGCGGGATCGGGGAGCGCTCGGGCGAGCCGGCGAGGGGCTCCTCGGGCGCCACGGGGACGAGCTCGGCACGCCGGTACGTGGATGCGACCTCGGCGGCCTCCAGCACGATGATCCCGTCCGATCCAGTGCCGTCCTGGGCCACGAACCGGTGGTGGACATGCTCGGCGGCGCTCGCGGGACGCAGGGAGACGAGCCCGTCGCGGATCTCGTCCACGCCCACCGCGTCCACGACGTTCGCCGAGACGAGGGCGAGGGTGTCGCCGACGCCGATGTCGCCCTTCCAGACCTGCGGCGCGATCTCCTTCGTCGGGAGCCCGGTCTCCGCGTGGGGGTCCGGCAGCGTGAGGAGGCGGTCCTGGCGGACCATGAACGCGGCGACGCGCCCCACCGTGACCACGTAGAGCTCGCTGCCCCTGACCACGGCGAGCCCCAGCCCCACGGGCCCCGGCTCGTCGGTCGCGTGACCGAGCCCCACCCGCTCCCGCTGGGCGGCCAGGCGCCGGTTGGCGCTCCGGATGACCTTCGTGAGGACGACCTGGATGCCGGCCGACTCGTCGTAGAAGTACTCGTCCCGCACCGCCTCGGTGACCAGGCGCGTCGCGTCGCGGACCCGCGGCGGGTGTGCGGGGCCGGTGACGAGCAGGTACATGCTCCCCTTGGAGCGCGCGACGGAGCCGACCGTCGGCTCGACGACGACGGTCGTGTCGTTGGAGTCCGGGAGTCGGTCCTGCTCGGCGACGACGCCGAGCCTCATCTGCAGCCGGGCGGTCATCCGTACCTGGTCGAGGGGAGGTGGGCGCTGTGGCGCTCGGCCCCGGGGCGTTCCCTGGCCGCGCCGCAGGGCGCCCCGAGTATACGCAAGGTCGCTCGAGGCGCCCGCTGACGGGCCTCAGCCGCGGGAGACGACCGTCCGGATCTCGACGGCCCGCACCCCGCCCGGCGCCGCTGCGAGCGCCTCGAGGAGCTCCGTGGAGCGGAGATGGACCTCCTGGCCGATGAGCGGATGGTCCACCTCCACGATCACCGAGGCGCCGCTCACGCGCACGAGCCGGGCGGACCCGGCGAGCGCCGGGGCGCGCTCGGCGAGGATCGCGGCGAACGTCGAGGTCGCCCGCGCGAGCCGCAGCTCCTCCTCGAGGCCGAGCGCGCGCGCAGCCTCGGGGAGGAGATCTCCGACGCGGCGCATCGGGCGGCGCTGCCGGGTCATCCCGCGTCCTCGACGAGGCTCGCGCCGGGCCCCGCGGCACCGTGGTCGCCCGCGCCAGGCTCGACGCGCCATGGGGTCCCGTGCGCCCGGAGCTCGGGGTCGAGGTCCGCCAGCGTGGTCGTCGTGACGAACGCCTGCGGGAGCGCGGCGATGCGGCGGACGAGGTGCGCCCGCCGCGCGGGGTCCAGCTCGGAGAACACGTCGTCGAGGAGGAGGAGCGGCGGCCGGCCGTCCAGCCGCTCGATGAGGTCGAGCTCGGCGAGCTTCAGCGCCAGGATCGCCGAGCGCTGCTGCCCGCGCGACGCGGCGCCCTGCATCTCCCGGCCGTCGAGGAGGAAGGCGACGTCGTCCCGGTGGGGTCCCGCGAGCGTCGCGCCGTTCCAGACCTCCCGGTCCGCCGTCTCCGCGAGCCGGCGGGCGAGGGCGTCGCGGGCGCGCTCCCCGGGGCGCGCGGGCGCGCTCGTGACGTAGGCGAGGGAGAGGGCGCCCTCCTCGGGCGCGATCTCGGCGTGCGCCGTGGCGAGCGGTGCGGCCAGGTCCGCGAGCAGGTCCGCCCGCCCGTCGAGCACGGCCGCGCCCGAATCCAGGAACGCCTCGTCCCAGAAGGGCAGCTCGTCTCGCGTGGCCGTCTCCTCGCGGATCGCCCTGAGCAGGCCGTTGCGCTGGCGCAGGGCGCGCTCGTAGGTGGCGAGGGCTCGCGCGTAGCCGGGAGACCGGTCGGACGCGAGGCGGTCGAGCGTGTCGCGCCGCAGGCCGGGCGAGCCGATGACGAGCAGCATCTCCTCCGGCGCGAAGAGGACGACGCGGAGGGCGGTCCCGAGCGCCGTGGCGCGGCGCGCGACGCCGTTGACCCGGAGCCGCTTGCGACTCGCCGCGGGCCCCTCCCGGGCGAGGACCACCTCGATCGTCGCGTCCGGATCCGCCACCCCGGCCTCCAGCCGCGCGAACGGCGCGCCCCACCGGATCAGCTCCGCGTCGGACGCCGCTCGGTGGCTCCGGCCGCGCGCGCAGAGCGCGACCGCCTCGAGGAGGGTCGTCTTGCCGGAGGCGTTGGCGCCCCAGACGAGCTGCGGCCCGCGCCCGAACGACCCCTCGAGCGCGGCGTACGCGCGGAAGCCGGCGAGCCGCAGCGACCTGAGCGTGGGGACCTCCGCCCGGCGAGCGCCGCCTCAGGAGGCGGTCCGCACCGGCATGACGACGTGCGTGTACTCGCGGCCGTCGGCGGGACGGAAGAGCCCGGGGGACAGCGGGCCGGCCAGGTCGATCGCGAACTCCTCGGTCGCCACGTTCTGCAGGACCTGCGTGAGGTAGTCGGCGTTGAAGGCGATCGTCGTGCCGTCGCCCTCGACCGTCGCGTCCACCTCGCTCTGGTGGTCGCCGAGGTCGGAGACCGCGGTGACGGAGATCCCTGCGGTCCCCTCGCCTCCCACGTGGAGCTTCACGATCTTCGTGGTCTTCTGCGTGAGCAGCGCCGCGGGCCGCACCGCCCGGAGCAGCTCCTCCCGGTCCACCACCGCGCGGGTCGTGTGCTCCTTGGGCAGGACCTGCTGGTAGTTGGGGAACTGGCCGTCGATGAGGCGGCTCACCAGCACCGTCCGGTCCTGGGCATCGACCGTGAAGACGACCTGGTTCCGGCTGGGCGCGAGGATCACGGCGACTGGGTCGTCGGTGTCCGTGAGGATCCGCTCGAGCTCGGCGAAAGAGCGGGCGGGCACGACGATGCTCGTGTCCTCGGCCGGGGCGAGCGTCGGGATCGTGGTGATCGCGATCCGGTAGTTGTCGGCCGCCGCGAGGGTCATGCGGTCGCCCTCGAGCCGCGTGAGGACGCCCGTGAGGATCGGTCGCGCCTCCTCGGTCGCCGCGGCGAAGGTCACTTCCCCGAGCGCCTGGCGGAGCACCTTCTGGCTCACCCGCGTCGTCGGCCGCTCGCCGGCGGAGGGGATCTGCGGGAACTCGTCGGCTGCGACGCCCTTCATGTGGGTCTCGAACCGCCCGCTGACGAGGTGCACGCGGTCGTCCGGCAGGAGCTCGAGTTCGATCGACGCCGTCTTCATCGGGATGGAGGCGACGATCCCCGCGAAGAGGTCGGCGGGAAGCGTGATCGCCCCGTCCTCCTCGACCTTCGCGGGCACCCAGTGGGTGATGCCGATCTCGAGGTTCGTCGCGGTCAGCTCCAGGCCGGCATCGCGGGTCCGGAGCAGGACGTTGGACAGGACCGGCAGCGCGGCCTTGGACGAGACGGCGCGACCCACGACGGAGAGGCCGTGGGCGAGGTTCTCCTGGAGGATCGTCAGCTTCACGACCGGTGGTCTCCCTGGCTGCCGGCACGAGGCGCACAAGCGCGAGTCATCGGTGCGCCGGCCGCTCCCGGGCGTGCCCACACCGTGTGTCCGTATCTTCTCACCCTTGAGAGACCCGTCGTCACCGTCATAGGGGCGTGGACCGTGTGGACGATCACGCTCGGCCGTGCGGCGCGGCGGTGTCGAAGACCGGCCCTCGGCGTGTGGACGACCGACCAGGCTGCGTGCACGGGGCCGGGGACGGACGGTGAACGGGGCGCGGGGACCAGCCGCGGGCGGGTGCCGCCGAGCAGCGCACGAGGCCGCCCGAGGAGGGGTCTTGTCCACATCGGGCACGGGTTATCCACGGTTCTCCCGCCTTTATCCACGCCGCGAGGGCCCGCGGCCCGCGCGGACGTCCATCGATGCCGGCCGGCCGGAGGCTCCCCCCGGGGCGACGGGGCGCGATCCCGCGACGGGCTCAGTCCGAGTAGATGAGCTCCCGCACGGCGGCGATGTCGCGACGCATCTCGTCGCTCGCCGTGGCCTCGCGGTCGATCTTGTCGCATGCGTGCAGGACCGTGGAGTGGTCGCGCCCGCCGAGCTCCTCGCCGATCCGGATGAGGCTCACGTCCGTCTCCGCGCGGATGAGGTACATCGCGATCTGCCGCGGCACGACGATCGCCTTGTCCCGCTTCTGGCCGCGGAGCTGGTCGAGCGGGACGCCGTAGTACTCCGACACGGCCTTCGCGATCCGCTCCGGCGTCACGGTGCGCTTCTTCGGGTTGAACAGGACGTTGGAGAGGACGGCCTGGGCGAGCCCGATGTCGATCGACTGGCCCTGCATGCTGGCGTACGCGACGATCCGGTTCAGCGCGCCCTCGAGCTCCCGGATGTTGCTCACGACCTTCCGCGCGACGAACTCGACGACGTCCGCCGACAGGGGGACGCCCATCTCCTCGGCCTTCGCCCGGAGGATCGCGATGCGCGTCTCCAGGTCCGGGGCGGTCAGGTCCGCGATGAGCCCCCACTCGAAACGGCTTCGGAGGCGCTCCTCCAGCGTGATGATCTGCTTGGGCGGCCGGTCGGACGAGAGGACGATCTGCTTGCCGTCCTCGTGGATCGCGTTGAACGTGTGGAAGAACTCCTCCTGCGTCCGCTCCTTGTCCGCGATGAACTGGATGTCGTCCACGAGGAGGAGGTCGATGCGCCGGTAGCGGTTGCGGAACTCGTCGATCCGCCCCTGCTGGATGCTCGTGATGAACTCGTTCGTGAACTTCTCGCTCGTCGCGTACACGACGCGCTTGCGCGGGTATCGCGCGAGCACCGCGTTGCCGATGGCGTGCATGAGGTGGGTCTTCCCGAGCCCGACGCCGCCGTACAGGAAGAGCGGGTTGTACGCGTGCCCGGGACGCTCCGCCACCGAGAGGCTCGCGGCGTGCGCCAGGCGGTTGGCCGACCCGACGATGAAGTTGCTGAACGTGTAGCGGGGGTTGAGGCTGGTCGCGGCACCCTCGGGGGCGCCGACCCGGGTGGCCTCGACGCGCACGGGCGCCGGTGCTCCCTCCGCCGCGGCGCTCTCCTCCGCCGACTGGACGACGAACTCGACCTGGACGCTGTAGCCGACCACGCGGGCGAGCGTCTGCGAGATCAGGGGGCGGTAGCGCGTCTCGAGCCAGTCACGCGCGAACCCGTTGGGGACCGCGATCCGGAAGCGGTTGCCGTCCACGTCGACGAGCGACGTGTTCTTCAACCAGGTCTCGTAGTTTGCGGGCGACAGCGAGACCTGAAGCTCCCCGAGGGCGGCTCGCCAGACGTGCTTCGCGTCCATCGTCAGCTCGTTGCGGTCGGTCTGTGGATGGTCGGTCGATCGAGGTGCGCCACACGGGAATGGCCGACGGCCGGGCTGGGACGGGGCCCCGAGGTGCCCGTCGCGGATGGCGACGGAGCGACGCCGAGTCTCCCTCCCACGGCTCGATCCGGGGGCTTCGAGGACCTGCCCTCGAACGTCCCGGCGTCGGGGGCCGGGCAAAGATAGCACCGGCCGACGGACGGCCGCAAGGCGATTCGGCACTGACGTTCCGATACTCCCCGGGAGTATCCGCCGCGCCCGTCGCCCCACCCCTCCCGCCGCCCGCGCGACAGGCCGGCGGCGCGCCCGGAGGGGCGGCGCCGTTTGACACCCCTCGGAGAGCGTCCATATACTCGCCCGGACGTCGACGCGCCGACGCGCCGCATGTGCGCTCAGGCGCGTTCGTGTGCCTCTAGGGATCCCAGAACCCGTCCCGGAGGCCCGATGGAGAGGACCGGACGACACCCCGATGAAGCAGACCTACCAGCCGAAGAAGCGGCATCGCGCCAAGGAGCACGGCTTCCGCGCCCGGATGAAGACCACCGGGGGCCGGCGCACGCTCGCGCGACGCCGGGTCCGGGGTCGCAAGAAGCTCTCCGCCTGACGTCGGACCGCGGCGCGCCCCGCCCGCGGCTCGTGATGATCACGCGGCCCTCCGACTTCGCAGCCCTCCAGCGCGACGGGACGTCGCGCTCGGCGAGGCTTCTCTCCGTGCGCGTCCGGCGGACCGGCCACCCGACCACGCGGTTCGCGTTCTCCACCGGGAAGAAGCTCGGCGGCGCGGTCGTCCGCAATCGCGCCCGCCGGCGGATCCGCGAGTCGCTCCGCCCCATGCTCGGGACGCTCGCGCCCGGCTGGGACGTCCTCGTCGTGGCCCGGCCGGCCACGGCCACGGCGACACAGGCCGACATCGCCGCCGATCTCGCCCACGTCCTCTCCGGGGCCGGGATCCTCGAGCCGGAGCCTCGCGCGTGAGGCGCGTCGGCTCCGCGATCGGGGTCGCGCTCATCAAGCTCTACCGGATCGTCTTCATCTGGCTCCCGCCGTCGTGCCGGTTCTATCCGTCGTGCAGCCACTACACGGAGGAGGCGATCATCAAGTACGGACTGATCCGCGGGTCCTGGATGGGGGCGCGGCGCATCGCGCGGTGCGGCCCCTGGAACCCCGGCGGCTACGACCCCGTCCCGTGACAGAGGAGCGCCGGAAGGTGGACCGAACGACGCTCGCGCGACGCCTCGCGCTCCTCGGCCTCCTCGCCTTCGTCGTGCTCGCGGTCGCCGCGTGCCTGCCCGGCACCGAGACGTCCGGGAGCGCGGCCCCCACGCCGATGCAGACGCCGCTCGCGCCGGCCCAGCCCGGCGCCGACCCCATCAGCCTCCTCGCCTGGCTGTTCACCCCGATCTTCCAGGTCCTGTTCATCGCCCTCGTGGCGATCGACCAGGTCGTCCCGGACATGGGCATCGCGATCATCATCATGACGCTGCTCGTCCGGGCGCTGCTCGTCCCCGTGTTCCGGCGCCAGATCGTGAGCCAGCGCCGGACCCAGCTCATCCAGCCCGAGGTCAAGGCGCTCCAGGCGCGGTACAAGGGCGACCGGAACAAGATCCAGCAGGCGACGATGGAGCTGTACCGCGAGCGGGGCGTGAACCCGCTTTCGGGGTGCCTTCCGACGCTCATCACGTTCATCCTGCTGATCCCGATGTACTCGGTGATCTCGGCCGGCCTGACGAACTACAACCCGAACCAGATGCTCAACGTGTTCGGGGTCCAGCTGATCACCCTCGACTGCCCGGCGACGCCGGTCGTCATCAACGGCCAGGTGCAGCCGTGCATCGACAGCGTGGTCCCCTGGCTCGGCGGGATGAACCTCGCCTACCCGTCGGTCCTGTTCACCGTCGTCGGGTTCGGCATCAGCATCCTCGCCGTGATCTCCGCGCTCCTCCAGGTCGTCCAGACGCGGATGGTCATGCCGCCGGCCACCCCGGGCGACCAGCAGGCACGGCTCCAGCAGCAGATGCTGCTGTTCGTCCCGCTCATCTCCGTCCTGTACGGCGGGATCCTGCCGGCCGGGCTCTTCATCTACTGGATCGTCACCACGATCTTCTCGATCATCCAGCAGTACCTGATCGTCGGGTGGGGCTCGCTCTTCCCGGTCTTCGGGTTCACGCCCGGGTTCGCGCGCGACCACAAGCCGCGCTTCCCGGTGACATTCGACGCTCCGACCACCAAGGGCCCGGCACCCACCTCGGGCCAGGGCGCGCAAGGGACCATGAGCTCTCGCACGGACGAGCAGCGGGCCGCATCCGCCGCCTCGACCGTGCGCCAGCGCGGCCGTCAGGGCCGCCGAGGGAGACGCCGCTAGATGAGCACTGACGCATACCGCGAGTTCACCGGCAAGACCGTCGAGGAGGCCATCCGGGCAGCCCGCGACGAGTTCGCCGTCGGGCTCGACGAGCTCGATTTCGAGATCCTCACGTCCGGCAGCCGCGGCGTCCTCGGGATGGGCGCGGAGCCCGCGCGGATCATCGCGGCGCCGCGGTCCGCCCTCGGCGGCTCCGCGCCGAAGCGCGAGGCCGCGGCAGCCCAGCCGCTCCCGGCGCCGTCCGGCGACGACCGCCCGCCGCGCCGCGACGACCGGGGCCCGCGTCGTGACGACCGGGGCCGGCGGGACGACCGCCCGCCGCGCCGCGACGACCGCCCTCCCCGCCCCGAGAGCCGCCCGCCCGCCGAGCGCGAGCCGTCGCCGGCCGCCGCGGCCAGCGAGCCCCCGGCGCAGGAGGAGCGCCCCGCGTCCGGCCCGAGGCGGGACCGCGGGCCTGCCCGCGAACGCTCCACGACCGTCTCCGAGGGCGAGGCGCGCGAGGTCCAGGCGGCCCGCTCGCTCGCGCGGGAGCGGGAGGAGCTCCAGGCCGCGGAGGCCTCGCCGGAGGCCCTCGAGGCGGGTCGCGAGATCCTCTCCGAGCTCATGGACCACCTCGGGTTCGACGTGGACGTCGAGGTGGACATGGGCGAGACCAACCGTCTCAACGTCGTCGGCCGCGGCCACGAGAAGGAGGCCCTCGGCGCCCTCATCGGGCGGAAGGGCGAGCGTCTGTCCGCCCTGCAGCACCTCCTGAACCTCATGCTGTCCCGGCGGATGGGCGAGTGGACCCGCGTGCTGGTGGACGTCGAGGACTACCGCGGGCGGCGGGAGCGCCAGCTCCGCGAGCTCGCGGCGAAGGCGGCGCAGCGGGTCACCGAGACCGGGAAGATGGTCCAGTTCGAGCCGATGCCGGCGCTCGAGCGCCGCTGGCTCCACCTGGCGCTGCGCGACGACCCGAACGTCGTGACACAGTCGATCGGCGAGGAGCCGGACCGCCGCGTGGTGGTGCTCCCGCGCGCCGTCTGACGCTCCGACCGGCCCAGCGACGGGGCAACGGACCGGAACGGCCGCCGTCGCCGGCGGCCGCCCGCCCGCGGGCTCCGGCCGTCCGGCGAGCCTTCGCGAGGACTCTTGGTAGGATGACGCGACGCGTCCCGCGGGGCAGCCGGAGCCCACGCCGTGCGCGTCATCGGCAGGACGGCACATGACCGAAGGGCTCAGGGTCCAGACCGAGACCGTGGCCGCCACGGCCGCGCCCGCGAACAGGCGTGCCTGGCCGCGCCTCGTCGTGGGCACCCTCTTCGGCGCCCTCGCCGCCCTCGCCCTCACCTCGGGGCTCGTCCTCGCCGCCGATCAGCAGTACGCGGGCCGCGTCCTCCCGGGCGTCCGCGTCGCCGGCACCGACCTCTCGGGTCTCGACCCGGACCAGGCGACGCAGGCGGTCACCGCATCCCTCGCCGGATACGGCGAGGGGACGATCGTCGTCCGCACCCGCGTCGGGGTCCGCGAGATCCCGTACGCGGCGATCGGGCGCGAGCCCGACGTCGCGCCGATCGTGGCGGCGGCGCTCGCGGTGGGACGCGACGGCGAGCCGATCGACCGCCTGACGACGGACGTGCGGAACGCCCTCCGCGGCGTCGACGTCGCCCCGGCCGTCCGCCTCGACCGCGCGGCGCTGCGCGCCGCGATCGCGGCGATCGCGGCGGAGACCGACCTCGCTCCCGTGGACGCCACGGTGGACTACAGCCCCGACGGCTCGACGGTCACCCCGGCGGTGCCCGGCGAGGAGATGGACGTCGACGCGGCGGCCGAGGCCGCGGCCGCGGCGCTCTCCACGACCGACGCGCCCGACACGGTCGAGGTGGAAGCCGCCTACACCCCCGTCGAGGCGGAGACGACCACGCAGGATGCCGAGGCCGCCGTGGCGGCGGCCGGCCGGATGCTGGGCCCCGTGCTCCTGGCCGACGGCAAGGAGAAGTGGACCGTCACGGCCAAGACGGTGAAGACGTGGATCGGCCTCGGGACCCGCCCGGACGGGTCGTTCGGTCCCGTCGTGGACCTGCAGAAGGCCGCCGCGTCCGTCGCGAAGCTCGCGCCGAAGATCGACCGCGAGGCGAAGAGCGCGACGTTCCTCACCGGGAAGGACGGCAAGGTCGTCGGCGTCGTGGCCGGGAAGGCCGGTCGGACCCTCGACCCCGCGGCGACCGCCGCGCGCGTCGCGGCGGCGCTGCTCGCGCGCGCGGCCGATCCCGCGATCGCCGCAGCCCCCGTGCAGATCGGGTCGGCGTCCGCCGAGCCCGTCCTGACCACGGAGGAGGCGCGCCGGGCGGCGCCCCTCATGAAGCGGATCTCCACGTGGACCACCAAGTACGAGGTGAGCGAGCGCAACGGGTTCGCCGCCAACATCACGATCCCCACCCTGGTCATCGACGGGACCGTGGTCGGACCGGGCGAGGAGTTCGACTTCTGGAAGGTCGTGGGCATCCCGACGGTCGAGCAGGGCTACAAGGCGGGCGGCGCGATCATCAACGGCCGCACCGAGCCCACGGGCGCGTTCGCGGGCGGCATCTGCTCCTGCTCCACGACGCTCTTCAACGCGGCGGTCCGCGCCGGCTTCGAGATCCTCGAGCGCGAGGCGCACTACTACTACATCTCGCGGTACCCGCTGGGCCTCGACGCCACCGTGTGGCTCACCGGGAACAGCGGCCGCTCGATGCGCTGGCGCAACGACACCGACTACCCGGTCCTCATCCGCGGGTTCGCGTCGCCGGGCGTGGTCCGCTTCGACCTCTACTCCGTGCCCACCGGCCGCACCGTGGCCTTCAGCAAGCCCGTCGTGACCAACTACGCGAAGGCGACCGATGTGACCCAGTACACGACCTCGCTGTCGCCCGGCTCATCCAAGCGGGTCGAGTTCCCGACGGACGGGATGAACACGTCCGTGACGCGCGTGGTGAAGGACAAGGACGGCAAGGTCATCCGCACCGACACCTTCGCCTCGCGCTACGCCCGCGTGAACGGCCTCCTCCTCATCGGCAAGAAGAAGGCCGCGGAGGCGACCCCCGAGCCCTCGATCGAGGACGTGCCGATCGTGGACGGCGGCGTCGTGCCGCCGGACGAGGGGGCCACGCCCCCACCGGTCCCGTAGGGGCGATCCCGACGAACATGCACGAGGCCCGCCATCCGGCGGGCCTCGTGCATGTCGTCTCGTTCCGGCCGGCTCCCCCGGCCCGGGCGGCCCCCTGCGGCGCCCCTTACGGCAGGGTGATCCCCGACGGAAGGTCCAGCCCGGACGGGAACGGGAACAGGCCCTCCGGGGAGTCCGTCACCTTCGACGGGTCCGGCGGCTGGATGTCCACCGGGGTCTGGTAGTCGAAGACGAAGACCATCGACGTGGGACCGCCCGCCTCGTTCGCGTCGGGCGTCAGGATGAAGCCCATCGACTGGGGGAGGTTCGTGGACGGGTCCACGCGGGCGACGAATGCGCCCGCGCCGTTGAGCGCCGCGAGCGGGTTCGCGTCGTCCCCGGTCTCGATCTCCGGCACCTTCATCGAGTAGCCGACGACGCAGGCCGAGTCACCCGGCAGCACCAGGGTGGGCGGCAGCTCGTCGAGCGGCTCCAGCCCGCTCATGTCCAGGCTGGACCCGAAGAGGTCCGGATCCGTCGACGACGTGGTGGCGTCGGCCTTGGTCCACGTGTCCGACCCGAACATCGAGACCCAGCTCTCCTCGCCGATCATGATCGACGAGAAGAGGTTCAGTCCGCCGCCCATCCCGGACGACATCTCCATCCGGTCGGGCTTCTGGAACCTCAGCGTGATGTCCATCGAGAGGTCGGCCGTGGACGAGCCCGGGAGGGCCGTGGTGACCGTGGCCGTCGCAGTGTAGTGGTCCGCGTTCTTCATGGCCGCAGCCATCGCGGCCGGGTCGGCGCACGCGTTGTTCGTGGACCCGCCCGCGGATGCCGCGGGCGCCTGGGTCGGCGGTGCCGTGGGCGCGGGCGTGGCCGACGCGTCCTGCGACGCGGCCGCCGACGCCCCGGGCGCGCCGGACGCGGCCGGCGTCGACGACGAGCCGCCGCACGCGGCGACCGCAAGGGCCACGATCGTGCCTCCGGCGAGGAGCCGGGCCGCGGCGAGGGAGCGTGTTCGATCGGACATCGGATCTCCTCAGGTGCCGCCACCGGCGGCGTGGACGCGGCACGAGGATACCGCGCGGCGTCGAAGGGGGCTTCCGGCGCCTCGCCCCGGCCGCGGACGTGCCACCATCGGGACATGGCGATCGTCGTGCGGGAGGCGCGCCCGGAGGAGTACGCCGCGCTGGGCGCGATCGTCGTCGACGCGTACCGCGACGTCGGGGCGCTCGAGGGGGACGAGGAGTACGCGGCGGAGCTGCGCGATGTCGCGACCCGCGCGCGCGGCGCGGTCGTGCTCGCCGCGGACGACGACCACGAGGGCCGCCCGGTCGGGTGCGCCACGTACGTGCCCGGCCCCGATTCGCCGCTCGCCGAGGAGCTCGGGCCGGGCGAGGCCTCGATCCGGATGCTCGCGGTGGACCCTCGCGCGGCCGGGCGCGGAGCCGGCACGGCCCTCGCG
>JALOOH010000200.1 GCA_025454515.1 Chloroflexota bacterium
CCTCCTCCTCCGCCTCTACCCCGCCCGCTGGCGGGCGCGCTACGGCGACGAGTTCGCGGCGCTCCTCGCGGAGCGACCCCTCGGCCCGTTCGACGTGGCGGACGTCCTCCTCGGCGCCATCGACGCCCACCTCCACCTCCGGGGGCTCGGCTCCTGGTCCGAACACCGAAGGGGGTTCCCCATGTCCCTCCGTCTCGGGGCGTACGCCGCCATCGCGGGCGGCGCGCTCATGCTCATCGGCCTCCTGTGGTCCGCGCTCGACGCGGCCGACTCGGATCCCGGCATCTGGCTCTTCCTCGCCGGGATGCTCGCCCTCCTCGTGGCCCTCGCCGGCCTGTCCGCCTTCCAGGCGCGCGAGCACCCGGCGCTCGTCTGGGCCGCGTTCCTTCTCCCGGCGATCGGCGGCACGGTGACGGTCCTCGGCGTGCTCGCGATGGGCTTGGCGCCCGACCAGGCGATCGTCGGCGACCTCACGGGCTGGTTCTTCTTCTTCATCGGGCTTCTCGCGACAATCGCCGGCTCGATCCTCTTCGCGGCCGCCACGTGGGCGACCGGAGCCCTGCCGCGCACCGGCGCGATCGTGCTCGGCGGCACCTGCGCGATCTCGCTCCTCGCCTTCGTCGTGTCCATCGCGGGCGGCGATGGGATGTGGGAGTCCCTGCGCCTCCTGTTCGCCTTCGCCTACCTGGCGTTCCCGGCCGGCTGGGTGCTCTTCGGAGCGCTCGCGCTCCGCGCGGATCGGCCCGCGTTGGCCCCCAGCCCGGCCTGATCAGACCCGCCACGCACATCACGCAAGGAGCGTCCCATGTCCCGCACACGACACCTCGTCGCCATCGCGGCCGCGCTCGGCCTGACCGTCGGTCTTGCCGGCGGCGCCCTCGCCGGTCGTGCCTCCACCCCGTCCTCCGTCGACCGGGTGCCTCATGCCTCCGCCACATTCGTCGACGCGTCCGGCGCGGAGGTCGGATGGGCCCGGCTGGTGGAGGACGCGACCGGCGTCGTCCACGTCAGCGTGCACGTCCGGGGTCTCGCGCCCGGCCTCCACGGGATCCACATCCACGCCGTCGGTGCCTGCGCGCCGACGTTCGCCGCGGCGGGAGCCCACTACAACCCCCTGGGTCACCAGCACGGTCTGGACAACCCGAGCGGCCCGCACGCCGGCGACCTCCCGAACCTCGTGGTGAACGAGGCCGGCCTCGGCCATCTCGACGCGACCACGGATCGAGTCACGCTGTCGTCGGGCCCGGCGACGCTGTTCGACCTGGCCGCGGGCGCGGTCGGCAGCGCCTTCATCATCCACGCGAACCCGGACGACCAGGTGACCGACGCCGGCAACGGCGGGAGCGGCGCCCGGATCGCCTGCGCGGTCATCGAGGCGGCCGACTGACGGCCCGGGCCCCGACGACCGGCCGCCTCGGGCGACCGTCGTGGCCGCGAGGACGACGGTGACCCCGGCGGCCGCGGCCCGACATCGCGATGCCGAGCCACGCCTCCCGGCGCGGCTCGGCATCCCTCGCACTGCGCGCCCGGCGACGGCGATCGCCCTCGTCCTCGCCCTCGTCCTCGTCCTCGCCGGCTGCTCCGGCGCTCGCCCCTCGTGGACTGCTCCCGCGGCCACCGTTCCGGAGCCCGACGCTCCGGCGTCGAACGTGGATGTCCGCGCCGAGCTGCGGAGCCTGATCGAGGACATCACCGCGGCGACCGCCTCGCGGTACACGCTCGCCGACGACCGCGGCCGGTGGATGGACACCCTGAAGGTCATCGAGATCCCGGAGGCCGGCACCTTCGCCGCCGTCTACCACACGTGGACCGAGGAGGACCAGGCCTTCCACGTGGAGCTCGCCACCTCCCCCGACCTGCTGACGTGGACCTGGCAGGTCCGCCTGGCGGACCGCGCCTCGCAGCCGACGATCGCCGCGTCCTCCGACGGCGGGTACGTCGTCGCGTGGGAGCAGGAGCCCGACCCCATCCACCTCGCCGTCGCGCGGTTCGCGACCTGGGACGACCTCCTCGGGGGCGTCGTGGCCGGGCGCCAGGAGCTGCGGGTCACGATGCGGGCCTGCGGCGAGGGGACTCCGTCGATCGAGTCGGCGAACGCCCGGCGGATCCAGCTCGGATTCCACTACCACGGCGGCTGCGCCCGCGACCGCGAGGCGGGCGGGACGCTCGACGGGCGCTTCTGGGACGCTCATCCACGCCCGGAGATCGACGGGGCGCTCATCGACCTGGGCGTGGCGGGCCACATCGGCGACCGGGACCGCGTGACCTTCCGGGGGCGCGACCTCATGCTCGTCGAGGGGCAGCGGGTCCTCGACGATCCGGGCACCTGGCGGGTCTTCCTGTACGACCAGGCGACCGCGACGGCCGAAGAGCTCCACTTCCGGACGCGCGCGGGCAGCACGGCCTTCTCGAACCCGACGATCACGCTCACCGAGATCGGCGGTCGGCCGGCCGTCGTTGTCACCCTGTACCTGCTCAGCGAGGGCGCGCGCGGCGCCGAGGACGGCCCCCTCCTCTACTACCGGCTGTTGCCGGACGGCGGATAGGCGGCCGCCCGACCGCCCTTCCCCGCCCGACCGCCCTTCCCCGCGCGCCGCGCTGCGGCCGCTCAGTGGCCGGCCCTGTCGGCGAGCGCAGCGAGGGCCTCGTTCGCCCCGTCCGTCCAGGGCGGGTAATGCGCGAAGACGATGGTCGCAACGTCGAGCTCGGCCATCCTCCGCACGCTCGCCTTGGCAGCGGCGTAGTCGTCGCTGTAGAGGCGGCTCGCGAAGACCAGGCGGCCGCGCCGGACCTGCAGGGCGTCGCCGGTGAACAGGATGCGGTCACGCGGGGCATAGAGGCAGATGCTGCCGGGCGTGTGGCCCGGCGTGTGGACGACGCGCAGGCCGCCGAGGACCGGGAGGACGTCCCCGTCCTCGAGCGGCCGGATCGCGGTCGGCGGGCGCACGACGGAGGCGAACAGGCGCCCCCGCGACGGACGCCGGAGCGCGTCGCGGACGCCGAACTTGAGGCGCTCGAAGTCGGCGGGGTGCATGCACACCTCTGCGCCGGCGGCCTCGAGCGCGGCCGCGGTGCCCGCGTGGTCGGGGTGGCCGTGCGTGACGACGACGCGGCGCACGTCCGCGAGCGACCGCCCGACCTCCGCCAGGCCACGCTCGATCCGCTCGAGCGACCCGGCGATCCCGGCGTCGACGAGGGTGACCTCGACCTCGGGGATCGCGAACACATTGACGCTCACGGCCGCGGGCACGCTCACGATGCTGATCGCGTGGATGCGCGCGGCGAGGTCCATGCCCGCTCCCGTGCCCCGGCCGTCACGGCGCTGCCGGAGTGGCCCGATCGTCGCGGGGCCGGTCGGGCGGCGTACAGGGTCGAATGGCACGCCCGCACCCGCGGGTGTCCGCGGCCGTCCCGGGCGGCTCCAGCGCGCCCGCTTCGCGGCAGCGCGCCCGCCCCTACTCGACGGCCCGGCCCGCCAGCCGCTCCGCGAAGGCGCGGAGGACCCCCGCCGTCCGGGACCCGACGATCGGCGTGCCGTGGCCGGGGGCGAGGACGGCCGGCTCGAGCCGTGCCAGCGCGACGACGGACTCCTTCGCAGCCTGCCACCGCCACGACGTGTACCGCGGCGGCCCGTCGAGCCCGGCTCTTCCGAGGACGATGCCGGACGCCGAGTTGACCCTCAGGTTCACCACCGCGTCGCCGGAGATGAGCACGCGATCGCTCCGACGGAAGAGCGACACGTGCCCCGGTGTGTGCCCAGGCGTGGGGATCACCTCCCAGTCCGGCAGGCCCGGGACGAGGCCTGCCGGGTCGAGCGCCCGGACCACGTCCGCGAGGCTCCCCGCGGCGAGGATCGCCTCGCGCCGCCGCCGCCCGATCGCGCGCATCGTCGGCAGGGCGACCCACCGGTCGAGCGGGCCGGCGTACCGCGTCATCGCGGCGAAGTCGCCGAGCGCGATGGGCATCTCGAGTGGATGGACGAGGACCTCGCAACCCCAGGCGCGGGCGAGCTCGCGCGCG
>JALOOH010000201.1 GCA_025454515.1 Chloroflexota bacterium
CGGCGTCGGCGAGTACGACGTCCCGGACGCGTACGGGGAGAAGCCCTCGATCCTCGTCCGCCTCGCGTGGTACGCGGCCGGGATCGTGCTCGTCATCGCCGTCTACGTGATCTATCCGGGCGACAGGGACGCGCTCGGGCTCGTCCCGCCGGACGGGGCCGCGACGTTCCTCCTCGCGCTCGGGGCAGCGGCGATCGGCGTCGCGCAGGCGGTGGGGATCGCGTATGCGCGGTCCGGCGGGCTCCATCCCCCCCGCGCCCGCGACATCCCCGACGGCGTCGTCAACGCGATCGGGACGGCCCTCGTGGACGAGGCCACGTTCCGGGGCCTGATCCTCGGCCTCCTCCTCGTGCTGGGCGTCGAGCCGCTCTGGGCCGTGCTGATCCAGGGCCTCGCGTACGCGCTCGCGACGCGCGTCGGGCGCAGCGGCGGTGACTGGTACCTCATCCTCCTCGATCTGGGCATCGGCCTCGTCGGCGGCTGGCTCACCGTGCTGACCGGCGGGATCGCGGCCGCGATCGTCGCGCACGCGGTCACGCGGCTCGCGGTCTTCCTCGCCACGGGCTCCGCGGATGCCGCGCCGGCGTGGGGCGACGACGAGGAGCCCGGACCCACCGACTGGGAGTTCGGCGACGACGCCATCCCGGAGGAGGTCGGCGTCGCATCGGCTGCGGCCCCCTTCGCGCGCGGCCCGGCGGGCGTCGCCGCATCTGCGCCGGCGCCGGCGGCCGCGGTGCCGGCGGACCGGTCCGCCCCCGGACCGGCACGCGCCGGGACGCGCCCCGGGTCGCCGCGCGACGACGATCTGCTCCCCGATGGAGGGATGGACGACTCGGACGCGTCCCTGCCGTGACGCTGGTGGCCGCGCCGCCCGTCGCGCTGTACGCGCACGTCCCGTTCTGCGTGTCGCTGTGCCCGTACTGCGACTTCGTCGTGAACGCCGGGGCGGCCGCCCGCGGGCCGCGGGCGCGCGTGGAGGCGTACGTGGCGGCGCTCCTCGCGGAGGTCGACCTGCGCGCCGACGCGCTCGACGCGCGGTGGGGGCCTCCGGGCGGCGCGGTGCCTGACGCTGCGCCCGCCGGCCCGCCGCCGCCGGACGCGGCGCCGGCCGCTGGCGCGCATCGGCCTGCTCTCGCGAGCGTCTACGTCGGGGGCGGGACGCCGTCGCTCCTGCCGGCCGCCTCCGTCTCGGCGATCCTCGAGCGGGTCCGCGCCCGGCTCGGCCTCGCGCCGGGAGCCGAGGTGACGCTGGAGGTCAACCCCGGGCCGGACGAGCGCGGCGACCTGGCCGGCTTCGTCGCGGCCGGCGTCACCCGCGCCTCGATCGGCGCCCAGAGCCTCGTCCCGTCCGAGCTCCGCCGCCTCGGGCGGCGCCACGCCCCGGCGGACGTGTCGGCGACCGTGACGGCCGCACGGGCCGCGGGGATCGCCTCCATCTCCCTCGACCTCCTGTACGACGTGCCCGGCCAGACGCCCACCTCGTGGGACGCGACGCTGCGCGGGGCGCTCGACCTCGGCCCCGACCACCTCTCGCTGTACGCGCTCACGCTCGACGACCCGGATGCCGAAGGGCTCACGGGACCGCTCGGGGACCACCTCCCCACGCCCTCCGGCGCGCGCCGCTGGCGCGCGGCGGCGCTGCCGGAGCAGGACGAGGACGCCGCCGCGGCCGCATACGAGCGCGCGTGCGATGCGCTCGACGCGGCCGGCTTCCGGCGGTACGAGATCAGCAACTGGGCGCGCCCCGGCCACGAGAGCCGCCACAACCTCGTCTACTGGGAGCGACGACCGTACGAGGCGGTCGGGACGGGCGCGCACGCGTTCGATGGGCACACGCGGCGGTGGAGCGCCGCGGCGCTCGAGCCCTACCTCGCGACGCTCGCGCCGCCCCACGGCTCCGGCCTCGCCCCCGCCCTCCCCCCCGGCGGGTTCGAGGAGCTCGACGCGCTGACGGCCACGGCCGAGGAGACGATCCTCGGGCTCCGGACCGACCGCGGCGTCCCGGCCCCGGCCGCCGAGGCGCATCCGGCCGCCGCGGCCCTCGCGTGGGCGGTCGCCGAGGGCCTGGCGGAGGCCGGCGCGGACGGACGGATCCGACTCACCCGCCGGGGCGCGCTCCTGTCGAACGAGGTCTTCGCGCGGATCGTGTGACGACCGACCGGCCGACCTCGGGCCGGTCGCCGCCCGATCCCCGCCCGATCCCCGCCCGATCCCGGCCCCGTCGCCATCGCTCGGCGCTCTCCGTTGACACTCCCGGCGCCCGACTGCTACGATGCCGCCAGGTCGTTAGCACTCTCACCATGAGAGTGCTAACAGAAGGGAGCCCGCTGGGAGTGACGCGCAGGATCCATCGGACGGTCGGCCCCCTCGATGCCCGGCAGCAGAGCCTGCTGCGCGCGGTCATCGAGGAGTACGTCGCGTCCGCTGCGCCGGTCGGGTCGCAGACGCTCGTCGAGCGGTACCCGCTCGGCGTGAGCAGCGCGACGGTCCGCAACATCCTCGCCGAGCTCGAGGCCGCCGGCTACCTCACGCACCCCCACACGTCGGCGGGCCGGATCCCCACGGACGCGGGCTACCGCTACTACGTCGAGTCGATCATCGACGCCGTCCCGCTCCCCCCGGTCGACCAGCTCCTCATCCGCCACCAGTTCGGCCAGCTCGAGCACGCGAACCAGCAGTGGTTCCGCCTCGCCGCCACGACGATCGCATCCGCCACACACGCCGCCGGCCTCGCGACCCCCGCGAAGACGCGGACCGCGAGGATCCGTCGCATCGACATCGTGTCGATCGCCGAGCACCTCACGAGCCTCATCGTCGTCCTCCACGACGGGACGATCCGCCAGGTGCTCGTCTCCGTGGACGAGGGCGTGGACGTGGCCCGGCTGGCCGCCGCCGCGTCCCGTCTCGACGAGCTGGCCGCCGGCCGGACCGCGAGCGATCTGGAGCGGAGGCTCTCGCGCCTCCGCGAGGACGACGCGGCGGACGACCTCGTGCGGGGCATCGGCGAGCAGGCGGTCCGCCTCCTTCGCGACTCCGACGCCGCCGCCATCGCCGAGGTCTTCAGCGACGGCCTGCTCAACGTCATGGCCGCCCCCGAGTTCGCGCAGGCGGACAAGCTGCGACGCGTCTTCGAGGCGCTGGAGAACAGGGCGTACCTCGCGGAGCTCTTCGATGCCGTGACGCGGGACGACCGCGTCCAGGTCTTCATCGGGCGAGAGAACCGCGCGGACGCCATGGCGGACGTGGCGCTCGTGCTCATGCCGTACGGCCGCGCCGGCCGCGCGGTCGGCGTGGTCGGCGTCCTTGGGCCCACCCGGATGCGGTACGGCCACGCGATCGGGACCGTCCGGTTCGTCGGCGGCCTGATGAACGAGCTCGTGGACACCCTCTACGCATGAGCCCTGCGGGCCGCGGCCGCAGGCACCCCAGCCTGACACCCCGCCCGGAGACCGAACGGACGACCTGCCGATGACACACGACAAGAAGACGCGTGCCGACGAGCGCATCGCGGAGCTCGACACGAGCCCGACGCACCTGCTCGCCGAGATCGACGCCCTGAAGGCCGAGAACGCGGAGCTGCGCGACCAGGCGGACGAGCACCTCGCCGGCCGTCAGCGCGCGCTGGCCGACTACCAGAACCTCCGCCGGCGCACCGAGGAAGAGATCGAGCAGGCCCGTGCGGCCGCCGCCGACCGGCTCCTGCTGCGGTTCGTGGACCTCGCGGACGACTTCGACCGCTCCATCGAGCACGTCCCGGCGGAGCTCGCGGCCGACCCCTGGGTCGAGGGGATCGCGGCCATCGACCGCAAGCTCCGGGCGGCCCTCGAGTCGCAGGGCGTCGTCGCCATCGAGGCTCTCGGGAGGCCGTTCGACCCGGCGCTTCACGAGGCCGTCGCATCGGTCCCCGGGACCGGCCGGCCGGAGGGCGAGGTCGTCGCCGAGATGCGCCGGGGCTACCGCGTCGGCGATCGCGTCCTGCGCCCGTCGATGGTCGGCGTCTCCGGCGGC
>JALOOH010000202.1 GCA_025454515.1 Chloroflexota bacterium
CGCGATCCGCTCCAGCGGGTAGACGCGGTCGATCACCGGCGCGATCGCCCCGGCGTCCACCAGCTCCGCGAGGCGCACGAGGTCCGCGGCCGAGAACGCCGGCGTCCCGTCGTCCACCGAGACGTACCGACCGCCCGGCGCGAGTGCCCGGCGGCAGGCGTCCTTCAGCGGCGAGCCCCGCCGCCTGCCAACGGCGTCGAGGACGAGGTCGTACGCCGCACCGGCCGGCGGCGCGTCCACGCGGGTGTAGTCCAGCGTGGACTCGGCGCCAAGCGACGCCACCAGGTCGGCGTTGTCCGGGCCGCAGACGCCGGTCACGCGGGCGCCCATGTGCGCCGCGAGCTGGACGGCCGCGGTCCCGGCGGCGCCCGACGCGCCGTACACGAGGACGCGCTCGCCGGCGCGGAGGCGGCCGCGCCGCAGGTAGTGGAGGGCCATGAGCCCCCCGTACGCGATCGCGGCCGCCTCCTCGTCGGTGGCGTCGGCCGGTGCGAGGGCGACGCTGCTCTCCTCCTTGAGGCAGGCGTACTCCGCGTACGCGCCGAAGCGGAGCTTCGTGAAGGCCCAGACCCGGTCGCCCGCGTGGAACCGCCGGACGGCACGGCCGGCCTCGACCACCTCGCCGCACAGGATGAGCCCCAGGATCCCCCTTCGTGGGCGCCGCACGCCCACGAGGAGCCGGAACGGGACCTGGACGCGCAACGGGGACGTGGGGATGCCGCTCCGCACGTACCAGTCGCTCGAGTTCACCGTCGAGGCGTGGACCCGGACGAGGATCTCGTCCGGGGCGGGGGCGGGCCGCGTCACCTCGGCGACCCGGAGGACCTCCGGGGGGCCGTAGCGCTCGCACACGGCTGCCTTCATCGTCGTCACCTCGCCGTCGCCGGCATGCCGGGCGCATGCGAGGCCATCACAGCGGTGTCGGGCGCGGTCGCGGCGGTCGTGCTGAACCCCTTCACGATCAGCCAGGCGGCCAGGACCATCTCCTGCACGGCGATCGGGAATGCGAGGACCACCTGTCCGGGCGAGAACGGGGCCAGGACGCCGGCGACGACGAGGACGATGGAGGCGAGGAGCGACGCGATCGCGACGAGACCGAAGACGGACAGCCATCGCGGGACCAGGCGCGACCGGTAGAAGACCCAGTAGTAGAGCGATGCGCCGACGCCGAAGGCGACGACCGACACCTCGCCGATCGAGTCGCGCGCTGCGAGGACGAGCCCGGCCACGACGTCGTACGCCGAGCGAGAGGCGGGGGCCGCTGCCGCAGCCTCGCGGCCCAGGGTCACGAGGACCAGCAGGCACACGACGACCCCGAGGTACAGCGTCCCCTCGATGAGGCGGAAGCCGACCGACCCGAGCGCCATGGCGCCGGCCTGCCGCCGCAGGACGGGGTACATCGCGATGGCGATCCCGGCGGCCGAGACCGCCGCGACGACGAGCAGCAGCGCCCCCAGCAGGACCCGGGTCTCGTTCGCCCAGACCCCGGCGACGACGGGCGGTGAGCCGAGGACCGGCTGCACGAAGGCAGCACGCGAGAGGACGCCGGCGACGGTCGCCGCGATGAACAGCACGCCCGCGGCCCGGGCGGCGTTCCGGTCGTTCATGGATGTCTCCTTGAGGGGGGCGGCTTCTGCGTCCGCGTCGTCCCCAGCCTCGTGGGCCCGAGATGACGGGACATCCCCGGGATCCGTGACCCGGTCGTGATTCGGGGCGGCTCGGGCGCCCTGCCGGGGGAGTACCGTGCTGTCCACCATGGCAAGGCCCACCCGTCGACCCGGGAACCTGCCGGCCGAGACGACCAGCTTCATCGGACGGCGCCGCGAGCTCATGGAGCTGCGGCGGCAGCTCGCGTCGACCCGGCTGGTCACCCTGGTGGGCCCCGGCGGCGTGGGCAAGACGCGGCTCGCGCTGCGGATCGGGACCGACCTCGCGCGCGGGTCGCGCGATGGCGCGTGGATCGTCGAGCTCGCCGACGTGACGGACCCGGCCCTGGTCGCCAACGCGATGCTAGCGGCCCTCGACCTGCGCGACCAGGCCACGGCCGACCCGAGGGGCGTCGTGCTCGCGCACCTGCGCGAACGGGAGATCCTGCTCCTGGTGGACAACTGCGAGCATCTGCTCGACGCGACGGCCGAGCTGGTGGCGGGGATCCTCCGGACGGCGCCCGGCGTGCGGGTCATCGCCACGAGCCGCGAGCCGCTCTCGGTGCCGGGCGAGCACGTGATCCCGGTCCCCCCGCTGGAGCTCCCGCGCGCCGACGTGCCGGAGTCGGTGGGGCAGCTCCGGTCGAACGAATCGGTCGGGCTGTTCATCGAGAGGGCGGCGGCGGCGTCGGGCCGGTTCGACCTGACGGACGCCAACCGGGCCGCGGTGGTGGACCTGTGCCGACGGCTCGACGGCCTGCCGCTCGCGATCGAGCTCGCGGCGGTCCGGACGCGCGCCCTGTCGGTGGAGGAGATCGACGACAGGCTGGCCGACCGGTTCGACCTGCTCACGCGGGGGAGCCGGACGGCGCAGCCCCGTCACCAGGCGCTGCGGACCGTGCTCGAGTGGAGCCACGACCTCCTGGCACCCGACGAGCGGATCGTCCTGCGGCGGCTGTGCGCCTTCGCCGGCCGCTTCACGCTCGCTGACGCCGAGGCCGTCTGCTCGTCGGGGGACGTGCCGGCGGCCCGCATGCTGGACGTGCTCTCGTCGCTGGTGGACAAGTCGCTCGTCCTGAAGGAGGAGGCCCCGGACCGGGCCTGCTACCGCCTGCACGAGACCACCCGGGAGTTCGCCGTGCTGAAGGCGCGCGAGGCGGGCGAGGAGGAGGCGATCGCCTCGCGATGCACCGACCACTACGTCTCGGCATGCCGCCGGTCCGCGCCGGACGCCCGGTATCGGCTCATCGCGTGGCTCGCCTGGATGGAGATCGAGATCGACAACATCCGGGCGGTCCTCCGTCGCTGCCTCCTCGCCGGAGATGCGTCACGCGGCGACGACCTCGTGGTCTCGTGCAGCTGGTTCTGGATCACGCGCGCGACCGCGGAGGGCGTGCGGTGGCTGGATGCGTTCCTCGCGCTCGAGCCGGGCGACCCCGATGCGCGCGCGGGCGTCTTCTTCATGCGCGGCTTCCTCGGCGTGCTCCAGGTCGACCCCGTCCCCGCCCGGCCGCTGCTCGCGCGTGCGGCGGCCGCGAGCGCGGCGGCAGGGCGCCCGGGCGTGCTCGTGAACGCGCTGTCGATGGGCGCGATCGCGGCGAACATGAGCGGCGACCGAGAGTCCGCGGCGCGCCTGCTCGACGAGGCGACGGGCGTCGCGGGCGGCGCACCGGACGCCGAGGCCGCCATCGCGATCCTCCAGGCCCGGGCGATCGACGCGCTCATGCGCGGCGACCCGGAAGCCGTCCGGGTCGCGTCCCGCGAGGGCGCGCGCCTCAGCCGGGAGGCTGGCGACCTCTGGTCGCTCGACGTCTGGCTCATGAACCAGGCGATCGCCGGCCTGGCCGAGCGCCGCCTGGACGAGGCGAGGCTGCTCATCGCCGAGGCGCTCCCGATCGCGCACCGGATCGACGACCGGGTGTCGCAGACCCACCTGCTCACGTGCTCCGCGTGCCTGGCCGCCGCGTCCGGGCAGGCACGGCTGGCCGCCCAGCTCCTCGGGGCCGCCGCGACCGTGGCGGCCGGCGCAGGGGCGAGCGTCATGCCGTTCGTCGCGCCGCTGGCGGACGGGGCGAGGCGATCGGCGGTCGCCGCGCTCGGACCCGCCCGGTTCGAGGCCGCCTTCGACGCGGGGCGGGGGCTGGATCGCGACGCCGCCGTGCGGCTCGCGCTCGGGGGATCCATCGAGGCGACCGCAGCCGCCGGATCCACCGAGGCCCCGGACCTGGGGGCGCTGTCACGGCGCGAGGCAGAGGTGGCGCGCCTGGTCGCCGAGGGGATGACCAACAAGGAGATCGGCGCGCGCCTGTTCATCTCCGAGCACACCGT
>JALOOH010000203.1 GCA_025454515.1 Chloroflexota bacterium
CGGAACCCGTCGCGGAACCCGACGACCTCCATCCCGTAGTGGCCGATCGCGGCCTTCCCGAATCCCCGGATCGCCGCGTTGAGCCCCGGGCTGTCCCCGCCGGACGTGAGGATCCCGACCCGCATCGTTCCGGCCACGATCCGACCCTCCACTCATCGAGGGTTCGACGGCCCTCGCACCATCGAGCCCGAGTCGCCGGCGGCCGCCGCCGTCCCCGGCGGAGGCGTCGATCGATACTAGCCCGGGCGGTCGGCCGGCCGCACCCCGCCGCCGCCCGCGGGCGCCGCTATCCTCTCCGCCATGAGCAGTCCCGCGAGCCCTCGAGCCCCGCGGCGCCGGACGTCGGCGGCGACGTCGGCCGCGCGGCCGGAACGCCTGTTCCCGTCCCCTCCGCCGGTCCTCGTGGAGCAGCATCGCGGGTCGATCGTCGAGAGCCGGCATCGCGGCCACATCGTGGAGGTCGACGCCTCGGGGGCGGTCGTCCGGGCCGTCGGCGATCCCGACGTCGTGGTGAACCTGCGCTCCGCGATGAAGCCGTTCGCGCTCGTCGCACTGCTCGAGGCGGGCGGCATCGCGGCCTTCGACCTCTCGCCCGCGGACATCGCGGTCATGGCCAGCAGCCACTCCGGTGAGGATGCCCACGTCAGGACGCTCCAGTCCGTGATGCGCCGGGCGGGAGTGAGCCAGTCGCTCCTCGCGTGCGGCACCGAGGGCGCGCCGCTCGACGCGCTGACCGCGGCGCGGCTCCTGCGTGACGGCGAGCGGCCGGGCGCCATCCGCCACCAGTGCTCCGGCCAGCACGCCTCCACCGTCCTCCTCGCCCGCCTCAAGGGCTGGAGCCTCGAGGACTACTGGCGCGACGAGCACCCGGCGCAGGCGGCGGTCCGATGGGCGGTGGCCACGGCGTTCGGAGTGGACGCGCGCGACCTCGTCACGGCCGTCGACGAGTGCGGTGTGCTCACCTACGCCTTCTCGCTGCGGGAGATCGCGCGCGCATACGCGCTCCTCGCCGACCCCGAGACGATCCTGCCTCGCGACCCGCGGGCCGAGGTCGCTCGCTGGCTGCTCGTCGTGCGGGACGCGATCCTGGCCAACCCCGAGATGGTGGCCGGCTCCCGGGACCGCCTGGACACGTCGCTCGTGAAGGCCGTGCCGGGCCGCGTCGTGTCCAAGGGCGGCGCGGAGGCTCTCCGTGGCATCGCCATCCTGGGCGGCCCGCGCGCCGGTCGTTACGTCGGCCCGTCGGGGATGGCCATCAAGATCGACGACGGCGACGGGCGCCGGCGCGCGACGCATGCCGCCACCGTGGAGGCGCTCCGCCAGGTCGGCGTCCTCGACGCCCAGGCCGTCCGGCTGCTCGCGCGGTACGCGCGGCCGTCCACCCAGGACGGTCACGGGCGTGCGGCGTCCGAGGCCGTCCCGGTCTTCGAGCTCGCGCCGCTGGACGAGCTGGTCCCCTAGGCCGAGGCCCGCCGGACCCCCCGACCGCCGGACCCGTCGGGCCGATCCGGACGTCTCCGGCGCGCGAAGAACGTACGTGCGCGACACTTCCGGCATGGAGCGTCCCGATCGCTTCGATCCGTACCGCGTCCTCGGCGTCCCGCCCGGCGCGCCCATCGACGAGGTGAAGGCCGCCTATCGCCGCCTGGCGAAGCGCCACCACCCCGATGCCGCCGGACCCGGCGAGTTGGCCCGGTTCCTGACCGTCCAGGCCGCCTACGAGACGATCGCCCGGTCGCACGTGACCGACGTGCGCGAACCGAGCGGGCCGCGCGGGGCGCCGGGACCGGCGGCACGCGGCTCCCAGCGCGACGCGGGCCGGGACTGGTACACGGCGGCGCGAGAGGCGGCCCGCGCGCGGTCGCGCGCGGGCCGCGGCCACGGGGCAGGGCCGCGCGCGCGGGGCGGCCACGGTGCGCCCGGCAGCGGGCAGGCGGCGCCCGGCGGCTCGTCGCCGGGTGCGGAGGCCCCGGGCCAGGCCCGCGCGGGCCAGGGCCGCGCGGGACGGGCGTCGGAGACCTCTCGGGAGGAGTCGCGGCAGCGGAAGGCGACCCTCGGCTCGACCACGTACGACGACGCCCCCGAGGAGCAGCCGGCGTGGCACGGCGCGGGCTGGTACGGCGCGGCCTCCGGGACCTACTGGACGGTGAACCCGCGCGAGTACGCCGACCCACGCAAGCACGGGCCTGAGTACCTGGGGCGCACGAGCGAGTGGACCGGCGACCGGCCGGCGGCCTCGTTCACGTCGGCGCGCGCGGATGGCCCGCGCGGGACGCCGGGTGGCCGCCCGCCGGCCTCGGACACGGCAGGTCGGCCGACGACCCCGGAGCCCGGCGACCGCCGGCCGCGTGGCGACGACGGGCGTGGGCCGGGCGACCCGGACCGGCCCGCGCGCCGCCACTCCGGCATCGCCGCCGTGATCCGCGCGGCGCTCGGTGTACGGGGACCCGGCCGCCCTCGGGTACGATGACCGCCGTGCAACGCCGCCGTCCCGCACCCGACATCTCCGCCGCCGCGCAGGACTACCTGCTCGCGCTGCGGGTCATGGTCCAGGACGAGGCGACGGTGACCACCGCGCAGGTGGCGCGCCAGCAGGGAGTGACCGCACAGGCTGCCGGCGAGATGATCCACCGCCTCGTCGCGGACGGCCTCGTGGTCCAGGGAGCCGATCGCGGCCTCGCCCTCACTCCCGCCGGGTGCGCGGCGGCGGACGGCATCTTCCGGCGCCACGCGCTCCTGGAGTGGCTGCTGACGAGCGTCGTCGGGCTCGGATGGGCGGAGTCGGACGAGGAGGCGGCCCGCCTCCAGGGCGCCATCTCGCCCCGGGTGGAGCAGCGGCTCGACGAGATGCTCGGGCACCCCGACACCTGCCCCCACGGCAACCCGATCGACGCCGCCGCCGCGCGGCGCCGTCCCGCGGGGGTCCCGCTCGCCGCGATGGAGGCGGGCGATCACGCGACCATCCTGCGGATCACCGAGCGCGCCGAGGAGTCGCCCGAGCTGCTCTCGTACCTGGAGGCGCGAGGCCTGGTGCCGGGCGTGCACGTGACGATCCTCGCGCGCTCCGCCGCGCTCGACGCGCTCACCCTCGAAGGCCCGCTCGGACGGGCGACGCTCGGCCTCCGCCCGGCGGGCCTCATCCGCGTGATCCCCGGGACGGCCGATCCCGCCCTGTTCCACCGGGTCCCCGCCGCCGCGTCGCGCTGACCGGAGGGGCCCGGGCCGTCGTCAGTCGGCCGCCCCCTCGTACGCGCGCCGGAGCGCCTCCACGTCGAGCCGGCTCATCTCGAGCATCGCCTGCATCGCGCGCGCCGCGCCCGCCGGGTCGGGCCCGCCGAGGTAGTCGCCGACCTGGCGCGGGATGACCTGCCACGAGACGCCGAAGCGATCCTTGAGCCAGCCGCACTGGCTGTGCTCGCCGCCGCCCTGCACCAGGGCGTCCCAGTAGCGGTCGGCCTCGGCCTGGTCGGCGCAGTCGATCTCGAACGAGACCGCCTCGCTGAGCTGGAACTGCGGCCCGCCGTTGAGCGCTGTGAACGGCTGCCCGGCGATCGTGAACGTCACCATGAGGACCTCGCCCGCCCGCGTGCTCGGGTTGTCGCCGGGGGCAGGGGTCACCGAGACGACCTCGCAGTCCGGGAAGACCGAGGCGTAGAAGGCGGCGGCCTCCTCGGCCTGCCCGTCGAACCAGAGACACGGGGTGATCCGGGGCATCGTGGGGACCTCCGATGCGAGCGTGGGTGGCAAGCGTGGCGGCAGGCGCCGGCCGCGTCAAGGCGACCGCCGTGGGCCCGCGCGGGCCGTCGGCGCGTCAGGGCAGCAGGTCGATCGACCTCTCGGTGTGCCGGGCGTAGTCGGGGACCGCCCGCTCGTAGGTGCTCTCCATGAGCGGCGACGAGATCATGAACTCGGCCGACGCCCGATCGCACGCGACGGGGATGTTCCAGACGATCGCGATCCGCAGCAGC
>JALOOH010000204.1 GCA_025454515.1 Chloroflexota bacterium
CAGCGGCTACCATTGGCCCCCGTGAGGATCGCCGCAGACGACTTCGTCCACCTGCACACGCACACGGAGTTCTCGCTCCTCGACGGGCTCGGGCGGATCACGGACCTCGTGGACGAGGCCGAGCGGCTGGGCTTCTCGCACCTCGCCGTCACCGACCACGGCGCCCTCTACGGCGCCGTCGCGTTCCACCAGGCGGCGCTTGGGCGCGGCATCTCCCCGATCATCGGCGTGGAGACGTACGTCGCCCGCCGCTCGATGACGGACCGCGAGGGGAAGGCGGACGCCCAACCCTTCCACCTCGTGCTGCTCGCGCAGAACGACGTCGGGTATCGGAACCTGTGCCGCCTCATCACCGACGCGCACGTCGACGGCTACTACTACAAGCCACGGATCGACCGAGAGCATCTCGCGCGGCACGCAGAGGGCCTGATCGGCCTGTCCGCGTGCCTCGGCGGCGAGGTCGCGAAGGCGCTCGAGGTGGACGACCGGGAGCTCGCGCGGGCTGTCGCGGGTGAGTACGGGGAGATCCTCGGGAGGGACCGCTTCTTCCTCGAGCTCCAGGATCACGGCCTCCCGGAGCAGCGACGCCTCAACGGCCAGCTCCTCGAGCTGTCGGCATCCACCGGCCTCCCGCTCGTCGTCACCAACGACCTCCACTACGTCCACCGGGCGCAGTCGGAGGCGCACGACGTCCTGCTCTGCGTGGGCACCGGGAGCCAGCTCGACACGCCGGGACGCATGCGCTTCGAATCGGCGGAGTTCTACCTCAAGTCGGCCGCGGAGATGGCCGCGCTCTTCCCGGACCAGCTCGACGCCGTCCGCACGACCCGGCGGATCGCCGAGATGATCGACCTGCGCCTGCCGATCGGCGAGACGCGGATCCCGTCGTTCCCCGTCCCCGACGGGGAGACCGTCGAATCCTGGCTCCGGAGCGAGTGCGAGCGGGGACTCGTCGCCCGGTACGGCCAGCCGACCCCCGCGCTCCGCGAGCGCCTGGACTACGAGCTCGGCGTGATCACGACGATGGGCTACGCCGGCTACTTCCTCATCGTCGCCGACTTCGTCCGCTTCGCCCGCGAGCAGGGGATCCAGACGACCTGCCGGGGCAGCGCTCCGGGGTCGATCGTCACGTACACCCTGGGGATCACGCCGGTGGACCCGATCCACTACGGGCTGCCGTTCGAGCGGTTCCTCAACCCCGACCGGGTGACGATGCCGGACATCGACGTGGACTTCGAGGACGGCCGGCGCGACGAGGTCATCGCCTACGTGACCCGCAAGTACGGCCAGGACCACGTCGCGCAGATCATCACGTTCGGCACGATGCTCGCCCGCGCCGCGATCCGCGACGTGGGACGAGTCCTGGGCCACACGTACGGCGAGGTGGACCGGATCGCCAAGGCCGTCCCGAACCAGCTGGGCATCAAGCTCGACGAGGCGATCGTCGTCTCGCCGCAGCTGCGCGAGATGTACGAGGGCGACCCGGCCGTCCACCGCGTCGTGGACTTCGCGAAGCAGCTCGAGGGGGTCGCGCGGAACGCCTCCACCCACGCGGCGGGCGTGGTGATCAGCCGCGAGCCCCTGACGGACCTCATGCCGCTCCAGCGCGCGACCAACTCGGACGCCCTGATGACCCAGTACGAGATGCACGGCGTCGAGGCGCTGGGGTTGCTCAAGTTCGACTTCCTCGGCCTGTCGAACCTGACGATCCTCCGCCATGCCGTGGACATGATCCGCGACGACCGCGGGATCTCGATCGACCTCGACCGGATCCCGCTCGACGACCCGCGGACGTACGCGCTCCTCGCATCGGGCGAGACCACCGGCATCTTCCAGCTCGAGTCCGCGGGGATGCGACGGTACGTCCGCGAGCTGCGGCCCACGACGGTCTTCGACCTCGCGGCGATGGTCGCGCTCTACCGGCCGGGCCCCATGGACAACATCCCGCGGTACATCGCGCGAAAGCACGGCCAGGAGAAGGTGGAGTACCTCCATCCGCTGCTGGAGCCCTACCTGGAACGGACCTACGGGATCTTCGTCTACCAGGAGGACATCATGGCCGCCGCCATGGCGCTGGCGGGCTTCACCGGACCCGAGGCGGACACGCTCGGCTACGCGATCCGCAAGAAGAAGAGCTCCGTCCTCCGGTCGATGCGCGAGAAGTTCGTGAGCCAGGCGGCCGAGCGCGGCGTCCCCGCGGCGACCATCGACGCCGTCTTCAAGGCGTTCGAGCCATTCGAGCGCTACGGGTTCAACAAGGCGCACGCCACCTGCTACGGGCTCGTCGCGTATCAGACCGCGTACCTGAAGGCGAACTACACGGTCGAGTACATGACGAGCGTCCTCACCGCCGTCCGCGATCGCGAGGAGAAGGTCGCCGCCGCCGTCGCCGAGTGCCGCCGCCTGGGGATCCGGGTCCTCCCGCCCGATGTCCACCGGTCGCACCTCGAGTTCACCGTCGAGGGCGACGCGATCCGCTTCGGACTGCTCGCGGTGAAGAACGTGGGGGAGGGAGCGATCGCCTCGATCGTCGCGGCGCGGGAGGCGGACGGTCCCTTCCGCTCGCTCGCTGACCTCTGCGCGCGCATCGACCTGCGCCTCGCGAACAAGCGCGTGCTCGAGTCGCTCATCAAGGTGGGCGCGCTGGGCGACCTCGGGCACCCCGCGCAGCTGCTGCTCGGGCTCGACGACGCGCTCGCGGCCGCCCAGGCCACCCAGCGCGACAAGGCGAGCGGCCAGACGAGCCTCTTCGACCTGGCGGTGGAGCCGGCGGCCCTCGAGAAGCCGCTGCCGGCCGCCACGGAGGCGCCGAGCCGCGAGCGGCTCCGGTGGGAGAAGGAGCTGCTCGGGCTCTACCTCTCGGACCACCCTCTCGGGGAGGTCTCCGACCACATGAGCCGCGTGGTCACCGCGTACAGCGGCGACCTCCGCGACGAGACGCTCGACGGCCAGCGGGTCGTCATCGGTGGGGTCATCACCGGTGTGCGCACGCTGATCACGAAGGCCAAGGCGACGATGGCCGTGGCCACCGTGGAGGACCTCCAGGGGGCCGTGGAAGTGCTCGTCTTCCCGCGGACGTACGAGGAGACCCGCGATGCCTGGGCCGAGGGCGCGATCGTCGTGGTCGCGGGGAAGCTCGACCATCGCGGCGAGGAGGCGCAGCTGCTCGCGGACCTCGTCCGGCCCTGGGACGCCGTCGTCGAGATGGGCGACGAGGCGTTCGCTGCCGAGGTCGCGTCCGGCGACCGCGGACGGCCGCGCGGCGGCGATCGGTGGCGCGGGCGGAGCGCGAACGGCAACGGGCACGGCGAGGGGAACGGCGCCGGCAGGCCCGGCGGTCATGCCGGCGACGGCCGGGGCGGTGGTGCCGCGGGCAGCACGGGACCCGGCGGCGCGGTGGTCTCGCCGCTCCGCGGCGCCAGCCCTCCCGCGGCGGGCGCAGCCGGCGACGCCTCGCTCGTCCCCTCGATCGGGCCGGTGGAGCCGATCCCCACGTACGCGGAGCCCCCCGGCGCCGCGGTGGCCGGCAGCGACCCCGATGAGCCGCCGCTCCCCGACGAGGCGCGCCAGAGGACGGCGGCGGCGTCGTCCGCGCCGACCGTCCCTGCCGAGGCCGGCCCGGACGCGGTCCTCCACGTGCACTTCGCCGGCAGCGCACCGCCCGACGCGCTCGTCCGGGCGATGGAGGGCGTGCGGGAGGTGCTCCGCGAGCGGCCCGGGGCCACGCGGGTCGTCGTCCACGTCCCGCAGGGCGGGGGCCGGCCGGCGCTCCCGATGGAGCTGCGCACGGGCGTCGCTTACGACGCGGAGCTGCGCGCGGAGGTGACGCGGCGCCTGGGCTCGTCTGTCGTGGAGCTGAGCCTGGGCTGAGTAGCCCTATGTCAAGCCGCCTTCGCGAGGACGATCTCCTGTAGGGCACGGTGGCGGGCGGGATCGTACGGGACTCGGTCCTGCCAGCACCG
>JALOOH010000002.1 GCA_025454515.1 Chloroflexota bacterium
CGGGATCCCCGAGGGCGTCGTCTCGCTCGTGCTCGGCACGGGTGGCGACATCGGCGACCGGCTCGTGGAGGACCCGCGCGTCGCCGCGATCACGTTCACCGGGTCGGTCTCCGTCGGGGCGCGGCTCTACGGGCTCGCCGCGCCGCGCCGGGCTCGCGTGCAGCTGGAGATGGGCGGGAAGAACGCGCTCGTCGTACTCGACGACGCCGACCCCGCCGATGCCGCCCGGCTCGCCGCGGCGGGCGGCTTCGGTCTCACCGGCCAGGCGTGCACGGCGACGAGCCGCGTCATCTGCACCCGGGCCGTCTCGACGCGGTTCGTCGAGGCATTCGAGGCCGAGAGCGCCCGGTACGCGCCAGGCGACGGCCTGGACCCGGCGACCGGCATGGGCCCCGTCGTCTCGCTCGAGCAGGGAGCCGTCAACCTCTCGTACCTGGACGAGGCGCGGTCCGCCGGCCGCAGGATCATCGCGGGGCCGTCGGGCGAGGGTGCCCTTCTGCAGCCCCCCACCATCGTCACGGGCGTCCGGCCCGAGGATCGGATCGCGCAGGAGGAGGTGTTCGGGCCCGTCGTGAGCGTCCTCGAGGTCGAGGACCTCGCGGAGGCGATCGCCGTCGTGAACGGGAGCCGATACGGGCTCTCGGCGGGCATCGTGACGAACGACCTCGCCGCGGTCCACCGGTTCAGCCGCGAGGCGCACGTCGGCGTCGTGAAGGTGAACCAGCCGACGAGCGGTGTCGAGCTCAACGTCCCGTTCGGCGGCGTCGGCGACTCCTCGACGAACACCTACCGCGAGCAGGGGAGCATCGCGGTGGAGTTCTCCACCTGGACGAAGAGCGTGTACGTCTCGTCCCCGCCGTGGCGCTGACCGAGCCCCGCCGACCGCGGATCGCGTCGGCCGACCTCGACAGGGCGAGCTGGCTCGAGCATCGGCTCGGCCGTCTTCTCGGGGCCGACCTGCGCGCGGACGCCGCGACCAGGGCGCTCTACTCCTCTGACGCGTCGAACTACCGCGTCGTCCCGCGGCTCGTCGCCTCGCCCCGGAGCGTGGAGCAGCTCGCCGAGGTCGTCGGGCACGCCGCCGAGGCCCGGATCCCGGTGACGATGCGAGGTGCCGGCACGAGCGTCGCGGGGAATGCGATCGGGCCGGGCCTGGTGATCGACACCTCCCGCCACCTCACGGCGATCCACTCGATCGATCCGGAGGCGATGACGGCGACCGTGGAGCCGGGCGTCGTCCTTGACGAGCTGAACGCCGCGCTCGCGGGCCGCGGGCTGCGCGTGGGTCCGGACCCGTCCACGCACGACCGATGCACGGTCGGGGGGATGGTGGGCAACGATGCGTGCGGGTCCCACTCGATCGCCTGGGGGACGACCGCGGCGAACACGGTGGGCCTCCATGTCATCCGCTCCGACGGCTCCCGCGTGAGCGTCGGCAGCAACGGGGCGGGCGGCGGGGCGCTTCCCGGGCGGCTCGGCGACGATCTACGGTCCCTCGTCGCCGAGGGAGTCGACCTCATCCGGCGGGAGCTCCCGTACTGGCCGCGGCGGGTCTCCGGGTACGGCCTTGACCGGCTCCTCCCCGAGCGCGGCTTCGACGTCGCCGGGGCGCTCGTGGGGACCGAGGGGACGTGCGCGATCGTGGCGGCCGTCACGCTCCGCCTCGTCCCGGCCCCTGCCGCGCGTTGCCTCCTCGTCCTGGGGTATCCGGACGACATCGCCGCGGCGTCTGCCGCCGTGGCGCTCCTCCCCGCGGGCCCGGCGACCGTCGAGGGGATGACGAGCGAGATCGTCCGCCTCGCGCGCGACCGGCGCGCCGTGGAGCTGCTGCCGCACGGCGACGCATGGCTCTTCGTCGAGGCGACCGGCGCCTCCGCCGCTGCGGCCCGCGCACACGGGGAGACGCTCGCGTCGGCGGTCGGCCTCGCCCGGGACGACGCTCGCGCCCGGATGCACGAGGACCGTGCCGCGATGGCCGCCCTCTGGCGGATCCGCGAGGATGGAGCCGGGCGCGCGACGCGACTGGCCGACGGCTCGCCGGCGTGGCCGGGACTCGAGGACGCGACCGTCCCGCCCGAGCGGCTCGCCGCGTACCTGGCGGACTTCCACCGCCTCCTCGCCGCTCACGACCTGCGGGGGACGACGTACGGCCACTTCGGCGAGGGCTGCGTCCACGTGCGGATCGGCTTCGACTTCGCCCCGCCTTCCGGTGTCGCGCGGTTCGACGCCTTCATGTCCGACGCGGCCGATCTCATCGTCGCGCACGGGGGATCGCTGTCCGGGGAGCACGGCGACGGGCGCGCGCGCAGCGCGCTCCTCGGACGGATGTTCAGCCCCGGCCTCCTCGACCTCTTCGCCCGGTACAAGGCGGCCTGGGACCCTGTCGGCATCCTCAACCCGGGGGTGGTGGTGGACCCTGCCCCGCTCGACCGCGACCTCCGCCCGGCCGTCCCGACGCGGGTCGATGCCCGGCCGGTCCATGCGCTCGCCGCGGATCGCGGCGACCTGCGCACCGCGGTCAGCCGGTGCGTCGGGGTGGGGAAGTGCGTGTCGAAGACGTCGGATGCCCTGATGTGCCCCAGCTTCCGTGCGACCGGCGACGAGATGGATTCCACGCGGGGCCGCGCCCGCGTGCTCCAGGAGATGCTCGCGGGATCGCTCTCGACGGACGGCTGGCGCTCGCGCGACGTGCTCCGCGCGCTCGACCTCTGCCTCTCATGCCGAGGGTGCGCCTCCGACTGCCCGACCGCGGTGGACATGGCCCGGTACAGGTCCGAGTTCCTGCACCACCACTACGCGGGGCGGATCCGGCCGCGAGCGCACTACTCGCTGGGCCGACTCCCCACGTGGCTGCGGCTCACACGGCGCATCCCGCGGCTCGTCAACCTCGTGACGCACGGGCCGGTCGTCTCGCGGCTGTTCGCGCTCGCCGCCGGGGTCGCCCCCGACAGGACGATCCCCCTCCTGCCCCGGCGGACTCTCGTGAGGTCGCTCGACGCACGCACGCGCGGCACCGGCGGGGTCGCGGCGAGCGCCACCCGCGGTGCCGCCGCCACGCGAGGGTCGGGCCCTCCCGCGTCCGCTGCCCGTGGCCGGATCGTCCTGTGGCCGGACACGTTCACGAACCACCTCGCGCCCGCGGCCGGTCTCGCCGCGATCGACGTGCTCGAGGCCGCCGGGTTCGAGGTCGTCGTGCCGCGGACGCCCGTCTGCTGCGGGCTGACCTGGATGACGACTGGCCAGCTCGACGCCGCGCGGCGCGTCGGCTCCCGATCGCTCGGCGCGCCGGAGCTCGCCGGCGACGAGCCGGTCGTCGTCCTCGAGCCCTCCTGCGCGACCACGCTGCGGGTGGACCTTCCCGACCTCCTGCCGGACGACGCGCGAGCGGGCCGCCTCGCCGCGCGCGTCCGGACGCTCGCCGAGATCCTCGACGGCGTGGACCTGCCGCTGTCGGCGGGTCCGCCGCTCCGAGCCGTGGTCCAGCCGCACTGCCACCAGCAAGCCGTCCTCGGGATGGAGGCGGACGGCCGCCTGCTCGCCCGGGCCGGCATCGACGTCGTCGAGATGGTGCGCGGCTGCTGCGGCCTGGCCGGGGACTTCGGGGCGGTGCGCGGCCACGCGGAGGTCTCGCGCGCGGTCGCGGAGCAACACCTCGTCCCGGCCCTCGTGAGAGCCGACGACGGCACGCTCGTCATCGCCGACGGGTTCAGCTGTCGCACGCAGGTCTCGTTCGTCTCCGATCGTCGCGCGCGTCACCTCGCCGAGGTGCTGGCCTCGCGTCTCCGGGACAGCGACGCATGAAGTCGCCGCTCGCGCCCTGGCGCTCGCGCGTACGCGAACGCGTGCGCGCACGCGACGCGCGCGCCCTTGACCGGATCGCGGTCCGACGCTACTCTACCTGTCTCAGACACGAGACATGCTTGTGGGGACGCTCGTGAAGACCGAGATCGACGTGCAGCCCATGTCGGCGGGAGCGCCGGCCGCCGGCCCGGCCTGCCTCGAGGTGCTGGCGCCGGCCGACGGCTCCCTCGTCGGGACGATCGACGTCACGGCGCCGGAGGAGATCCCCGCCCTCGTGGCGACCGCGCGCGCCGGCCTCGCCTCGTGGCGGCGCGTCCCGCTCGGCGCACGTGCGGCGATGATCGAGGCCGCCGCCGCCGCCCTGTCGCCGCGGGCGGACGAGCTCGGCCACCTGCTGGCGCGCGAGAGCGGGAAGATCCTTGCCCAGGCCACCTTCGAGGTGCGCGGCGCCATCGGGCTGATGCGCGGCAACGGCGAGCACGCGCGCGGGCTCGAGGGCCGCCTCATCCCCACGGCGTCGTGGCCGGGGAACGAGCGCGACCTGGCCTGGGAGGAGCGCGTCCCGCTCGGCGTCGTCGCCGCGATCGTGCCCTTCAACTTCCCTGTCGAGCTCGCCGTGGAGAAGGCGGCGGCGGCCCTCGTCATGGGGAACACCGTCATCCTCAAGCCGCCGGGCGAGGACCCCCTCGCGATCCTCGAGGTGGTCGCCGCGCTGCACGCAGCCGGCGTCCCGCGCGACGCGCTCCTCGTCGCGGCCGGACCCGGGGTCGGCGCGGCGCTGGCGGCGGCGGAGGGCATCGACGCGGTGAGCCTGACGGGCTCGACGCGCGCGGGCATCTCGGTCGCGTCATCGGGCGCTCCGTACCTGCGCCGCCTCCACCTGGAGCTCGGCGGGAACGACGCCCTCGTGGTCCTCGACGACGCCGACCTCGACTTCGCCGTCTCGGAAGCCATCCGCGGCCGACTCATGATGAACGGCCAGACGTGCGCGTCGAACAAGCGGATCATCCTGCACCGCGCGATCGCCGAGCGGTTCCGTGACGCCCTCGTCGAGCGCGTCGCGGCCATCCGCGTCGGCGATCCCGTGGACCCGGAGACCGAGATGGGCCCGCTCATCGACGCCGACGCCGCCGCGACCGTCGCGGGACAGGCCCGCCGTGCCGTCGAGGAAGGTGCACGTCTCGTCCTCGGCGACCTGACGCCGCGTGGCGCGTTCCTCGGGCCGCACGTCCTCGCGGACGTGCCGCCTTCCGCGGGGGTCGCCCGCGACGACGAGGTGTTCGGGCCCGTCTTCACGCTCGTGACCGTCGACGACGACGACGACGCGGTCGAGGTCGCGAACGCATCCATGTACGGCCTCATGGGATCCGTCTTCAGCGCTGACGTGGCGCGGGCGCTCGCGGTGGCCGATCGCCTGGAGACCGGGGGCGTCGTGGTGAACGGCACCGGCAACTACCGGCCGCCGTTCATCCCGTTCGGGGGCGTCAAGATGAGCGGCTACGGCCGCGAAGGGCTCGGGTACACGCTCGAGGAGATGAGCCAGCTTCGGTTCACGGTGATCCGTCGCCTGCGGCGCTGAGGGAGAACCAGCGCAGGGCGACCCGGCAAGGGCGCGGCGGCCGGAGGGCCGTGCGGTCCGACAGGGCACACGTGGAGGAGGACTGACCATGTCGCTTCGACCGCAGACGAGGGGACGGCCGCAGGCGTCCCGGATGCTGGGTCTCGCCGCGCTCGGCGCGGCACTCGCGATCGCCGTCTCGGCATGTTCGTCGAGCGGCGCGACCACCGCGCCGTCCGCTGCGCCCGCGACGCAGGCGCCCGCCACCGCCGCACCGGCCACCCAGGCCCCCGCGACAGCGGCCCCCGCGGATTCCGCGGCGCCGTCGGCGAGCACGCTCGCATGTCCGCCGCCGAGCTCGCCGGTCCAGCGGACGCTGATCCTCGACTACCTGCCGAACGCGATCCACGTCCCGATCTACAACGCTCTCGCCAAGGGCTACTACCGGGAAGCGGGCATCGACCTGAAGATCGAGACGCCGACCTCCACGTCGGACACGATCAAGCTGATGGCCGCGGGCAAGGCCGACTTCGGCATCACCTCGATGCTCGACTTCCTCACCACCTTCCAGCAGGAACCCTCGGTCCGGATCTTCTCGGCCCTCGAGCAGTCGCCGCTCGGCTCGATCGTCGGGTTCCAGAAGACCGGGATCACGCGGCCCAAGGACCTCGAGGGCAAGCTCGTCGGCGTGACCGGCGTGCCGAGCGACCTCGCGGCGCTGAACTCGATCGTCGCCTATGACGGCGGCGACCCCACGAAGGTCGAGAACATCACGATCGGCTTCAACGCGGTCCAGAACGTCGTGAGCGGCGCCGTCCAGGCGGCCATCGGCTTCTGGAACTCGGAGGGCGTCCAGCTCCAGGCGATGGAACCCTCCTTCATCTTCCGCCTCGACGAGTTCGGCGCGCCGACGTACCCCGAGCTCATCTTCTTCGCCCGCAACGAGTTCCTCGACGCCGATCCGTGCACGGCCCAGGCGTTCGTCGACGCGACGGCCAAGGGGTACGCGGACATGGTCGCGGACCCGGACGCGGCTCTTCAGACCCTGCTCGACCAGACCCAGGGGCTCGCTCTCAACGAGTCCAGGGCCCAGCTCGAGGTCCTCCTGCCCGTCTTCCGAGGCGACGCCCCGGTCTTCGGACACGTGAACATGGACGCGCTCGCGGCGTACCTCGTCTGGGCGAAGGATGCTGGGATCCTCGACATGTCGAACCCACCGACCGACTTCGCGACGGACGCGTTCACCGCGGCACAGTAGCCATGGGGTCGGCGAAGCTCGAGGCCCGCGGTCTCGGCAAGCGCTTCAAGACCCGCGGCCAGGTGGTCGATGCCCTTCTGGGCGTCGACCTCAGCCTGGGGGACCGCGAGTTCGTGAGCGTCATCGGTCCGAGCGGCTGCGGGAAGTCGACGCTGTTCAACATCTTCGCGGGCCTCGAGACGCCGACCTCCGGCGACGTCCTTCTCGACGGCAGGACGACCGTGGGAGCCGACCTGCTGGGCCGCGTGGGATACATGCCCCAGCAGGATCTGCTCATGCCGTGGCGGAACATCCTCGACAACACGATCCTCGGTCTCGAGGTCGCCGGCGTGTCGAAGAGGGTGGCGCGCGAGCGCGCGCTCGACCTCTTCCCGCTCTTCGGGCTGTCGGGGTTCGAGAAGCGCTACCCCGACGACCTCTCGGGCGGCATGCGCCAGCGTGCCGCCCTCCTCCGGACGTTCCTCGCCGGCCGCGACGTCATCCTCCTTGACGAGCCGTTCGGCGCGCTCGATTCGCTGACCCGCGCCGGCATGCAGCAGTGGCTGCTCCGGATCTGGGAGGAGCACCGGAAGACGATCCTCTTCGTCACCCACGACGTCGACGAGGCGCTCTACCTCTCCGACCGCGTGTACGCGATGTCGAAGCGGCCGGGGCGGGTGACCCAGATCCTCGAGGTGGACATCCCGCGGCCCCGGGCATACGACGTCATCACCTCGGAGCCGTTCATCGAGATGAAGCAGGTCCTCCTCGAGCAGCTCCGGCTCGCGCACGGACCGGGGAAGGCGGCATGACCGGCACGCAGAGGGAGGCGGCCGCCCCGATCGCGAACGGCGCGGCCAGCGTCGCACCCCCGGCCGAGGACAGGCGGGACACGCGGCGGACGATCCGGCGATGGGTGAAGGCCGTCACCCCGCCCCTCCTCTTCGCGGTCTTCGTGCTCATGCTCTGGGAGGCCCTCGTCTGGATCACCGGCATCAGCGCGCTGCTGCTGCCGGCTCCCTCGCAGATCGCCCTCTCGCTGATCGAGAACGCGGGACTCTTCGCCCGGAACGCGGTCGTGACGCTCAGCGAGATCCTCATCGGGTTCGCGCTGGGTGCGCTCGTCGGGGTCGGCCTGGGCATCCTCCTGTCCTACTCGCGGATCTTCGAGCGATCGGTCTACCCGTGGCTGGTCGCGTCCCAGATGGTCCCGATCGTCGCCGTCGCGCCCATCCTGGTGGTCTGGTTCGGCTTCACCCTCGTCCCCAAGGTGCTCGTCGTCGCCCTGATCAGCTTCTTCCCGGTCGTCGTGAACACCGTGGACGGGCTGCAGTCGGTGGATCGGCAGATGATCGACCTCATGCGGACCCTCGGCGCGTCGCGGGTGAAGATCATGCGGGCGGTGCGCATCCCGTGGGCGATGCCGTTCGTGTTCTCGGGCCTCAAGATCGCGATGGCCCTGGCCGTCGTCGGCGCCGTCTTCGGCGAATGGGTCGGCTCCAACGCCGGACTCGGCTACCTCATGCTCGCGTTCAACAACCAGCTCGCCACCACCGACCTCTTCGCGGCGGTCCTCGTGCTGTCCGCGATGGGCATCGCGCTCTTCTTCCTCGTCGGGGGCGTGGAGCGACTGGTGATCCCGTGGCACCACGACAAGCGACAGGGAGGACGATGACCGGCACCCACCCCCTCGAGCCGGCGGTCGCCGACCGTTACCGCGACGAGTTCCTCCGATACCTCAGCCAGACGGTCCCCGGCAGGAAGGAGCTCGTCGTCACGGCGGCGCACGGCTCCACCGTCGTGGGCTCCGACGGGACCGAGTACATCGACCTGACCTCCGGGATCGCCGTCGCGAACGTCGGCCATGCGAACCCGGACGTCGTCGCGGCCGTCCGGGAGATGGTCGAGACGATGACGCACGTGAACGTGTACGGCCGCTACGTGATCCCCGCGCAGGTCGACTTCGCCCGGGAGCTCGCGTCCATCACGCCCGCCGACCTCGACGTCTCCTTCCTCACCAACTCCGGCGCGGAGGCGATCGAGGGCGCGCTGAAGCTCGGCCGCAAGGCGAGCGGGAGGCCGGGCATCCTCGCGTTCGAAGGGGCCTTCCACGGCCGGACGATGGGCGCTCTCTCCGTCACGTGGAAGGAGCAGTACCGGCGCCCCTTCGAGCCGCTGGTCCCCGGCGTCCGGTTCGTGCCGTTCGGTGACCTCGAGGCCGCCGAGGCCGCCATGACGGACGACGTGGGCGTCGTGATCGTCGAGCCGATCCAGGGCGAGGCCGGCGTCGTCATCCCGCCCGACGGATTCCTCGCCGGCCTCCGGCAGCTCTGCGACGACCGGGGCGCGATCCTCGTGTTCGACGAGGTCCAGGGCGGCATGGGCCGCTCCGGCCGCTGGTTCTCGCTCGAGCACTGGGACGTGACCCCGGACGTCATCGTCTCTGCGAAGGCGCTCGGCGGCGGCCTGCCGCTCGGCGCCTTCACCGCGCGGGCGGCGCTGATGGCGACGCTGCTCGACCCGCCCCTCTCGCACCTCACCACCTTCGGCGGCAACCCGGTGAGCTGCGCGGCCGGACTCGCGGCGATCCGCTTCATCAAGCGCAACGGCCTCGTGGAGCGCGCGGCGGAGCTCGGGACGCACCTCGCCACCCGCCTCGATGCGATGGTGGACGCGGGGATCGGCGTCGCCAGGTACCGCGCCCGCGGTCTGTGGACGGCGATCGACCTGGTGGACCCGTCGATCACGAACACGGTCGTCGCGGAGGCGCAGCGCCGAGGGGTGCTCGTCGGGTCCATGCTCCACAACGCGGCGACGATCCGGATCGTGCCGCCGCTCGTCATCGAGCGCGACCAGCTCGACCGGGGGCTCGACGTCCTCGCGGACTCCGTCGTCGCGATCGCGGGGCGCTGACCCGTGAGCACGATGGAGGCGGAGGTCGTCGTCCGGGGTGGGCACGTCCTCACCATGGGACCGGCTGGGACCATCACGGACGGCGCCGTGGCGATCGGCGGCGGCGGGATCGTCGCGGTCGGTCCCGCCGCGGAGGTGCTCGCCGCCCATCCGGCGGCTCCGGTCGTCGGTGGTGACGAGGGGATCGTCACGCCGGGGTTCGTGAACGCCCACACCCACCTGTCCGAGGCCCTGGTCCCCGGGATGGGCGAGGACATGACGCTCTTCGAGTGGGGGGCGCGCGTCGTCGGCCGGGCCGGCATGCACATCACCCGCGAGATGGCACGCGTGGGGACCCGCCTCAAGGCCGCCGAGATGCTGCTGTCCGGCGTCACCACCGTGAACGACATGTTCTGCCACACGAACATGGGCACGTTCGCCAGCCTCGGCGCGATCGACGGCCTGGAGGACATCGGCCTCCGGGGCGTGGTCTCGTTCGGCGCCGAGGACGTCCTCGACCCGCATCCCGTGGCCGCGTTCCTCGAGGAGCACGAGGCGCTCGCGGACCACGCGGCCGGCGCGCGCCTCGTCGGATACCGCATGGGTGTGGGAACGGTCCTCGGACAGACGGATCCCCTCCTCGAGGCGTCCGTGGACCTCGCGCGCCGCCGCGGCTGGTCGGTGCACACGCACCTCGCGGAGGTCCGCGAGGAGGTCGTCCAGGCCCGGCTTCGCTGGTCGCGCGACACGGTGGAGCGCGCCCTCGACGTCGGCCTGCTCGATGTCCCGGTCATCGCCGGCCACTGCATCTGGGTGGGCAGGGTGGACGTGGGCATCCTCGCGGATCGGGGGGTGGCGGCCGCCCACAATCCAGTCGCGAACATGATCCTCGCATCGGGAGTCTGCCCGGTCGGCGAGCTCCAGGGAGCGGGCATCCCGGTCGGGATCGGGACCGACGGGGCGGCGTCCAACGACAGCCAGAACATGCTCGAGGCGATCAAGGCGGCCGCCCTCCTGCAGAAGGTCCACAGGCTCGACCCCCGGGCGCTGACGGCGCCCGAGGCGCTTCGGATGGCGACGATCGAGGGCGCGCGCGCGCTGGGCCTCGACGACCGGATCGGGTCGCTCGAGGTGGGGAAGCGCGCGGACCTCGTCCGCTTCCATGGCCGGGGCATCGGCCTCGCCACCGTCCACGACCCGTGCCAGCAGCTCGTCTACTGCGCGTCCCCTGCGGACGTCTCCGACGTCTGGGTGGACGGCCGGGCGCTGGTCCGCGACGGCGCCCTCGCCGAGGTCCGCCTCTCCGACCTGGTCGCGGGATCGCGCCCTCTCGCGGACGAGCTCGTCACGCGGGCGGGCATGCAGGACCTGTCGTGCCGCGCGCGGCCGTCGTAGGGGCGGGCCACAATGGCCTCGTCTGCGCGGCGTATCTCGGCCGCGCCGGGTTCGACGTCACCGTCCTCGAACAGGCGGACCGGCCCGGCGGCTGCGTCCTCACCGAGGAGCCCGTCCCCGGCTTCCGGATGAACATCGGCGCGATCGAGATCGGCGGGATCGTGGAGAGCGGCATCGTGGACGAGCTCGACCTCCGCTCGCTGGGTCTCCGTCTGGCGGCCCAGCCGGAGATCGCGGTCATCCACACGCCCGGGCCCGCACTCGCCTTCCACCGCTCGCTCGACGCGACCACCGCGCACCTCGCCGACGCGCTCTCTCCCGCGGCGGCCGCAGAGTGGGCCCGGTTCACGGCCCTCGCCGACGGGGTCTGGGGTCTCTTCTCGCTCGTGGATGACGTCCCGCCCCCCTCGTTCGGCGAGCTCGCCAGGATGGCCCAGGACGCGTACGGGGACCGCGGCAGTCGCATCTTCGAGGCGGTCCTCTCGCCGGCCGATTCCGTCCTCCGGGCGAACCTCGCCGATGCCGACCTGCGCGCGGCGGCCGCGGCCTTCGGGGCGCACGGGGAGATCCCTCCGTGGCTCCCGGGGAGCGGCGTCTTCGCCTTCCTGCTCCCGGGCGGGCACGGCGGCGTCGGCGCACGACCGGTCGGCGGCTCCGGCGCCCTGGTGGACGCGCTCGTGATGTCCATCGAGCGCGCCGGAGGTCGGGTCCGGTGCGGCGCGCCCGTCGCGCGGGTGCGGCTCTCCGAGGTCGGCGTCGCAGGCGTGACACTGGCCTCGGGCGAGGAGGTCGACGCGGACGTCGTGGTGTCCACCATCGACCTCCGGCGCCTCGGTGCCATGCTCCCGGCGGACGAACGCACCGCGGCCCTGCGCCTGGGTGGAGAGCGCACGCACGGCGGCCTGTGCAACGTCGCGGAGCTGAAGGTGGACCTGGCGCTCGACGGCGAGACGGTCCTCGCGCGTGAGGCGCCGTGCGACCCGGGCGCGCTCCGGATGCTCGTCCCCGACCTCGACGTCGGCGCGGCCTTCCGTGCCATCGTGGACGGCAGGATCCCGGACCCGATGCCGGTGATGTTCTCCATCCCGTCCGCGTCGGACCGCACGATGGCGCCGACCGGACGGTCCGTCGGGTGGGTCTCGGCGTTCGTGCCGGCGGTGCGCGCCGACGGCAGGACGTGGCCAGAGGGCAACGACGACGCCGTGCGTGCCGCGCTGGCCACGGTCGAGCGGTTCGCGCCCGGGACGACCGCGCGGATCCTCGGGACGGTCGTGACCGGGCCGGCCGAGTGGGAGGCGCGCACCGGGAACCCGGGCGGCAACCCGAACCACATCGACCTGACCCTGGACCAGATGCTCGGCTCGCGACCCGCCGCCGGACTCGCCCGCTACGAGACGCCGGTCCGCGGCCTGTTCCTCTCGGGCGCCGGCACCCATCCGGGTGGGGGCGTCACCGGTCGCCCGGGTCGGAACGCCGCCGTCGCGGTGACGGGGGCCGGCGGCCGCGGTGTGCGGCGGATGCGGGCGCCCGGGCTGCGCCTCGCCGATGCAGCGCGCGGGTATCTCCGCATGCGGGGGGCCTTGTGATGGGATGGGGAGAGCTGTACGGGACGCTGACCGGGTACCAGGGGGCGGCCGCGATCATGGCCGCCGACCGGTCGGGCCTCATCGCCGCCCTCGCCGGGGACGGGGGCTCGCTCGACGAGCTCGCCGCGCGGACGGGGGCGTCGGCGCGCGGGGTCGACGCGCTCGTCCGCGCTCTCGTGGCCATGGGCATCGTGGAGAGCATCGGCTCGGCCTATCGGCTCGGCCCGACGGGTGCGCCTCTGGCTGCCACCGGGCCCGACGGCCTGGACCGCCTCATCCGCAAGGAGGCGGTCTTCTACGCGCTGTGGGCGCGGCTCGACGGCGCGGTCCGCACGGGCGACGCACTGCTCGCGCCGTTCGCCGAGCGCGCCCGCACCGAGCCGGCGGCAGCCGAGGCCTTCCTCCTCGCCCTCAACGATCTCGCGGGTCGCGTCGCTCCGGACCTGGTGCCGGCGGCGCGCCTCGAGGGCGCACGGTCGCTCGTGGACGTCGGCGGCGGCGGCGGCGCCTATGCCCTCGCGTTCTCCGGGGCCGACCCGGGACTCGACGTGACGATCGTGGAGCAGCCCTCCGTGGTGCCGCTGACCGAGCGGGCGCTCGCGGCTGCGGGCGCGGCCGGCACGCGCATCCGCGTCGTGGCGGGAGACGCCACGCGCCGGGGCCTCGGGCTCGATGAGCGCTTCGACGCCGCGCTGGTCTCCCACCTGCTCCATGACATGGACCCGGAGGCGGCGCGTGCCGCCGTCCGCGGCGCGGCTTCGGTTCTCGGACCGGGCGGCGTCCTCCTCGTCCACGACGTGTTCCGCGAGCAGGGGGACACGGATCCGGTCGTCGCCCTGTTCGACGTGATGATGCTCGTGGAGAACCAGGGCGGTCGCACGCACTCCCTCGCCGACCTCCGCGGATGGCTCGTCGAGGCGGGCATGGGCGAGCCAGAGGTGCACTCGCTCGGCTTCACGACGCTGCTGCGGGTCGAGGCGGCAGGGTAGGCCCCGCGGCGGGGACCGTCACGACCCGTAGGTGGCGACGAGCCACGTCCAGAGGCGTGCCGTCTCCTTCTCGTACCAGCGGTCCCGGCGCGCGAGGTCTCCCGGCGTCAACGGGATGCCGGCGCCGCCCGACCGCTCCGCGACCTCGCACCGATCCTCCAGGCACCACGCCCGGGCAGCCGCCTCCGGTAGATCGTGGCCGACGACGAGGCCACCGTTGCCGCGGAGGAGGATCGCGGGCGCCGCCCCCAGCGTCGCGGCCACGCCCGCCCCCGCCTCCGCGTCCGCGACGAGATCCGGATCGGGCCACATCGCGACCGGCTCCACCATGCCCCCGAACCCGTGGAGCAGGGGAGGCGGCTCCGGCCGTGACGCCCACGCCGCGGCGGCCCGGCCGTGGATCCGACAGATCGCCGCGACGTCCGGCCGCGCCGCGTACACGGCCGCGTGCATCGGAGCCTCGAGCGGGACGCGTGAGCGGTCCCCGTCGCGTGGCGAGCCGTCGGCCGCGAGCGACCGGACGTCCGGGGCGTCAAGGGCGCCGAGCGGCGGCACCACGGGCGTGAGGAGGAAGCCGTCGTCGGCCCGCGCGCTCACGTGGCCGAACGCATGCACGAGGCCGGCGCGGGCCAGGATCCGCGCGACGAGGACGACGCCGGTCCGGGCGTCGGCTCCGACCCGGTCCGCCGAGCTCATACCGCCGGCCGAAGAACGCGGAACGCCATCTCCGTGATGACGTACCCGTTGCACGCGGTGAGGTCCTGCGGACACGAGCTGGCCACGACCCCGAGGTCGTCGAGCACGTCGAACTCGATGTAGCTCCCCGCTGGGTGCGGCGGCTCGACCGTCAGGATGGCCCCGTCGGGCTGGAGCTGGTTGTTCATGAACACGTTCCACGCAAGCTCGGCGCGCGGTTCCCAGGTCTCGCCCGCGAGCTCGAGGCCCTCGCGGATGTTGCCGAGGCACGACCGGTGATCGGTGAGCCCGTAGTCGCGCTCGTAGCGCTCCGGGTCGCAGCACGGCACGATCAGGTCGTGACGGCCGACGGTGTCGCGACGGATCCGCAGGATGGGCCGGCGGTGGTTCGAGAAGATCTCCTCCCCCTCGCGCGGGACGAGATGCGTAAGACACGAGACCGTGTGCCCCGGCGAGAGGTACTCGTCGGGGTCTGCCAGGCGCCAGGCCATGACGTCCGTCACCTGCTGGCCGCGGACGTCCACGATCTGGAGGATCTCGCCGGCGGAGACCCGGACGGACCGCCCGTGACCGGCCGGGATGAGGATCTCCCTGCCCGCGACGTAACCGTCCGGGATCGGGGTCGCCGGGATCGTCGCCGGCCCCTGCGGCGCTGGCTTCGTCATCGTGCCCCTCCTGACTGGACCGTGGCCTCCCGCGCGGGCGCGGGCGTGTTGCGGCTCTTGAGCGCCCGGACCTGGCCGTCGATGACGACGCCGCACATCCCCGGGATGTCCCCGTTCTCGATCGCCGCGAGGGGGTCGGAGCGCGTCCCGCCGAGGGGCTCCTGGACGAGGACGAGGTCGGCGGGCCGTCCGGGCTCGAGGATGCCCTCCCTCACACGGAGGACGCGCGCCGCGTTCCCCGTCGCCATGGCGAGGACGTCCGTCGCGGGGAGGCCCCCGAGCGACGACAGCTCGCAGACGGTCTTGATGACGCCCATCGGCATCACGCCGGTCCCGGACGGCGTGTCCGTCCCGAGGATGACGCGAGCGAGCGCATCGTTCGCCGCGGCGGCCCGAAGGACGACGAGCGCCGACCGCAGGTTGCCGGCCTGGACGATCTGGAGCGCCATCGACGAGCTGGCGACCAGGCGGCCGACGTCCTCGTCCGGCATGCTCGAGGTCCCGCCGTTGACGTGTCCGGCGATGTCGGGCTGCATGGTGAGGAGGTGATCGACCGTGATGGGCTTGGAGCCCGAGATCGACGCGCCGCCCGAGTGGGACATCACCACGAACCCGGCGGCGCGTGCCCACGCGACCTGCGGTGCGGCATCTGCCGGGTCCGTGAACGCGCCGAACCCGACCTTCATGAACCGGACGCCCTGCGCGGCGAGCCATGCGAAGTCCTCTTCGCGGAGGACCGGCTCGCAGATCACGGACCCGCCCCGCACCTTCACGCCTCCCGGCCGGAAGCCGGTGAAGGCGCGCTGCGCCGCGACCGCGAGCGCCTTCACGCCCTCGCGGTCGGACGGCCGGCCCGGCAGGTGGACCTCCGACGCGGACATCGCCTGGGTCACGCCGCCGTGCATGTAACTCTCGATGAACCCGATGGTGTTCTGGCGGGGCGTCCAGTCGCCGAAGACGACGTGGAGGTGCGTGTCGAAGAGTCCGGGGATCGCGACGGCTCCATGCGCGTCCACGACGACGTCCGCTGGCCCCGCGGCGCCGCCGATCGAGGCGATCACGCCCGCCTCGGCCCGGATCGTCTCGGCCGCGACCACGGGCTCGCCGAGACGCCCCGTGACGATGCCCCTCAGGTTGCGGATCTCGATCGACCCGTCCGCCGGTCCGAACGCCCCGGGCTGGAATGTCTGATCCCAGGTCATCGCTCGTCGCCCTCCCGGTGCCGGCCCCCGCGGGGTTGACCCCCGCCGCGCGACGCCTATGATAGCGAGGACCTATTGTGCGAGACAAGACACAGACGCACGGCGGCCGGGCCACCTGACGAAGGAGGAGCACGTGAGCAGCGAAGTCGATCTCGTCCTCAAGGGCGGGCGCGTCGTGACCGGCGACGGGGTCTTCGAGGCAGGGGTCGCGATCCGGGACGGGAAGATCGTGGCGGTCGCCGCGGACGAGCTCCTTCCCCCCGCGAAGAAGGTCATCGACGTGAAGGGCAACCACATCCTGCCCGGGATCGTCGACTCGGAGGCCCACCCGGGCTGCTACGTCCCGTTCGACTACGACATCCGGACGGAGAGCAAGGCCGCCGCGTGCGCCGGAGTGACCACGTGGGGGATCCAGGCGCCGTCCACCCGGCTCGGGACCAAGCCCTTCAAGGAGTTCGTCCAGGCGTCGGACGTCGTGCCGTTCTCGCAGTCGTTCGGCGCGGCGAAGGAGATCCTCGACTCGATCTCGGCGGTGGATGCATTCCTGACGTTCATGGTCGAGACCGATGCGCAGGCCGAGGAGATCCCGCTCTACTGCGAGGAGTACGGGGTCACCTCGTACAAGCTGTACATGCAGGCGCGACGGATCCCGGCCGAGGACCACAACTGGCCGAGCCGTCGTGCAGGCCTGGGCGTCGGGATCGACGACGGCGTGCTCTACCGCGTCTTCGAGCAGGTCGCGCGTTACGGCGCCCCCGCCATCTGCTCGATCCACCCCGAGAACTGGGAGATCGCCCGCGTCTTCGAGGAGCGCGCTCGCGCGTCCGGGCGGACCGACCTCGGGGCGTGGACGGACCGCTCGCCGCACATGCTCGAGGCGCAGCACGTCCGCGCGTACGCGTACATCGCCGAGAAGCTCGGCACCCGCATGTACATCCAGCACGCGACGACGCCGGCCACCTTCGCGGAGATCCGTGAGGCGCGCTCGCGCGGCGTCGAGATGTACGCCCAGACGGGTCCCGCCTGGCTCGGGTTCACGCCGAACGATGGCTGGCGGATCAACGTGCCGCTCCGCTGGGAGGACGCGCAGGAGGAGCTCTGGAAGGCGCTCGCCCGCGGCGACGTCGACGTCGTCGGTTCCGACCACGTGGTGGCCTGGGAGCCCGCCGACCGCGAGTCGATGTACAGCGCGAACATCTGGGATTGCCGGACCGGGTTCTCGCGCGTCGAGACGTTCCTGCCGGTGATGCTCACCAAGGGCGTCCACGAAGGGCGGATCAACCTGCAGCGGCTCGTCCAGGTCAGCTGCGAGAACCCCGCGAAGATCTACGGCCTGTTCCCGCAGAAGGGCGCGATCGCCGTCGGCTCGGATGCGGATCTCGTGGTCGTCGACCTGTCGCGCGAGGTGAAGGTGGGCAAGGAGCACCTGAACACGCGCTCCGGCTGGTCGATCATGGAGGGGCGGACCTACCACGGCTGGCCCGTCATGACCGTCCTCCGCGGCCAGGTGACGGCCGAGTGGGCGGATGACTCCCCGGGGATGCGTCCGGTCGGCGAGCCGATCGGCAGGTACCTCCCTCGCTCGGTCCGGCCGGACGTCCCCGCGGCGCCCACCGACCGCCTCGTGCGCACGGGCCCGAACGCCACCCTCGAGGGCATCTCCGCCGGCGTGTAGGCCGAGGCGAGCCACCCCCCCACACACACGCGGAGACAGTGAGATGCCCATCTGGGACGACGTCCTGTCCGAGACCGACCGCAGGGTGTTCGAGGCCGCCGGCTGGGGCCGGACCGCGGGACCCGGCGACCGCCCGGTCCTCATGGTCATCGACGTCAACTACAACTTCGTCGGCGACCGGCCCGAGCCGATCCTCGAGTCGATCAAGCGCTGGCGGTTCTCCTGCGGCGAGCGGGGCTGGCAGGGGGTGGCGGCGACCCGGCGGATCCTCGACGAGGCCCGCCGCCTGCGGTTGCCGGTGATCTACACGACCAACCCGCGCCGACCGGACGGCTTCGACCTCGGTGTCTGGAACCTGAAGAACTTCCGGGCCGAGGAGGAGGTGGACGTCCAGGGCCACATGGGCAACGAGATCGTCGCGGAGGTCGCGCCACTGCCGGGGGACCTCTTCATCGAGAAGAAGAAGCCATCGGCGTTCTTCGGGACGCCGCTGGTGAGCTACCTGACGGCGCTGAAAGCGGACACGATCATCCTCACGGGGACCACCACGAGCGGCTGCGTCAGGGCGAGCGCGGTGGACGCGATCTCCGACAACTTCCGCGTCGTCATCCCCGAGCAGGCCGTGTGGGACCGCGGCGAGCTCAGCCACAAGGTCAACCTCTTCGACCTCCAGCAGAAGTACTGCGATGTCGTCGAGCTGGATGACCTGCTCCGCTACCTCGGCGGGCTGGAGGCCGGCCTCTTCGACGACGTCTGGCCGCCGGCGCGCGAGGCTGCGGCGGCCGATGGGGCGCTCGCCCGATGAGCGACATCGAGACCCGCGACGGACGGTTGGCGGAATCCCGCGTCAAGATCGTCCCCCCGTTCCTCCTCGACGATTCGATGCGGTTCTACAGCCCCCAGGACAACCTCGATGCGCTCGAGCACCCTCGCGTCCGCCCGTTCTACGAGCACGTTCGCGACGCCTATGTCCCGGACCTGCCGCCGGGTCGACACGTCGCGCTGCTGATCCCGTGCACGAAGACGAAGCCGTACCCGTTGAGCATCGAGCACCAGCGCATCAACGGCGCGCTCCTCGCCGCCGGGTACCGGCCGGTGCCGGGCGCACCCGAGACCGCCCCCGACCCGGCGTGGCTCGAGAGGCTCGAGGCGGGCGCCGACCCCGAGGTCCTGCGCGTGACGCCGCTCGTCCGCGGCGATGCCGTGGTGCACCGCTACGTCGTGTCCGAGCCGATGGGCCTCGTGCCGTACGAGTTCGTGTACCGGTGGCGCGGCGAGCAGTCGCCCGCGAGCTCGTACGACGATCCCGGGCTGTTCGAGCATCGTGGCACCGCCGTCTCTCCCTGGCGTCCGGACAACACTGGCACCCGGGCCGCCGACGGGACCTGGCGGTGGGGGGACAACGAGAAGGCGGCGTACGTCGACGTCCACAACAGGCTGACCGCCATCATGGCGGCGGAGATCTCGCGGCTCCGGCCCATGTACGAGAGGATCATCGCGTGGGTCGCGCCCGGGCTCACCCACCGGAGCTTCATGATGGCCGCCGCCGAACGCGGTCCCGAGGGAGTCCCGGCGTCGAGGGTCGTGGCCGGCCGGCGTCTCCCGTTCGTAAGCGTGAACGACCTCACGGGAGGTGCGGTCGAGGTCCACCCGACGCGACGCGAGGCGGACGGAGCCCTCGACCGACTCCAGGCGCACCTCGAGCGCGACGATCCGGCGACGACGCGGAAGTCCGCCCAGGCCGTCTACGCGCGGGGTGGCGGCGGGGCCACGCCGCTCGCCCTCCAGGAGATGCTCGAGGTGCTGACCGGCCTGCTGGATCGATGACGGCGGACCGGCCGGTCTCGGACCGATGTCCGACGACCTGACCGGTCCGCCGCCGATGGTCCAATATCGGGCGGAACGACCGGTGCCGACATGGCAGGGGGTGCACGACGAACCAGACCACGCTCACCGCCCAAGCGGTGGAAGAGGCGCTCGAGGAGCGGATCCTCAAGGGCGTCTACCCGGTCGGCAGCGCGCTGCCTTCGGTGCGCGAGCTCGCGCGCGAGCTGGGGACGAGCCCGAGCACGGTGAGCCGCGCCCTTCAGGGCCTTGAGCGTCGAAGCTGGGTCAACGTGACCGACCGGCGCGGCGCGTCCGTCGCCTCGACCATCCCCCGCGACGAGGGACCGGACGAGCGGACGGCCGAGGCTCTCCTCTCGCTCGCATTCCGCTGGCGGCTGTATGGCCGGTCCGCCGAGGAGTTCCTCGCGCTCGTCGCGCACGTGCTGGATGACGCCTTCCGGCCCGCACCATCCGCCTTCTTCGTCGAGTGCAATCCCGTCGAAGTGGCAGCCATGAGCCTCCGCGTCGCCCGTGAGGTCGAGATCCGGATCGAGCCGCTGCTCCTGGAGGAGCTCCGCGCGAAGCCCGGCCGGGTGCGGGGTGGACTCGTCCTCACGCCCTTCTTCCATCTCGCGGAGGTGCGGGGCATGGTGGGCGACGCCGCGGAGATCATCCCGCTTGCCGTGGTGCCGTCAGAGTCCGCGATGCGCGCGCTGGCCGAGGTGCCCCGCGACGCGGCGGTCGTCGCGGTCGGCCACGACGAGCGCACGGCGCAGCAGATCGCGGGGCTCGCGAGCCACTATGCGCTGACGCGGGCGGTCGGCGTGAGCCTCACGGATCCTGCTCGCGCCCGCGCCCTGATCGATGGGGCGGACGTCGTGGTCGTGACGAACGCCACGGACATGCCGCAGGCGCTCCGGGAACGCGCTCGCCGGATCGTGGTGGTCGAGTTCGAACTGGAGGCCGGGGGTCTCGAGTCCGTGCGTGCCGCGGTGCGCTCGGCAGAGGCCGCGCTCATCGAGTAGTGCGGGTCAGGCGCCCGCGGGTCGCGCGACCGTCTCCGGCGTGAACAGCAGCGGGTGATTTCGCAGTCCTGCCTCTGAGACCAGCTCGGCAGCGAGCTCGCGCGCCTCGTCGATCACGGCGTCGAGGTCGATGCGCGTGGGCCGTCCGGCGACCAGGACCCGCTCGCCCTGGATCCAGACGTCCGAGACCGCCCGGCTCGTCGTGCAGTAGGCGACGGCCTGGTACGGGTCGTGGGTGACCGCCAGCGCCGGCGTCCGGCCGTCGAGCAGGACGACGTCGGCCTCCTTGCCCGGCTCGAGCGAGCCCGTGACGTCATGGAGACCGAGCGCCCGCGCGCCGTCGATCGTGGCCATCCGCAGGACCTCTGGCGCCGTCATCGCGGTCGGGTCGAGCCGATCGACCTTCTGGAGGAGGGCGGCGACCTTCACCGCCTCGAGCATGTCCTGACCATCGTTGCTCCCCGGGCCATCGGTGCCGATGCCGACAGGGATGCCGGCGGCCTGCAGGCGGCGGACCGGGCAGACTCCCGAGGCGAGGATCATGTTCGCGATCGGGTTGTGCGCGACGCGCACATCGTGGGCCGCGAGGATCTCGACGTCGGCGTCGCTCAGCCAGATGCAGTGGGCAGCGAGGACCTCGACGTCGAACAGGCCCTCACGTGCGGCGTAGCCGATCGTCGTGAGCCCGTGGAGCTGCCGGGACGCGACCACCTCCTCGCGCACCTCGTGGAAGTGCGTGTGCACGCGGCAGCCGCTCTCGTGCGCGCGCCGCACCGATGCCGCGAAGAGCGCGTCGCTCTGCGCGAGGACCGTCGCGAGGCCCATGCGGAAGCGGCAGCGCCGCGAGCCCGCCGCCGCAGCCTCGAGCGCGTCGTGCTCCGCGAAGATCTCCTCGACCGAGCGCGGATCGTTGCGATCCTGTGCGCCGAAGGCCACCTCGCCGCGGAGCCCAAGACGCTCGAGGCCGTCGACGACCCCGGGCGTGACCGGCGCCTCCGGGTGTGGCGAGCACACGAACAGGTCGTTGACGGTGGTGACGCCCGACGCGAGCATCTCGGCGCCCCGCAGGAGGGTTCCGACCTCCGCCATGCGCCGGGTGAGATGCGGCCCGACGGGGGCGACGAGGTGCTGGATCCACTCGAACAGCGTCAGGCTCTCGCCCATCCCGGTCACGAGGGCCTCGGAGAAGTGCCCGTGGGCGTTCACGAGGCCCGGAAGCACCACCCCGGTCCCGTCGCCGACGACCTCGGCCTCCGGGTGCGCCGACATCAGCCTCTCCCACGGCCCGACCTCGGCGATCGTCCCGCCGTCGACGCGCACGGCGGCATCCCGGAGGGCACCCGCCGGCCCGGAGGTGAGGACGGATCGGCCACGGATCAGGGTCGTCACTAGGAGACTCCACTGCGCTGGCTCGACGCAGGTGATCGCTTGACACGATGGTACATCATGCCCGCAGGGTCTTGTGAAAGACAGGAGACAGGGACGCAGGGAGGAGAGGTCCCGATGCGACACGGATCCGTCAGGCTGGCCGCGGTGGCCGCCATCTCGATCGCGCTGCTCGCGGCCTGCAGCGGGAGCGGCGCGACAAACGCGCCGGCGGAGAGCCAGGCACCTGCCGAGAGCGCGGCGCCGAGCGCCGCCGCGCTGAAGGTCGCGCTGGTGCTGCCCGGCCCGGCGTCGGACAAGGGATTCAACCAGTCCGCCTACGAGGCTCTCGCGGAGTTGGAGTCGAAGTTCGGCGCGGAGACGGCCTACACCGAGAGCGTCGCACCGAACGAGTTCGAGACCGCCTACCGCGACTACGCAGGCAAGGGCTTCAACGTCATCATCGGCCAGGGCTTCGAGTTCGGGGACATCGCCGCCAAGGTCGCCCCTGACTACCCGGACGTGAAGTTCCTCGTGACCAACAACAACGCTCTGAGCGGCCCGAACGCCGAAGGGCTGCAGCCGAAGTCGCAGGACGCCGCATACCTCGCCGGTGTCGTCGCGGGCATGGCGACCAAGAGCGGCAAGGTCGGCGGCATCGCCGGAATGCAGTTCCCGGTGATCGTCGCGCAGATGGAGGCCTACAAGCTCGGTGTCCTGTCCGTCCGCCCGGACGCGCAGGTGACGCTCACGTACCTCGGGACATTCGACGACGTCGCCAAGGCGAAGGAGACGACCCAGGCGATGATCGATTCGGGGATCGACGTCATCTACCACATCGCCGACGCGGCAGGCGTGGGCGTGATCCAGGCCGCCGACGCCGGCAAGATCCTCGTCATCGGCTGGGGCAAGGACCAGAGCGAACTCGCGCCGAACGCGGTCGTCACCTCGCAGATCGTCGACCAGAAGGAGATGATCGTCGAAGCCATCGGGCGGATCGTGAACGGCCAGTTCGCTGGCGAGCCGCAGTTCTTCGGCCTCGACACGCCGGTCCTCGGGCTCGCCCCCATCGGTGCGGTGGACACCGACACCGCCGCCAAGATCCAGGCGAAGGTGGACGAGGTCGAGGCTGCCATCCTGAGCGGGACGACCGAGGTCCCGTTCATCCCCGAGCCCTCCAACTAGGCGGGGCGCCGCACCGTCCAGAGCCTCGACGGAACCAGGTGATCCTTCCGCTCGGGTCCATGGGCGCACCGCAGCCCGACGCTCCCGCCCGCATCGGTGCGGACGGGAGCGTCGCTGCCGTGCCCGGCGGGAGCGGCGCGACACCACTCGTCGAGCTGCGAGGGGTCACGAAGACCTTCGGTGACATCGTCGCCGACGACGACGTCCACCTCGCCATCGCGGAGGGCGAGATCCACGCCCTCCTGGGCGAGAACGGTGCCGGCAAGACGACCCTCATGCGGGTCCTCGCCGGGCTCACCCGCCCCGACGACGGCGACATCCGGTGGCGCGGGGCACCCGTCCACATCGGGTCGCCCGCCGATGCGATCGGTCTCGGGATCGGCATGATGCACCAGCACGACATGCTGGTCTCCACGCTCACGGTGGAGGAGAACTTCGAGCTCGCTCGACCCCGGCCGCCGCTCGCCCTCGGCCTGGCGGACACGCGCGGTCGCGTGGCCGCCCTCACGCAGCGCTACGGCATCGACGTCCGGCCCGACCAGCGCGTCGAGACCCTCACCGTCGGCCAGCGGCAGTGGGTGAACCTGCTCCGGATCCTCGACGGTCCCGAGGTCCGTCTCCTGATCCTCGACGAGCCGACCGCCTCCCTGACCCAATCCGAACGCGACGACGTCTTCCGGACGCTGCGCCACCTCCGGGCTGGCGGTGTCGCGGTCATCCTCATCGTCCACAAACTCGGCGAGGTCTTCGAGATCGCGGATCGCGCGACCGTCATGCGCGCCGGTCGGGTGGTCGCGACGCGGCCCGTCGCCGAGACGTCCAAGGAGGAGCTCGCGGCCCTCATGGTCGGCCACGCGGTCGAGACGCGGCTGGCGGGCGCGACGAAGGCCCCGGGCGAGGTCATCCTCTCCGTCGCGGGACTCCAGACGACCGGTGCAGCGCGCGATCTCGTCGACGTCTCGTTCGAGGTCCGACGGGGCGAGATCGTCGGCGTGGCGGGAGTCGACGGCAACGGCCAGCGGGAGCTCGGCGAGTGCCTCGCCGGCATCCGGCGCCCCTCGGCGGGGCGGATCGAGGTCCGCGGGGGCGACGTCACCGGCACGACGCCCCCCGAGCTCACCCGGCTCGGCGTCGCGCGCGTGCCGGAGGATCGCCAGGAGCACGGCCTCGCACTCGGGCTGCGCATCTGGGAGAACATCCATCTCGGACGGAGCGCGAGCCGGCACCTCGTCCGGCGGGGCGTCGTCGACACCGCTCGGGCTCGGCGCCTCGCGGCCGACCTTGCCGCGCGCTTCGACGTGCGGGCACAGGACCTCGAGCATCCCGTGGGCGAGCTCTCCGGAGGCAACCAGCAGAAGGTCATCCTCGCGCGCGAGCTGGGCGACGATGCCGACCTCGTGGTCGCGATGAACCCGACGCGGGGACTGGACATCTCCGCCACGCAGTTCGTGTACGAGCAGCTCGCGGCGGCTCGCTCCCGCGGAGGCGGGGTGCTCCTCGTGTCGTTCGACCTCGACGAGCTCCTCGGGATCTGCGACCGCGTCCTCGTGATGTCCGGGGGCCGGATCGCCGGCGAGGTCTCCGGAGCGGGCGCCGACCGCACTCTCATCGGCATGCTGATGGGCGGCGAGCACCACGTGGTCGCCGGGGACGTGGCGCTGTGACGGACGGAGCGACCGCCGCCGGGCGAGGTGCGACGATCGTGGCCGCGGCCGGCCGGATGGCGCGCGCCACCGCGATCAACGGCTTCATCGTCCTCCTCGGGCTGGTCGTCAGCGGGACGCTCCTCGCGCTCACGGGGGCGGATGTGGCCGCTGCCGCCGAGGCCCTCGTCGGCGGGTCCATCGGCAGCCCCGAGGCGATCCGGCAGTCGCTGGTGCAGGCGACCCCGATCCTCATCGCCGGTCTCGGCGTCAGCTTCGCCCTGCGGGCCGGGCTCGTGAACATCGGTGCGGACGGCCAGCTCTACATGGGCGCCCTCTTCGCCTCGGTCGTCGCGATCTTCGGCCCCCAGCTGCCCTGGCCGATCGCATCGATCGTCATGCTCGGCGCCGCGCTGGTCGGCGGGTTCCTCTGGGGCGCACTCCCGGGCTGGATGCGCGCGCGTCTGGGGATGAGCGAGGTCATCACGACCCTGCTCCTCAACTTCGTCGCCTTCTGGATCGTGAGCTGGGCGGTGCACGACCCGATCCGCGATCCGCTCGGCGGCGGCTACCCGTGGACCCCCGAGGTCCCGGACGCAGCCCGACTCCCCGCCCTCCGGATGGGCGGCCTCATCATCCCGTCGGGGATCCTGCTGGGCCTGGCCATCGCCGCCGTCATCTCGTTCGTCCTCCACAGGACGCAGTTCGGCTTCGAGCTCCGTGTCCTCGGGGACAGCCCCGCGGCGGCTCGGTGGTCGGGGATCCCCGTCTCGCGCCGGATCGTCGCTGCCCTCGCGATCAGCGGCGGCCTCGCCGGGCTCGCGGGTGCCGCCGAGCTCGCGGGCAACCAGCTTCGTCTCTCGGACTTCTTCTCCCCCGGCTTCGGCTTCACCGCGCTCGTCGTCGCGCTCGTCGGGCGCGCGACGCCGTCCGGGACGGTCGCGGCCGCTCTGTTCTTCGGGGCGCTCGCCGCCGGCGGGGGCTCGATGGAGCGGGTCGCGCAGGTGCCCGCGTCGACCGGGCTCGTCGTCCAGGGGACGGTCATCGCGATCCTCGTCGCGTCGCGTTCCGCCGCTGCCCGGTCCCTCGCCAGCCGCGTGCGTCGCCTCGTCGCCCGCCCGAGGGTCGGGGTCGCCTGATGGACGATCTCATCACGATCTTCTGGTCCTCCGCGTTCATCGCGGCGGCGATCCGCTTCTCCATCCCGATCATGCTCGCCGGGATCGGTGAGGCGATCTCGGAGCGGGGCGGCGTCATCAACATCGGCCTCGAGGGGATGATGCTCGCGGGCGCATTCGGCGCGGTCGTGGGCTCGGATGTCACCGGGAACGCCTGGCTGGGCCTCGTCTTCGGGATCGGCGCAGCCGTGCTCATCACGCTTCCGCACGGGTTCATCTCGATCAACCTCGGCGGCGACCAGATCGTGAGCGGCGTCTCGCTCAACCTCGTCGCGCTCGGGCTGACGACGTTCCTCTTCCGGCAGATGTTCGGGATCACAGACCAGCCGCAGGTCGAGGGGTTCGAGCCGCTCGAGATCCCCGTCCTGTCCGACCTTCCCGTCCTCGGCCCGGCGGTCTTCTCCCAGTCGATCCTCTTCTTCATCGCCGTCGGACTCGGTCTCGTCTTCTGGGCGGTGCTGTTCCGGACCCGTCCGGGCCTCCGATGGCGGGCCGCCGGCGACGACCCGGCTGCGCTCGACAGCGTGGGCATCCCGGTCTCGCGCACGCGCTGGGGCGCGCTCCTCCTCTGCGCGGCGCTCGCGGGGATGGCGGGCGCGGCGATCTCGCTCGGCCAGCTCTTCACGTTCATCGAGAACATGACCGGCGGGGCGGGTTACGTCGCACTCGCGCTCGTGATCGTCGCCAGATGGAACCCGCTCTGGGCGATCGTCGTCGCGGTGGCGTTCGGCGCCGCGGAAGCGATCGCCGTCCGCATCCAGGCGGGCGGGATCACGCTCATCCCGTACCAGCTCTCCCTCATGCTGCCGTACGTGCTCACGCTCGTCGTGTACGCCCTCGCTGCCCGGTCCGGCCACGCGCCGCGTGCCCTGGGGAAGCCGTTCGTCAAGTGACGGGCACGCCCGCGGGTCCGCCCAAGCGCCGGTCACGTGGCGCGCTGCCCCTCGTTGTCCTCCTCGACGACTGGCAGCGCTCGGCGCTCGGCTCCGCCGACTGGGAGCGGCTGCGCGGCCGGGCGCGGGTCCGGGCGATCGCCCGGCCGCTCCCCGACGCGGACGCGGTCGTGTCCGCGCTGCGCCACGCGACCGTCGTCGTCGCGATGCGCGAGCGGACCCCGTTCACCGCCGGGCTGCTCGCCCGGCTGCCCGAGCTCCGACTCCTCGTCACGACCGGCGCCCGGAACGATGCGATCGACTTCCCCGCGGCCGCCGCACAGGGGATCGTCGTATCGGCCACGCAGTCGGCGCCCGTGGATGCCGCGGAGCTCACGTGGGCGCTCATCCTCGGCGCGCTCCGCGCGATCCCGGCGCAGAGCGCCCGCCTCCGGCGCGGCAGGTGGACGGGCCCGCTCGGCCGCTCGCTCTCCGGTCGGACGCTCGGCGTCGTGGGCCTCGGCCGGCTCGGTGGTCACGTGGCGCGGGTCGGCCTGGCATTCGGGATGGACGTCGTCGCCTGGAGCGCCAACCTCACCGATGCGCGCTGTGCGGAGGTCGGCGTGCGGCGCGCCCCTGCGCTCGCGTCGCTCCTCGAGACGAGCGACGTCGTGACGATCCACCTGCGCCTCTCGGACCGGACCCGGGGACTCATCGGGGAGGCCGCGCTCCGGCGCATGCGGCCCGACGCGACCCTCGTGAACACGAGCCGCGGAGCCATCGTGGACGAGGCTGCCCTCATCCGCGCCTGTCGCGAGGGATGGATCGCCGGCGCGGCGCTCGACGTCTTCGACGAGGAGCCGCTGCCGCCGGATCACCCCTTCCGGCGGCTGCCGAACGTCCTCGCCACCCCGCACCTGGGGTACGTCGCGGACCGTTCGTGGACGAACTGGTACGCGGAGGCCCTCGAGGCCGTGGAGGCGTGGCTCGACGGTGCCCCGATCCGTACGCTGACCGCGGGCGACTGAGGGTCCCGGGGCCCCTGGGCCCGCGACGCTCAGCGCCAGGCCATCAGCGCCAGGTCACGGGACGGGCGGCCCGGCCTATCCCCAGCGCTTCACGACCACCTTGCGCTCGGTGAAGAACAGCACCGACTCTGACCGGCCGTGGAGGTCGCCGTACCCGGTCTCCTTCATCCCGCCGAGGGTGGCGTACGCGGCAGTCGCCGCCACGCCGACGTTGACCCCGATGTTCCCGGTGGTCGATTCGTGCTCGAAGCGTCGCGCCGCCGATCCGCTCGTCGTGAAGAGGATCCCGGTGTGGCCGAACCGGCTGCGCCGGATCAGGCCGATGGCCTCGTCGAGCGAGTCGGCGCGGATGACGCTCGCGACCGGCCCGAAGACCTCCTCCTGGGCGATCGTCATCTCCGGCGTCACGTCCTCGAGGATGGTCGGTCCCACGAAGGAGCCGTTCGGGTATCCGTCCACCTCCGGGTGCCGCCCGTCGAGGACCTCCCGCGCCCCCTGCTCGAGCGCCGTGTCGATCATCCCGACGATCCGGGCCCGCGCCCTCTGCGTCACGACCGGTCCGAGGTCAACGGTCTCGTCGAGTCCGTTGCCCAGCTTCATCGCGCGGGCGGCAGGGAGGAGCCGTTCCATGAGCGGCCCGTAGACGTCGCCGACGGGGACGAGGACCGACCCGGCGAGGCACCGCTGCCCGGCCGCGCCGAAGAACGAGCTGATGATCGCCGGCACGGTGATGTCGAGGTCGGCGTCGGGCATGACGACGAAGTGGTTCTTCGCGCCGCCGGCGACCTGTCCGCGCTTGCCGAGCGCGGCGGCGTCCGCGTAGAGCTTGGCGCCGACCGGGCTCGACCCGACGAACGAGAAGCCCTGGGTGAGCGGATGCCGCATCAGCGCATCCACCACGTCGTGACTGCCGTGCACGAGGTTGATGACGCCGGGCGGGAAGCCGCAGCGGTCGATGAGCTCGAAGACCTTGACCTGGGAGACCGGGACCGTCGAGCTCGGCTTGTTCACGTAGGCGTTGCCGCAGGCGACGGCATACGGCAGGTACTCAAGGGGGACGAGCATCGGGAAGTTGAACGAGGGGACCATGAAGAAGACGCCCATCGGGACGTTGGTGACCTGGAGGTCGATGTTGGGCGAGACCGTGTCGTGGACGTACCCCTTCATGAGCGACGGGATGCCGCACGCGCATTCGACCTCCTCGATCGCGCGTCGAAGTTCCATCCGCGCGTCGGAGATCGTCTTGCCCATCTCCTGGACGAGCGTGCGCGACAGCTCCTCGAGGTTCTCCTCCATGAGCTGCTTGAGGACGAAGAACGGCCGGGCCCGCTTGACGGGCGGCTCCTTCCGCCAGGACTCGAAGGCCTGCTGTGCGACGCGGGCGGCCTCGTCCACCTCGTCGGCCGTCGACATCGGCACGCGCGCCACGACCTCCCCGGTCGCGGGGTTCACGACGTCGCGGATGTCGGCCGAGCGGGATTCGACCCACCTGCCACCGACATAGTTGCGCAGCGTTCCGTGGTGCGCCTGGGGGACGGGCAGCAGGCTCGGATCAGGCGTGGTCATCGGGAGATCTCCTGTGAAGGCTCGTTCGAGGGCCCGATCGGATGGCGGCACGATCAGCGGAGTCCGTCCTCGCCCTTCGCGTCCTCGATGGTCAGGCCCCCGAGGCGGAAGTTCGGGCGGCCGCGGCTCGAGCCGGCGAGGACGACGACGACCTCGTCCGGCTCGGGCGCATCCGCGATGCGGACGGTGATCGTGTCGTAGTGCGAGCGCACGAACAGCGCGTCCTTGTAGGCGAGCGGGACGTCGAGTTCGGCGCCCATCGCGCCGCGCTTGCCGGTGGAGGAGATCCAGGCCTTCCCGCCGCCGACCGCCTCGCGGAGCCGGTCCGCGAGGACCGACGTGAGGAAGGCGTGCGTGTGCTCGACCTCTCCGCTCGTGCCGACGAGTGCGGCCTTGCCGTATCCCTGCACCGGGCCGCCCATCGCCTCGACGAGCATGCGGCCGAGCGTCACGCCGAGCTCGCGGCTCGGCTCGACGATCTCCGACAGGTCCTCGGAGTAGCGGCCCGCGTACGGGTTGCGCACGACGGCCGCGACCGCGACCTTGCGCAGCGGCGGGTCGACATCGATCCCGGTCTCCTTCACCACGTCCTCGACGACCGTGACGAACTTGCGGACCTCGATCATGCGACTGCTCCTCCGCCGGCGGGCGACGGGACGCTCCGTGCACTCTGTGCCGTACAGACGACAGATTACACGAAGCGATGGGAGGACACGATGCCCGGGCCCCGGGAATCACGGACCCCGCCGGCCTTGCCGGCGGGGCGGTGGTGGAGATGAGGGGACTCGAACCCCTGACCCCCGCGATGCGAACGCGGTGCTCTCCCAGCTGAGCTACATCCCCACGAGGCCGGCGGATTCTAGCACAGGGACGCCGGCGCGCCCGTCGGGACGAGCGGTCCGGCGAGGTCCACGATAGGACCGATGGGAGATGAGACCGGACTCATCCTCGGGCTTCTCGCCGCCGTCGTGTGGGGGAGCCAGGACGTCCTCGTAGCGTTCGCCGGGCGCCGCGTGGGCGGCGTCGTGTCCGCGCTCGGCATCGTCGGCACCTCCTGCTGCATCATCGTCGCGCTCGCGGCCGTCCAGGGCGTCGCTCCGCCCTCCGAGCCCGCCGTGCTCGCCGCATCGATGGCCGCGGGTGCGATCTCGGCCTTCGGGTTCGCCTGCTTCTACACCGCGCTCAGGCTCGGGCCGGTCTCGGTCGCCAGCCCGACGGTCGCAGTCTACGGGGGCCTCGGGGCCCTCCTGGCGGTCGTCTTCCTCGGCGAGAGCCTCGGTCCCGCACAGGCCACCGGGGTGGTCGCCGCCACCCTCGGGATCGCCCTCGTGGCGGTCACCGTCGCTCCCGGCGAGTCGAGACCGCGGTTCACCGGCCCGGGCGTCCCGTTCGCGCTCGCCGCGCTCGTCGCATGGTCGGTCAGCACCGTGGTGCTCACGACGGCGATCCGGGAGGTCGGGTGGCTCTCGGCGGCGGTCGCCCAGCGTCCGACGAACGTGCTCGTCCTGGTCGCCATGCTCGCGGTCATCCGGTGGCGTGGTGCTCGTCAGGAGGACCTGCCCCCGCTCGCCCCCGAGCCGGAGCCGGTCATCGACATCGCGGCTGCTGCGGCGGACGGCCGCGGCGCCCGGATCTCCCGGAGCCTGTCGGCTCACCCCTACCGGATCCTCGTCGTCGGTGGGACGTTCGAGAGCATCGGGTTCGTCGCGTTCGCGTACGGCCTGCAGATCGCTCCGGCCTGGCTCGTCGCGCTCGCGAGCTCGCTCGGCCCGATGGTCACGATCGCCGCCGGCGTGGTCCTGTTCGGCGAGAGGCCGCGCCGGGTGCAATGGGCCGGGATCGGGCTCGTGTTCGCGGGGATCGCGCTCGTGGCCGTGGGCTGAGGCGCCCCCGGCATCCCGGCGGGCGGCGATGGCGCCACGCGTGTGGCGTCGACCCGCCACGATACGTGGATGGATCCCGCCGCCGGTCTCTTCCTCGGCCTCGCGGCAGCCGCGTCGTGGGGATCGCTCGACGTCCTCGTCGCGTTCGCGGGTCGCCGCGTCGGCGGGGTCATCTCGGCCGTGTTCGTCGTCGTTGCATCGTGCTTCATCCTCGTCCCGGCCGGGCTCCTGCACGGCCTGGTGTTCCCCGCCGAGCCACGGTTCGCGCTCGTCGCGGCCGGGTCGGGCGCGATCCTCGCGCTGGGCTTCCTGTGCTTCTACACGGCCCTCCGCATGGGGCCGATCTCGATCGTCAGCCCGATCGCCGGCCTGTATGGCGGGCTCGGCGTGCTCATCGCGGTCGTCTTCCTCGGCGAACGCCTGGCGGGCGCCCAGGTCGTCGCGGTCGTCGCCGCCACTGCCGGGATCTTCCTCGCCGGCCTCACGCTCGAGCCCGGCGCATCCCGGCCGCGCTTCTCGGGCCCCGGCGTCCCGCTCGCGCTCGTCTCGCTCGTCTGCTGGGCCGTCGGCATCGTCCTGCTCTCGGTCCTCGTCCGGGGGTCCGACTGGCTCACCGGCCTCGTCGCGCAGCGCGTCTCGAACGCCCTGGTGCTTCTGCTGGTGTTCGCCGTGCTCCGGGCACGGGGCGCGCTGGCGGCCTCGACGACGCCGCCGCTGTCGCCCGAGCCGGAGCCCGTGCTCGACGTGGCGCGCGCGTCGGCGGCAGGCGACACGGCCGCGCGAGTCTCCGGCCTCCTGTCGCGCCGGCCGTACGCGACGCTCCTCGTTGGTGCCGTCCTCGACGTCGTCGGCCTGGCGGCGTTCGCGTACGGCCTCGGTGTCGCGCCGGTCTGGCTCGTCACCCTCGTGAGCTCGCTCGGCCCGATGGTCACGGTCGCGGCGGGCGTGCTGCTCCTCGGGGAGCGGCCACGGCGGGTGCAGTGGGCGGGGATCGGGCTGGTCTTCGCGGGGATCGCGCTCGTCGCGGTGGGTTGAGCTCGGGCGGCGCCCCTGGCCCCCGCTGCCCCTACCAGCGGGTGTGGACGTGAGGCGCGATCAGCTCCCTGTAGACCTCCCGGATCGCGTCCATCGTCGCAGGCGACAGCGGCGGCATCGCCGACGCGGCCGCGTTCGCCCGTGCCATCGCGGGATCCTTCGCGCCCGGGATGACCGTGCTCACGCCGTCGTGCATGAGGACCCAACGGAGGGCCATCTGCGCGATCGACCAGCCCTCCGGCACGAGCGGCCGGAGCTCCTCGACCGCCGCGAGGCCCACCTCGTAGGGGACTCCGCCGAAGGTCTCTCCGCGGTCGAACGACTCACCCTGCCGGTTGTAGCTCCGATGATCGTCGGCGGCGAAGACCGACCCCGCGGCCAGCTTCCCGGTCAGCAGGCCGGACGCGAGCGGCACGCGAACGATGACGCCCACGTCCGCCGCCCACGCTGCCGCGAGGAAGCGCTCGGTCGGGCGCTGGCGGAACGCGTTGAGGATGATCTGGACGGTCGCCACCCCGGGGTTCTCGATCGCGATCAACCCCTCCTCGACCTTCTCGACCGAGACGCCGTAGTGGGCGATGACCCCCTCGGCGACCAGGTCGTCCAGGGCCGCGAAGACCTCGGGCGTGTAGTAGACCTGCGTGGGCAGCGTGTGGAGCTGGACGAGCGGGATCGTCGCGAGGCCCAGGTTCTCGCGGCTCCGGTCGAGCCACCCGCGAAAGGCCTCGGTGGTGTAGCTGGCCATCGTGAGGGGCGCGCGACGTCCCATCTTCGTCGCGACGACCACGCGCGGGTCCGACCGCTCGCGCAGGAACCGGCCCACGATCCGCTCGCTCCGCCCGTCGCCGTAGACGTCGGCGGTGTCGATGAAGGTCACGCCCGCGTCGGCGGCCGCGTGGAGGGTGGCGAGGGCCGTCGGCTCGTCCACCTCGCCCCAGTCGGCGCCGAGCTGCCAGGCCCCCAGCCCGACCTCGCTCACCATCCAGCCGGTCTTCCCGAGGCGCCTCTCGCGCATCGTCCACCTCCTCCGGGCCGATGCTACGCTCGACCGTGGACGACAGCTCGACCGATCCGTCGGGGGCGACCGCCCCGACCGCGAGCCGTCCGCCGGGAGCGACCGATGGAACCCGCACCCTTCGTCCAGCCGAGCTTCGACCTCTCCGGGCGCGTCGCGCTCGTGACCGGCGCGGGCCGCGGCATCGGCCACGACCTCGTGCTGGGGCTGGCGGGCGCGGGCGCGCGTGTCGCCGCGGGTGTCCGGCGGGTCGCGGATGCCGACGAGGTCGTCGGGGCCGTCCGCGCGTCGGGCGGCGACGCGATCGCCGTGGCGCTCGACGTCACGGACGCCGCCTCGATCGATGCCGCCGTGGCGACGACCGTGGCGAGCTTCGGACGGCTCGACATCCTGGTGAACAACGCCGGGCTCGGCACGAACCACGACGCGCTCGACGCGACCGAGGAGGAGTGGGACGAGCTGTTCGCGGTCAACGTCCGCGGGCTCTTCTTCGCCTCGCAGGCCGCGGCGCGACGGATGGTGCCGCAGGGCTTCGGGCGCATCGTCAACGTCGCCTCGCAGGCCGGCATCGTGGGGATCCGCCGGCACGCCGCGTACAGCGCGAGCAAGGGCGCCGTGATCACGCTGACGAAGGTGCTCGCCTTGGAATGGGCGCCGGCGGGCGTGACGGTGAACGCGATCGCCCCCACCTGGGTCCTCACGCCGGGGACCGCGGAGCGTCTCTCCGACCCGGACTTCCTCCGGAGCGTCCTCGACCGGATCCCGCTGGGGCGCGTGGGGACGACCTCCGAGCTGGCGGGCGCGGTCGTCTACCTCGCGTCCGACGCCGCGGGGATGGTGACCGGGACGACGCTCGTCATCGACGGGGGTTGGACCGCGCAGTAGGGCGCCGGGGCGGCGGGCGGGGGCGGGGCGGGGCGGCCGTTCGGTCGCTCGCGTCGCCGCGCATCAGCCCGGGGACTTCGAGACGCTGGATCGTGGCCGGGTATCACGCAGGCGCCGATCCCGGTGACGACGGGGCCGTCCGTTGAGCGTGGAATCGCCGCCCGGTGCTGGCGATCGCCCTCCCTGCAGTCCCCGGGCTGATATCCGGTGACGGAGCGGGGGCGGGGCGCCGGCGACCCGCACGCTCGCCTACGGCACCACCAGCTCCATGCGTGCCCGCGCCGGCCAGTAGGTCGCATCGCCGGCGTACTCGGCGAGCAGGCGGTAGCGACCCGACTCCAGCGTGGTCGTCGACAGCGACCAGGCGCCGGTCGGATCGGTCGCGGCCGAGCCGACCGCGATCGGCTGAGGCGTGAGCGGGTGGATGTCGCGTCGGGTCTCGACCGACTGGAGGAAGATCGGCGCGACGTACGCGCTTCCGACGGACGCCTCCGGCACGCGAACGGCGACCCAGAGCCGGTATCGCGCCCCGGGGGTCACCGGATAGGCCGCGGACTCGAGGCCCACGTCCTGGTCGGGCGTGAGCACGAGGCGGAGCGGTCCGACGCAGCTGCGCGATGCTCACGCTCTCGTCGACGGCATCCGGGTAGAGCATGAAGACGTGGGTCCTGCCGGCGACCCGGGACCACGGCGCGTTCGGGGCGAAGAGGGCGTCGTAGTCGTCCGCCCCGCCCCGGGGACGCCACGAGAACGAATGGTCCGGCAGAGGCCCGAACCAGATCCGCGGGGTCACGGCGAGGGACTTCGCCAGCGTGCCGCATCGGGCGGCGGCTCCAGCGCCGACGACGAGCGAGACGCGCTTCGTCCCGATCGCGGCGCCACGGACGGCGGCCGCCTGGACGCCGGTCAGCGGCAGGGTCGCCGTCCCGGCACCCTTCGACGTGGCGCTGATCGAGCCGAGTGTCGCGAGGGTCGCGCCGAGCCTCGTGCACTCACCGGCGCGGATCGCGACCGGGTGCGACGCCGCCGGGCGGAACCCTCGGATCGCGACCGAGGCGGTCCCGGCGCCCGTGTCCAGGACCCTGACGGTCGCCGTCCCGTTCGCACCCTTCGCGCCGAGCGACGCCGTCCACGCCTGCTCGACGCGATGCGTCGCGGCGGATGCGCCCGGAGCCGTCGTCGACGCCGAGGCGACGAGGATGGACAGGGCGGTCAATCCCGCCGGGACAGCCCGCCACCGCGATGACCCGCGCACGGCCACGCTCCCGGGACGCCTTCCGTCGCTCTCCGGCCCTGTCGACCCGATCGGGTCGCTCCACTGGCGGCGCCGGGTCGGAGCGATGGGTCCCATGTGCCATGACCCGGCCGGGTCGGCCAGTGCCGTTCGTCGCCGCGCATCAGCCCGGGGACTGCGGGGCGGCCGTTCGGTCGCTCGGTCGCTCGCGTCGCCGCGCATCAGCCCGGGGACTGCCAGGAGCCGGATCGTCGCCGTGTATCACCCGGGCGCCGATCCCGGCAACGACCGGGCCGACCCGGTGAGCGTGCGATCGCCGCCCGGCGCCGGTATCGGCCTCCCTGCAGTCCCCGGGCTGATATCCGGCGACGGAGCGGGGGCGGGGCGCCGCGCCCGGGTCGGCCAGTGCCATTCGGCGCAGGCGCCGCCAGGTCAGCCGGGTGCACGGTCCTGCGGCACGAAGCCGAGCGCCCGCGCACCCTCGAGGCCCCAGAACCGTCGCGGGTTGTCGCTCACGCCGTAGGCGATCGCGAACCGGACGTCCGCCTCGAGCGCGCACCGGATCAGCTCGGCGCAGTCCCGCTGCGAGAGCCACGTCGCGCGGAGCCGCGCCCGACGGTCGTCGTCGGTGAGCCACGGCATCCAGCCCGCCGTGGCGCGGATCGCCGGCCCCGTGGGGTCGTCGTCCGGCAGGACGCTCCCGATCCGCAGGCAGACGACGCGCATCCCGAACCGGTCGGCGTACATCCGCCCCATCGCCTCCATGAAGACCTTGGAGACGCCGTAGTCGGAGTCGGGCCGGACCTCTGCGCGCTCGTCCACGACCCGCTGATCGTCCAGGGCATAGATCGCCGGCGCGGACTCGATCTCGTACGTCCCGACCGCGTGGTTCGACGACGCGAGGACCACGCGCCCGACGCCCGCCTCGCGTGCTGCCTCGAGGACGTTCCGCGTGCCGACGATGTTGCTGTGGAGGACCTCCTCCCAGGACGACGAGACGTGGGGCGTGCCGGCGAGGTGGACGACGGCCTCGACACCGACGAACGCGGGCCGGATGGCGTCGAGGTCCGCGATGTCCGCGGCGTGGCTGGGGAAGGCGGCGGGGGCCCGGGTGAGGCAGCGCAGGTCGTACGCGTCGCCCAGGCGCTCGCGGAGGACCGTGCCGATGACGCCCTCGGCGCCGGTGACGAGGACGCGGCGGGGCGCGACGGGGGACGGGGGATCGACCGGGAGCCTCATGTCACGCGCCCTCCGCGACGGCCGCGCGTGCCGGCCCCACGGCCCGCACGAGCACCGTGCTCGCGGCGATCGTGACGGCCACGGCCGAGATCACCGCCACGTAGAGGTCCTGGGGGATCGCGCCGGCCATCGCTGCCGCGGCAGCGAGGACGAAGCTGAACTCGCCCATCTGGCCGAGCCCGATCGCGAGCTGGGCGGGCCGGGCGTCGAGCCGGGCGGCGCGCGCGATCGCCCAGGCGACGAGCGCCTTGGCGACCACGACGAGGCCGAGCAGGAGGGCCAGCCAGCCGAGACCGGAGGCCAGCCGTCCCGGGTCGACCAGCGTGCCGATCGTGACGAAGAACAGCACCGCGAACAGGTCACGGAACGGGACAAGGCGCCGCCGGGCCTCGGCCGTGTCGGGACCCTCGCTGATGGCCAGGCCGGCGACGAACGCCGCCAGCGCGAGCGGCGCGCCGAAGACGGCCGAGCCGACGCCGGCGAGCACCAGCCCCACCGAGACGGAGACGAGCAGGAAGATGTCCGGCTCGCCGCGCACGAGCCGCAGGACCCGCGGGAGCACCTCCGCAACGATGAGCGCGACGATCACGTAGGCGACGATGCCGACGATGGTCTCCACGAGGGGCCGCCCGGAGACGCCGAGCAGGGTGAGGAGGACGGCGGCGATCGCGACGCCGAAGACGTCCTGGATGACGCTCCAGCCGAGCAGGGCGTGCTCGGTCGATCGGTCGGTCGTCCGCCGGCGGCTGCGGGTGATGTTCACGATGACCACGGAGGACGACAGCGCGACGGCCAGGCCGACGATCGCCGCGGGGAGCGGCTCCAGTCCGGCCAGGACGAGGACCCCGCCCGCCACGAGGAGCGTGATCACGACCTGGAGCGGCGCCGCCCAGATGAGCTGGCGCTGCTCCCGGCGGATGCGGCCCAGGTCGATCTCGATCCCCACCTCGAAGAGCAGGAGGACGACGCCGAGGTCCGCGAGGAGCTGGAGCTGCTCGCGGTCCGCCACGTAGCCGGGCGTGAACGGTGACACGAGCAGGCCGACGGCGAGGTACCCCAGGACGGCCGGCAGGCCGGCGCGGCGGGCGAGCCAGCCCGCGGCGGCCGCGGCGAGCAGCAGCGCGCCGATCTCGAGGATCGAGGTCGCGGTGAGGTCCATGCGCCTCGATGGTATCCGCCATCTCCGGCGGAGGCCGGCGGCGGGCGGCAGGGTCGCGCGCGTACCGGGTACGCTCGCCCCGTGGGAGCGGGCGGGGTGATCCACGAGGTCCGGCGCGCGTCCGACGGCGAGCTCGAGGGGTATGTCGCCGCCGACGGCGACGCGTGGCTCGCGTTGACCGTCTTCCACGGCGTGCTCGGCCGCGCCATGAGCGCGCAGGAGGCGCGGACGATCGTGCATGCCCGGGGCCTCGCGTCGATGGCCGAACGGTGGTGGTGGATGTCGCGTGCGGCGGGGGAGTGGAGGGTCGTGGTGCCGCTCGAGTCGAGCCCGGGTCGCGTCCGTGTCGCCCTCGGGTACTACTCGCTCCCCGGGATCGGGACGGCGTGGGTCACCGCCGCGGACCTCGCCGCGGGCGACCGCCTCGTCCTGGAGCCGCCCGAGGGCGTCGAGGTGGATCCGGGCGGCTGATCCGGGCCGGCCTCCGCATGTCTGGCGGTCAGCCGCTCGCTGCAGGCTGCTGCTCCCGCCATGCCCCGATGCCGACCCCGACGAGCGCGGCGTTGTACGCCGCGAGGAGCAGCGGCCACGGCGATGGCAGTCCCGCCCAGGCTCCGATGACCGCGAGGCCGACTCCGGCCGCGGCGGTGAGGATCGCGAACGCTGTCACGGGGCGGATCCGGGCGAGCACGCCAGCCGCGAGAAGAAGGCTGCCGGCGAGCACGGTGAGCAGCCCGATCGGGAGCAGGTCCGAGCCTCCGAGCGGTCCGCCCTGGGCCATCGGCACGATGAGGATCGGGCGGAGGGCGAGCCCCGCCGCCAGGATCGTCGTCCATCTCCGGGAGCCGGATCGGGGGCGCATGGTCCACCCACATCGTATGCCGCGTGAGACTGTCCCACGGTCGTTCGGACCTTGACAAGTAGAACAGATGTTCTATCTTTGGAGGGTCCCATGAACACCTCGACCGACCGTCTCGCCACCCTCGCGGACCTCCGCTCCCGGTGGGGCGCGGCCGCCCCCCGGCCGGCCGTGGAAGTCTTCGGTGCGCTCGCCATCGCGCCTCTTCCGGCCGTCGAGCCGAGCGGGCCCGGCGCCGTCCCCGGCCACGGACCAGCCGAGGGCCCCGGCCGGCCGATCCCCCTCCCGGGAG
>JALOOH010000205.1 GCA_025454515.1 Chloroflexota bacterium
CGTCGCCCAGTCGCGGTAGTGGCCGGTCAGCAGGCGGACGTCCGGCATGAGGACCTTCTCGACGAAGGTCCGCGCCTCGACGATGAGCGTCCGCATGTCCGAGATGCCCGCGTCGCTCAGGGCAGGTGGCGTGTCCCGCTCCACCTGCGACGGGTGCTCGCCGCGCGGCGCGCCCGCCGGGCCGCCCCATACCGGCGCGGTGACCATCCCACCGAGGCAGTAGTTCTGCAGGTGGGGGCTCTTGCCGCCGAGCAGCGTGAACAGCCGCGTGAAGCGCCGCTGCCAGTCGAGGGCGTCGAGGTAGTGCGAGATGAGGAGCAGGTCCGCCTCCGGGGAGAGGGTGTACGCCGGATGCCCCCAGTACCCGTTCGCGAAGATGCCGAGCTGACCGGACGACGCGAAGGTCCGGAGGCGGCTCTGGACCGCCGCGAAGTGCTCAGCGCTCGAGAGCGACCAGTCGCCGATCGACGTCGCGAGCATGGACGTCGCGGCCGGGTCGGCGGCGAGCGCGCCGTCGAAGTCCGCCCAGTCGAGCACCTGGAGCTGGTAGAAGGCGAGGACGTGGTCCCGGACGAAGGTCGCGCCCGCGAGGAGGTTGCGCAGCAGGCGCGCGTTCGGCGGGACCTGGACGTCGAAGGCGTCCTCCACCGCGCGGACGGCACCGAGCGCATGCGTGCCGTTGCACATCCCGCAGATCCGCTGCGCGAACAGGTACGCGTCGCGCGGGTCGCGGTCGCGGAGGATCAGCTCGAAGCCGCGGAAGACCGTGCCGGAGCTCCAGGCGTCCTCGACCGCGCCCTGCACCTCTGCCTCGAGCCGCAGGTGGCCGCCGACGCGCGTGACCGGGTCGATGACGACGCGCGCCATGTCAGCGGCCCTCCGGCGGCGTCCCGGCCGGCGGATCGGCGTCGAGGTCCGGGCCCGCGGGCGGGGCGGCGGGCCCCGGATCGGCGGACTGGGCCGGTCCGGGTGCGGGCGCCGCCGCGGGTGCGGGTGCGGGTGCGGGTGCCGCCGCGGGTGCGGGTGCAGGCGCCGCGGCGGAGGCATCGGCCGCCGCCGCGGGTGCGGGTGCGCCCGCCGCCGCGGCCGCCTCGGCCTTCCGGTGCTTCTTCTCCTTCGACCGGATCCGCGTCTCGCGGACGGTCATGATCGTGCCGTGGACCACCGTCACCGCGGCGATCCCGCCGACGAGGAGCGCGCCCACGTCGTCCACGCTGAACGACGGCGCGAGCGACACGGGCGGCGGCAGCCGCTGGTAGAAGGGGCTCATCGTGTCCCAGAAGTCCGGCATCGCACAGCCGATGCAGCCGGCGCCGGCCTTGATCGGCCAGCTGGTGCCGTCCGCGTAGCGCTGGGTCGCGCAGTTCGCGTACGTCTCCGGGCCCTTGCAGCCCATCTTGTACAGGCACCAGCCCTTCTGCGCACCCTCGTCGCCCCACGCGAGCACGTACTCGCCGAACTCGTAGTGGGCGCGCCGCTCGCACTGGTTGTGGATGAGGCCGCCGTACGCGAAGTACGGCCGTCCCGTCCCGTCGGTGGGCGGCCATTCCTTGAACGTGAGGTAGTTGACGATCGTCGCCGTCAGGTTGTCCACGTTCACGGGGCAGTTGGGCAGGTTGATCACCGGCCCCTTCGACACGACGGAGCTCACGCCGACGGCGCCGCTCGGTCCTCCGGCCGCGCCGGGGATCCCACCGTCGAACGCGCACGTGCCCACGGCGATCGTGGCGAGGGCGCCGTCGCAGACGCGGCGCACCATGTCGCGGAACGTGACCCCGCCGACCATGCACCAGGTCCCGTCATCCGCGGTGGGGATGGAGCCCTCGACGATCGCGACGTACCCGCCGGGGGACGCCAGGAGGGCGTCGGCGAGCGATCGCTCCGACGCGTCGCCCGCCGCGGCCATGAGGCTCTCGTGGTAGTCGACCGAGAGGAGGTCGAGCAGCAGCTGGGAGATCGTCGGCTCGGTCGCCTGGAGGAACTGCATCGTGTCGCCGGCGCAGTCCTGTCCGCGCAGCCAGATGACCGGCAGGCGCGGGGACGTGGCGACGGCCCGCGCGATCCGTGGGGCGTACGTCGCGGGGAGCGCGAGCGCGGCCGCCATCGCGGCCGACCACTGGAGGAACGCGCGACGGGAGACCCCGCGCCGCAGGAGCGCAGAGAGGATCCCGTCCTCGTTCTCGGTCATGTGCGTGGTCATCGTCGGGATGCGGATCGCCCCTGAGGGGCACGACCGTCGCAGCCGGATGCGGAGCGTGTCGCCGGACGGCCTGGCCCGGGTCGACCTTACCCGTGGCGGACGTGGCAGCGGACGGGCCGTGTATCCCCGTCGGACCCGCCGAACGGCCCGCACGGGCGGCCCGAAGGGCGGGAACCGCTCGCACATGCCGGCGGACGCCGGCCGGGAGCGACGGACGGACGCCGGCCGGGAGCGACGGACGGACGCCCTCCGACGGCTCATCCGGCACTGTCCGCGCGTCCGGGCGGTCGGCACCATGGCCGCCGGGTCCGGGCGTCGCGACGCGCGCGGCGACGGCCCCGCTCCGCGAGGTCGCCGCATGAGGGCCGTGGTCGTGTACGAGTCGCTCTGGGGGAACACCGCGGCCATCGCCCGGGCGATCGCCGAAGGGCTGGGCCCCGGAGCTCGCGCGCTCAGCACGAAGGAGGCGACGGCGGACGCGGTCGCCGGCGCGGATCTGCTCGTTGCGGGCGCACCCATCCTCGGCTTCCGACTCCCGACGGAGCAGATGCGGGAGAGCGCCAGCCGCGAGGCGACTCCGCCCGACCTCACATGCCCGTCGATGCGTTCGTGGCTGAGCCTGCTCGCGCCCGGCGGGGGACGCTCGGCCGCGTTCGAGACGCGCATCTCGTGGTCTCCCGGCAGCGCCGCGAGCGCGATCGACAAGGAGCTGCAGGCCCACGGGTACGCGCGCCTCGCCCCGACCGCCAGGTTCGTGGTGAAGGGCAAGTACGGCCCCCTGCGCGATGGCGAGATCGAGAAGGCCCGGGCGTGGGGCGCCGACCTCGCCCGCGCGATGGGCGGGACGGGCACGGCCTGATCCCCGAGGCCGGCGGGGGCGGTGCGACGCCGCCCCGCGCCGCGTGCGACCATCCGCGCAGGACGCCGTCCGCGCCGCGCGGGCGGTGCGCGGGTGGGAGGCGCCGGCATGTCTGACGTCGGGCGAGGGGCGGAAGTGCTACGCGTCCTCCGCGCGGTCCGCTCGGTGCGGGACCTCCGGCCGGACCCACTGCCCCACGACGCGCTCGTCGCGATCCTCGAGGCCGCGCGGTGGACGGGCAGCGGGATGAACCGGCAGCCGTGGACGTTCGTCGTCGTCCGCGACCGCGGCGCGCTCGCGGGGATCGCCGAGGCCTCGCCGAACGCCGGGCACGTGGCGCACGCGGGCGCGGCGATCGTGCTAGTGATGGACGGGGACATGCCGGAGATCACGACCTTCGACGAGGGGCGCGCCGCAGAGCGCATCCTCATCGCCGCGACGGCGCAGGGGATCGCGTCCGCCATCGGCTGGATCCCGCCGGCCGGCCGACCCGCCGTCCGCGCCCTGCTCGGGATCCCCGAGGAGAAGCGCGTGCGGACGCTCGTCGCCCTTGGGACCGCCACCGCGTCGGGCGCTCGGACGAAGGCGGCACCCGGGACCGCGCGCAGGGCCCTCGACGAGGTCGTGCGCTGGGAGCGGTACGCGTGACGCCGTGAGCGGGGCGGATCGGATCGCGGCGACGGCGCCGGCCGAGACGGCGCCGGCATCGCCGACCGCGGCCGCGGCCGCCTCCTCCACGTCGGATGCATCCGCCCGGATGCGCGGCTCCGTGCAGGTCCTCACGGCCGCGGCGATGATGGGGACGCTGGGCCCGGTCGCCGGCGTCGCATACCGTACGGGCATCGCCGGCCCCACC
>JALOOH010000206.1 GCA_025454515.1 Chloroflexota bacterium
GCGCCCGACGAGCGCGACGCGCCATCCCCCCGCGGCGAGCCGCCGCGCGGTGGCGGAGCCGATCGCTCCCGTGGCGCCCATGACGATGGCCACGGGCGGAACAGGCGTGGGCGTGGGCGTGGACGCGGAAGAAGTGGGGTCGATCGGCTCGGTCACGAGGGCACCTCGGTTGGTCGGGTCGGGGAGGAGGTAGGGGCGGCGGGGGGAGCGTGGCTGGCGAGCGAGGCCGGGTCAGGTGACGCGAGCGGTTCGCCGATCCCCGCCGGCTCGGCCTGCAGCTGCCCGCCGCGGACCGTGGCCCCGACCACCATGGCCGCCGCCACGACCACCACGTTCTTGAGGATGTACTGCCCCTCGAGCGTCGGAGCGATCGGGAACACCGTGAACGTCTCGGCCGGGAAGAGGAGGAGCGGGGTCAGCGCGCCGGCCATCTGGACGGCAAGCAGGAGCAGCGTCGCCCGCAGGAAGCGCCCGGAGAGGAGCCCCACGCCGATCAGCGCCTCCCAGGAGGCCAGCACCGGCAGCGCGACCGCCGGCGGCACGAGCCCGAACGTCAGCTGCTCGATCGTCCGCGCTGCGAGGTCCTGCGCCGGGCTCAGGCCCGGGAAGAACTTGAGCGCCCCGAACCAGAGAAAGACGGCGCCGAGGGCGATCCGCAGCAGCGGGATCGCGGCGGCGGCCAGCGCGACGGTGATGCGGCGGTCGAGCCGCTCGAAGCGGGTCCGCCAGCCGGCGCCGAGGCGGGACGAAGCCAGTGAGACCGGCGTTGAGGGAGCATCAGATCGGAGCATGGGAGCCTCTCGTGGATGGATCCGTGACGAAGCGCGCGCGGGGACGGCGCATCCGTCACTCTCCTGTTCGCACGGCAGGCTGATCGGGATCGCATGCGGAGGCCTGGCCAACCTCGGTGCGTGGCCAACCCGAGGCCCCCGCTCCGGTCCTCCCTCTACGCCGGAGCGGCCTCCGCGGCCGTCGGACGGTCCGGCTCGAACGCGACCGCGAGCGTCACGAGCAGGGCGACCACGAGCGATCCCGCGAGGAGGAGCACGGCCGGGGCCAGCCCGGTCGTCGTGCCCTCGATGCACGCGCGGATGGCGTCGGCGGCCCATGTGACCGGCAGGAGCGGATGGAGGAACGCCAGCGGCGCCGGGAGCGAGTCCACCAGGAACGGGGTCCCGCACGCGGCCGCCTGGACGGCCGCCAGGAGCAGCCCGATCAGCCAGCCCCGGTTGCCGAAGGCGATGACGAGCGCCTGGATGATCGCCGTGAAGGCGGCCGCGGCGAGGGCCGCGACCAGGATGAGCGCCGGCAGCCGCGCGACGTCCATGCCCACGCCCAGGCGCAGGCCGGCGATCATCAGGGCGGCGCCCACGATCCCGAGGCCGGCGGCGGCGGCGAAGGCCGCGATCGGTCCCACCCACCAGCGGCGGCCCCGTCCGTGCCGGCCCGCCGGCAGGACGAGGAACGCGACGAGCGCACCGAGCCAGAGGGCGAGCGCCATGACGTACGGAGCGATCCGGATCCCGGAGCCGGCCGATCCGTCCGCCGCCGGCGGCTCGACGACGATGGGGTCCGCCGCGCGCGCGGCGACCCGCGCGATCGTCGTCTCGGGGACGACGATCGCGGCCGCAGCCGACGTGTCCAGGCCCTCTGCGATCGCCGCGGCGTCGTCGGCGACGGAGCTTCCGTCGCGCGAGAGAAGCCCGGACCGCGACGTGACGAGGCGAGCACCGCCGGTCACCTGGCTCATCGCGTCCTTCAGCTGGTCGACGCCCGAGGCGGCGTCGGCGGTGCCGGTCGCGAGCTTGTCGGCGCCGGTCGCGGTCCTGTCCGCGCCCTGCGCGACGCGGCTCGACCCGGTCGCGAGCTGGGCCGCGCCGCCCGCGAGGGCCGTCACGCCCGTCGAGAGCTCGGATGCGCCCGTGGCGGTGCTCGAGACACCCGAGGCGAGCGGGACCATCCCGCTCGCCAGCTGCTGGGTCCCATCGGCGAGCTGGGCCGCGCCACCCGCGAGGGCCGTAACGCCCGTCGAGAGGTCGGATGCGCCCGTCGCGGTCTTCGAGATGCCCGAGGCGAGCGGGACCATCCCGGCCGCCAGCTGCTGCGTGCCCGCTGAGAGCTGCGTCGCGCCGCCGGAGAGGGCGGTCACGCCGGTCGAGAGCTCGGACGCGCCTGTCGCGGAGGCGGCGATCGCCTGCTCGAGCTGGGGCGCCGACGCCGCGAGCTGAGACGTGCCGCTCGCGACCTCGATCGCCCCCTGGCTCACGCCGGCCGCGCCCGTGGCGACCTGGCCGGTCGCGTCGGCGACCCCGTGGGCTCCTGTGGCCAGGTCGCCGGCGCCGGTGGCCAGCGCGGTCCCCTGGGTGGCGAGGCCGAGGAGCTGAGCGCAGACTGCCGGGCCGCCACCCATGAGCTCGCACGAGTCGGCCAGCGCCTTGACGCCGGAGGTGTAGCCCGCGACCGACGTCGACAGCCCGTCGACGCCCGTCGCGAGGGAGGCCGCACCCGCGGCCGCCTGCGCCGCACCGTCGGAGAGGGCCGTCGCCCCGGTCGCGACCCCGGCAGCACCCGATGCGAGCGCGGCCGCCTGGGCGCCGAACCCGGTCGTCTGCGTCCTGAGCGCCTGGAGCCCGGAGGCGAGCTGCGATGCGCCCGAGGCAGCTGTGGTCGCACCGGTCGCGAGGTCGGACGCGCCGGAGGCGAGGGTGGCGGTCTGGCCGGGCAGCTGGCGCGTCCCGGCATCGAGGGCCTGGAGCCCGGACGCGAGCTCCGTCGCGCCCGAGGCAGCCTTGGTCGTGCCAGCCGCGAGGTCGGACGCACCGGAGGCGAGGGTGGCGGTCTGGTCGGGCAGCCGGCGCGTCGATTCGTCGAGCGCCTGGAGCCCGGAGGAGAGCTGCGACGCGCCGGAGGCGAGGGCCGCGGCGCCGGCCGAGGTGTCGGCCGCGCCGGCCGCGACGGATGCGGTCCCATCTGCGACGAGGGAGGTCCCGGCCGCGAGCGCCTTCGTGCCGGCAGCGAGCTCCGACGCGCCTGAGGCGGCCTTCGTCGCACCGGACGCGAGCTCATCGAGGCCGACCACGAGCTGGCCGGCGACCGCGTTGATCTCCGAGGCGTCCGTGGCGAGCGTGGAGGCGCGGTCCGCGATGGACCGCGCGTCGCCGGAGGCGCTGCCGATCGTCGCGTCGGCCGTCGTGACGGCGAGGAGCACGTCCTCCACGTACGAGGCCGTGGCGGTCCGCGCCGCCGTCGCGGCGATCGCCCCCCGGACCTCGCGCGCGACCTCGCCGGCGTCCGCGCCGTCGCCGGAACCCGTCGCGAGCTGGAGTCCGGCGGCCGGCTGGGCGCCCGTCGTATCGGCCTGGATCGCGGCGATCCTGCGGGAGAAGTCGGCGGGGATCGTCAGGACCGCCCGGAACCGCCCGGACGCGAGTCCGTCCGCCGCGTCCCCCGCAGCCACGATCGTCCAGCGGAACGCGTCGGTCACGTCGCCCGCCTCGAGCATCTTCGAGAGGTCGCCGCCGAGGTCGAGCGTCCGGCTCGTCCCATCGGCGATCGAGACCGCGGCCCCCTCGTCGAGGTCGACGACGGCGGCCGGCACGGAGCCGCCGCCGCCCTGCGACTGCGACCAGACCACGAGGCCCGCGAACGTCACCGGCACGAGGGCCGCGAGAACCAGCGCGACCGCCAGCCGCCGGCGCGAGCGCCCCGCGGGCTCTCCCGCGGCGATGGCCATGGCGTCGACGGCGCCGAGGGTGCCGCCTGCGGCGATGACCGCGCCGTCCGGGGCCGTGCCGCCCGCAGCGACCGGCACCGGCACGAGCCGGCGCTCGCCGAGGCGCAGGCCGGACGGCCACCACGCGCGGTCGCCAACGAGCGTCGTGATGGCGGGCAC
>JALOOH010000052.1 GCA_025454515.1 Chloroflexota bacterium
GCTGGGGCGTCATCGAGTGGCAGGCGGTGGAGTCGTCCCGATCCCTCACGTTCGCTCCGTTCCGCGTCGGCCTGGTGCGCCTCGTCGACCCGGACGAGATCCACCGGTGGGCCGAGCCGGCGCGGAGCGCGCTCATCGCGCTCGCACCGGGACTGGGGCGCGGGTCGCTGCGCTTCGCGGCGCGGCCGGCCCTGGTGACCGCCCTCGTCGCGGCGATCGAGCGAGTCAGCGAGGACCGACCACTCCTCGTCGCCATCGACGACGCTCCCTGGCTCGATGGACCATCGCGGGAGGTGCTTCACGCGGTCGCGGCCGGGCTGCGGGACCGCCCGATCCTGCTGGCCGTCACCATCCGCGACGACGAGCCGCATCCCGACGAGACCGCGCACCCGTCCGTTGAGATCCGGCCGGGTGAGGGGCTGGACCTTGCGCTCGGCCCGCTGGCGCAACGGGACGTCGAGCGCCTCATCGTCGAGCACCTGGGTGGCGACACCGTGAGCGCCGAGGTGCTCCGCCTCTCCTACGACCAGGGCGCCGGCAACCCGCTCTTCTGCCTCGAGCTCGTCCGTCACTGGCGGGAGGCCGGGCGCGTGCGGATGGAGGGCGGCCGGTGGGTCGCCACGGCCGGCGTGCCGGACGCCGGGCTTCCGGTGACGATCCGCCGGCTGGTCGAGCGTCGGGCCGCGACGCTGCCGGCGAACGCGCGGGAGATCCTCGCGGTGGCCGCCCGGATGGGACCGGACCTGGGCTTCACCGAGCTTGCCGCCGCAACCTCGATCCCGCAGGAGTCGCTCGTCGAGGCCATCGACACGGCGATCGCCTCGGGCCTCCTGGTCGAGCAGGGGGCCGGCTACGCATTCGCCCATCCGCTGTATCGCGTCGCGTTCGACGCGCCGGTCGGCACGGCCCAGACCGCGGGCATGCGGCTGCGGATCGCCCGCGCGCTCGCGCGTGTCGAGGCCGGCGCCCCGCCGGACGCCCTCATCCGGGCCGCGGCGGCGATGGTGGATCCGCGCCCCGTCGCCGAGCATGCCCTCGCGGCGGCCGAGCTCGGCGAGAGCGATGCCCGCACGCTCGCGGTGGCGTTCGGCTTCGCGGCCGGCGACCGCGCCCGGAGCCTGTTCGACGGGGCGAGAGCGGTCGAGCTGCTGGAGCGATCGCTCGCGGTCTGGCGGCAGCTGCCGCCAGACATCGGGGTCGCCTTCCCGGCGAGCGCCGCCTGTGTCTCGCTCATCGACCTGAACACGCATGTGGCCGGCGGCGCCGACGCGGCCGCGGCCCGGGCGTTCCGCGAGGCGGTCGGCACCGCGAGGGACGCCGGCGAGCTCGCGTCCGCCTACGCCGCCCGCTTCTGGCAGCCGTACAGGCACGGTGACTTCGACGGGGCGATCGGCATCCTCGAGGCAGGCCTGCGCGCCCTGCCGCCCGAGGCCGTCGCCGCGCGTGCCCGGCTCCGATCGAACGTGGGCTGGTGTCTCTACCGTCTGCGCCGTCTGGACGATGCTCTGCCCGTGCTGGAGGACGTGGTCGCGACCCTGGAGGCGTCGTCGGACCGCCGGGGCACGATGCAGGCGCTCGACTACTTCGGCGTCCTGCTCCGAGACACCGAGCGCCACGACGAGGGGATCGGCTGCCTGGAGCGCTCGCTCCGCCTCGCGTACGAGCTGGGCGACTCCCGTGGCGAGCTCCTCGCCGAGATCCACCTCACCTCCGCGTTCACCAGGATCGGGCGCGCGTCCCTGGCGCGGCCGCACCGGGCCCGTGCCATCCCGCTGGCGCGACAGATCGGCGATCAGTACGCGGAGGCGGTCGCCACCTGGACGGCGGCCGACCTGGAGGATCTCGCCGGCGACCTGCCGGCGGCGGCAGCGCTCCGCCACGAGGAGCTGCGCCTGCTGGCGGCGATCGGCGGCAACGCACACAACGAGGCCCTCGCCCACGCGCACCTCGCCAACCTCGCGTGGCGGTCCGGCGACGAAGCCGCGTTCCGAGCCGAGTCCGACATCGCGGTCGGGCTCGCTGAGCAGTCCGACGACCCGACGTACCCCGCGCGCATCCGACGGGCGCTCCAGGCGCCCGACTGGTGGCGGCTGGAGACCTGACCCACGCACGGGCGACACCCGGGGATCGGCCGGGCGACGCCTCGGGGAACGCGCGCGGAACGCCCGGCTGTGACCATCCGCGCATGGACCGGCGCGACTACCGCTCGTACGTGATCCGTGCGTGGACGCGAGGATCCGGTGGCGATGCCCGCGTGCACGTCCGGATCGAGCGCGTCGAGTCCGGGGAGCAGGTCGACCTCGACGGGAGTGCGGCCGGATCGCTCGCGGCATCGGTCGAGGAGGCGATCCGGGCGGCGTCGCGGGCGCTCGGAGACGGCGATGGCGCGGCCGACCCGGGCGGGCCGACCGGACGGGCCGAGCCCGTCGGACAGCGCGCATCCGTCGGCGGCGTCGGGGATGGACAGCCGGTGCCCGGGGAGCCCGGCTGCGGCCCCTTCGCGTCGCGCTGAAGGCGAGGGCGGCCCCGGCCGGCGGCGCCGGCCGGACAGGATGATGTCGCCCCCCGCCACCCGCGACCCCGCCTCAGGCCGGTGCGGCCCCCGTGCGGACGCAGCCGCAGTGGATCCGCTCGGCCATCGTCAGCTCGTGCGCGCGGATGAACGCGCCGAGGAGCCGGTCCATCGCCGCGTTCGCGCCCTCGAGGAGCTGGGTCGTCTCGGTCGCGTCCAGGTCGCGGGCACGGGCCGTGTCGCACAGCTCGTGAAGGAAGACGCCGCGGAAGCCGAGGAACGCGTTCACGGCCGCGCCCGTCGCGAGACCGTGCGCGCAGGCGATCCGGCCGTGCTCGGCGGCGAGGTCCTCGGCCGTCGCGAGCGCGGCTGCCGCGTCGGCCGGGTCCGCGGCCTCGAGGTGCGCGAGCACCGCGGTCGCGATCCGGCGCCCGAGGTCCCGCATCCGCTCGGTCTCGCCCGGCCGCGCCTCCGCCCAGCCGGCCTCGGCGGCCACGTCGGGGGCGCTCCGGTGGTAGACATCGTCGACCATCCGGCCGGCCGACTCGCCCAGGCTCTCCAGGCTGGGCCGCTGCCGGCGTCCGGCGGGGACCAGGCCGAGGACGGCCGAGCGCGAGAAGCGCCGATGGCCGCCGGGCGTCGTGAACGCCTTCACCTCGCCCTGGTCGCACCAGCGGCGCAGCGTCGCCGGCGAGACGCCGATGAGGGCGCTCGCCTCGTGGATCGTCATCCACGGGCTGGGGGTCCGCGTGCGCGGCGTCGATTCCATCGCGGGCCTCTACGGTGCCGCCATGGCGGTGAGCGGCCGGAGCGGCCGCAGGCCCGCGAACGGGGTGAGCCCCGGCGCGGCCCCCCGGTCGTCCCCGGATCCGCCGCCGGTCTCCGGCTTGGGCGTGGACATGTCCTGCGGGTACTGGTTCGGCAGCACGTCGTCGGTGTGGCACTGGGCGCAGTAGGCGGGCTGATGGCAGAAGGCGCACGTGTTCACGCCCACCTCGCGGGCGACCTGCCCGTGATTGAACGTCATCTCGTCGTGCGGGATCTGCACGGCCTTCGTCGTGTGGCAGTTCTCGCAGTACGTCTTCGTGTGGCACGCGCCGCACGACGTCGTGGACGGATCGGTCGTGTCCACGGCCGTCCTGTGGTCGAAGATCCACAGCGCTTCGTTGTGCGTCTCGGGTCGCTCGCCGATCACCACGCCGGAGTTGATCGAGCCGATCTGCGGGAACGTGTGGCAGGTGGCGCATCCGGCCGGGATCGTCTCGTTCGTGATCGCGCCGTCCACGACCTTGTAGTGGGCGCCGTCGTGGCAGCGGAAGCAGCCGGGGGCCGTCTGGTGGCCCAGGTTGCTCGGGTACGTCGCGGCGGTCACGCGCATCTCGGGCGTCGCCACGAGGTCGTACGTGAGCTGGAGGCGCCGGACCGCGCGGTCGATCTCGTCGGACTTCGTCTGCGCGACGAGCGGGTGGTTCTCCGCGTAGTAGTCTGTCAGGCCCTTGTCGATCGCGGCGTTCGCGTCCTCGATGCTCGCGTACTCCTGCGCGAGCAGGTCGCTCGACTCGCTCTTGACCCACGGCAGGTCCTTGTCGATCGCGCCCGCGGTGATCCCCTCGTCGATCGTCTGGTCCACGCCCGGGATCGGGTGCCCGACTCGGTTGTGGCACGCGATGCAGTCCATCCGCCGGAACTCGTTGTCCTTCTTCAGGGCATCGATGTCCGGCCGGACGTCCGTGGGGACCTCGATCGCCTGCGCGGCGATGTACGCGCTCGTCGTCCCGTCCTCGTTGCGGACCTCGACGTACGGGATGTCCTGCGCCTGCGTGTCGGTCTTGAGGTACTCCACGTCCGAGATGACGTGCCAGTGGACGCCCTTGCGGGACGACTCGCTGAGGTCCGACCCGAAGCCGTTGGGCCGGACGACCAGGGCGACGGACGCCGGGGTGTTGGCCTCGTCCTTCGCGTAGCGGGTGTTGAGGATCAGGTCCACCGGGCCGCCGTTGGCGATGATCGACGAGAGCGCGTGGCACTTGAGGCACGTGTCCCGCGTGGACGGGAGCTCGCCGTGGTCGGGGACCGGGATCGGTCGCGGGAACGTGCCCGTGACGATCTCGACGAGCTGGCGGGTGCCGTTGATCTTGGCCTTGATCCAGCCGGTGACGCCGGGCTCCACGTGGCACTCGGCGCACGTGACGTCCCGGTGAGGCCCGAGCACGTACGCCTTCAGCTCCGGGGCCATCGTGTGGCAGCGGCCGCAGAAGTCCGCGGTCTCCGTCCACTGGACCGCGACGACGCCGCCGACGGTCATGACGACCGCGAAGAGGCCGCCCAGCGTGGCGACGATGAACAGGCCGCGCCGGCTCCGGAGCGGCGGATGGGGGGCCCGCGAGAAGGTTCGGCCGAGCGCGCCCCGCAGGCCGCGGTGCTGGGGTGCCGAGGCCGAGGCCGTGACCGTGATCGCGCCGGCCTCCCCGGGTGCCGTCGCGTCCGGCGCCGTGCCCGGCGCCGGCTGCGACGTGGGCTCCGACGGGACGGCGGGAAGGGGCCCGCTGTCCTCGGCCGGAGCGCCGGAGTCACTCATCCACCGATCTCCGCGAGGGCCGCCTCGATCTTCGCCGGATCGAGGGTGCCGACCTTGAGTGCCTGGAGCGTGCCGTCCGCGGCGATGAAGAAGTGCGACGGGATGCCGAGGATCCGGTACTGCGACGCGATCGCCGTGTCCGGGTCCGGCACCTTGAGGTACGTGATGCCGACGCGGTCGGCGTAGTCCCTGACGGTCGCCGCGTCCTCGGACAGGAAGACCTGGACGATCTCGCCGCCCTTCGACTTGAAGTCGGCGTATGCGGCCTGGATGTCCGGCGCCTCCGCCCGGCACGGCTGGCACCAGCTGGCGCCGAAGGTCAGCCAGACGGGGTGGCCCTTGAGGGAGCCGAGGGTCAGCGTGGAGCCGTCCACGGCGAGCGCGGCGAAGTCGGGTGCGGGCTTCCCGACCTCGGGCGCCGTGCCGAGGGCCCCGGTGAGGTTGACGGACTGCAGCCCGTCGGTGACCTTCTGCTGCGGCTGGTTCGCGAGGACCGCCACCGCGAGGACGATGGCCCCTGTCACCGCCAGGAGCCCGAGCGAGATGAGCCGGCTGCGGAGCGGCCGCCTGGGTCGCTCGCCGAGGGACGCGGCGGTCTCGTCGCCCGTGCCGGCGGCCGCGGGTGTCCCCGCGCCCGTCGGGACGGGCGGGACCGTCGACTGCGCTTCCAGAGTGGTCATGCCCGTATCACCTTCCGTGTGCCCGCCGGCGTCCGTCACGGTCGTACCGCCGCCCCGGATCAGCCGAGGCCCGAGTAGCTGTGGAGGCCGCCGAAGAAGAGGTTCCCGAAGTACGTGAAGAGGGTGGCGCCGAAGCCGATGACGAGGAGCCAGGCGGCCCTGTTGCCGCGCCAGCCGCGGACGACGCGCGCGTGGAGGTAGGCGCCGTAGATGAGCCACGTCACGAGCGACGCGGTCTCCTTGGGGTCCCAGCCCCAGTAGCGGCCCCAGGCCACGTTCGCCCAGACCGCGCCGAGCACGATCACCAGGGTCATGAACGGGAAGCCGATGACCACCGCGCGGTAGCCGATCTCGTCGAGCAGCTCGGCCTTGGGAAGGCGCGGCACGCCGTACGCCTGGAGCAGGTAGAGGACCGCCGCCGCGAAGCTCACCGCGAACGTCCCGTAGGCGACGATCGCGACGGCCACGTGGACCGAGAGCAGGAGGTTGTTCTGCAGGGCGGGGACGAGCGGGTCCGCGGTGGCCGGGATCGTCCACGCGTACAGGAGCATGAGCAGCGCGATCGGCAGGACGATGAGGCCCAGGATCTGCTGGTGGTACTTGCGCTCGAAGAACAGGTAGACGCCGATCACGCCGGTCGCGAACGCGATCGAGAACTCGTACATGTTCGAGAACGGGCCGTGCCCGGTCACGATCGCCCGGAAGGTCATGCTCGCCACGAGGAAGATGAAGGCGAGCCAGGCCACCAGGGTGCCGTACGAGGCGAAGATCGACGGCCCGGCGACGACCTGCATCGTCGTGCCGCCGTCCATCGTGGCGGCGCCCCCGGCGACCGCCGTGCGACGGCTGGCGACGCGCACCGACGCGTAGGCGATCACGTAGAACGCGATCGACAGCGCGACGGAGAGCATCCCCGCGATGTACGAGTACTCCGACATCTTGAGCATCTGACGGCCCCTTCCGCTAGATCCCGCGCGTCCCGACCAGGGACGACTTCATCTCGCCGACGATCTTCTGGAAATCGGGTCCGAACGTGGCGTCGTGGCGAGATGTGGCGCCGACGCGGACCTCGCTGCCGGCCGGGCCCGGGACGATCCGGGTCCAGATCCGGCGGCTTGGGAAGAAGAAGACGAGGAACAGCCCCACGATGAGGAGGATGGCCCCGCCGAAGACGAACGGGACGCCCGGGTCCTTGGCCACGATGAGGCCCGTGAACTGGCGCTCCCGGTCGAACGTGAACGTGAGCCCGGCCATCTCGACCGGCTGCCCCTGGGAGATGACCTGCGTGGCGATCGGCTGCGCCGCGTCGCCGGTCTTGTACACCTCGACCTGGACCTGGCCCGCCCGGATCACCTCGCTGATCTCGCCGGACGCCGGGCTCACCACGATGACCGTGAGGCCCTGCTCCGGCAGGAGGAACTGGCCGACCCGCTCCGTCCCGTTCTGCGCGGTGTAGAGGAGCGGGACGCCCTGCGAGAAGAGCGCCGCCCCGGACGCGTCCCTGACGCTGATGTCCGTCGCCGCGCCGAAGAACGACTGGTAGAAGTTGATGTCCCCGTAGCCGAGCGGCTGGTTGACCCGCACCGTCTGCGCCGCGACCTGCTGCCCGTCCTTGTACAGGACGAGGTCGGCGGCGTAGTCGGACGGTGCGCCGCTCTCGTAGTAGGAGTCGTTGAACGCGGTCGCCTTGACCGCGAGGCCCGTCCCGTTGCCCACCTCGACGGTGGAGCCCACCGGGACCGCGAAGTCGCCGTTGTTGAACCCCCACGTGCCGCCCACCAGGGCGCCGACGAGGATCATGACCAGGCTGATGTGCGCCATGAGCGTGCCGAACGGCGCCCACCGGAACCGGTCCGCGTAGACCGCGATCTCCTCCCCGTCGCGCTCCACGACCGTGCGGTAGTGGTGCGACCTGAAGGTCTTCGTGACGTCGGCGAGGGCCGCGTCCGTCGCGACCGACGCATCGATCGTCTCGCTGTGCGGCGCCCGGTCGTAGAAGACCGGCGTCATCTTCGTGCGCGGGTGGACCGCGGTCTTCCACAGGCCCTTGAAGCGGTTCACCGAGCACGCGAGGATGCTGGTGGTCAGGAGGACGGTGATCCCCTTGAACCAGATCGACGAGAAGATGCTGAACAGCCCGAGCATGTCCATCGGGCCGGTCCAGCCGCCGTACTTCGGCGTGATCGAGTCGAGCCACGCCTGGTAGGCCTGCGAGTCGGCGGTGATGCCCCCGGGGGCCTGCACGACCAGCGTGCCGATCAGCGCGAGGACTGCGAGGATCAGCATGAGGATCAGCGCCGTCCGCATGGACGTGAAGATCCGCCAGAGGCGCTCGCCGATGTCCGACGGGCTGATCGTCAGCCCGCCCCCCGTGCCCTCCTGGGGCTCCGGAGCGACCTGACGCTTCTGCGCCGCGGTCGAGGTGGGGACGGACAGCTCACTCATGGGCACGCTCCTCAGAGTCCGAACGCCGGCAGCAGGGCGGAGAGCTTCGCGAAGGTGTTCGTGATCATCAGGAAGCCCACGATGACGAGCATCCCGCCGGTCACGAGGTTCACCGCGCGCTGGTGCTGCCGGAACCAGCCGAGGCGGCGGCTCACGGCGGTCGCACCGAGCGCGACGAGGACGAAGGGGACGGCCAGGCCGGCGGCGTAGGCGACGAGGAGGATGGTCCCCTCCGCGACGCTCCCGCTCACCGAGGCGAGGCCGATGATCCCGCCGAGGATGGGGCCGATGCACGGCGTCCACCCGGCGGCGAAGACGATGCCGAGGAGCGCGGAGCGGCCGTAGCTTGGGGCGCCGACCGGCTGCCCGAAGCCCATGCTCCCGCCCATCGGGCCGACCGGGAGGCGCGCCTCCCGGTAGAAGGCCGAGAAGTTGATGACCCCGGCCATGTTCAGGCCGAGGAAGACGAGGATCGCGCCGCCCGCGATCCGGAGGAGCCCGATCTGGTCGCGGAGCACGTAGCCGACGAGGCCGACCGAGGCCCAGAGGAGGATGAAGACGAGGGAGAAGCCCGCCACGAACGCCATCGCCTGGTAGAAGGCGGTGCGGCGCCGGGGGGCGCTGCCGTCCGGGTTCGTCCCGACCATGTACCCGACGTATGCGGGGACGAGAGGCAGGACGCAGGGCGACGCGAAGGACACGATCCCCGCGAGGAACGCGATCGCGAGCCCGAACCCGGCGAGGCTGGGTGTCACGGCGCCGGGGTCTCCGAGGGCGCGGCCGTCGGGGAGGCGGACGGTGCCGCGACGCCCGTGCTGGCCGACGGGAGGGCGGACAGGCTGTCGAGGTGCTGCTGGATGCTCTTCGCGATGTCCGAGTCCGGGGCGATCTCGATCGCCGCGTTCCACTCGGCCTTGACCTTCTCCATGTCGGGGGCCTCGGAGTCGAGGTACATGAAGCCGAGGTAGTAGTGCGCGTCCTGGTTCTTCGGGTCGATCGCGATGACGGCGCGCCAGTCCTTCTCCGCGAGCGTCTGGTCGCCCACGTTGTAGGCCGTCGCCCCGCGGCCGAGGAGCGCATTCACGTTCTCGGGCTCGACCGCGATGATCTTGTCGAAGAACGTGCCGGCGGTCGCGAAGTCGCCAGCCTGGTAGTACAGGTCGGCGAGCTGCTGCATGGCGGCGGTGTCGCCCGGGTCCGCCTGCAGCTGCTGCATGAGGGCGGCGACCGCGGCCGTGTCAACGCCGGTCTGCTCGCCGGCCCCGGCCTGGCTCTCGGGCGCCGGCGTGCCGTTCATGCCGGGGACCCCTGAGCCACCGCCGCCGAAGCTGTAGACGGCGATGACGAGGGCCGCGACGCCCACGAGCCCCGCGCCCACGAGCCCGAGGCGGGTGAGGAGGCGGTTGCGGGCGGTGTTGTCGACGGGAGCCGCGGCAGGGACGGCGGCAGCGCGGGCGGTGCCCTTCCGGACCGGGCGGGTGGGCACGGGCTCGTCGGCGAGGATCTCGGCCTCCTCGTCGTCCACGTCCACGTCCTCGATCTCCGCCACGGGCCCGGGCGCGACGCGCGCGGCCTTCGCCGAGGACGTCACGACCGCGGCCTCGGCGGCGGCCGCCGGGGCCGTCGCGACGATGACCTTGTCCATCGGGATCGCGGCGGTGGGGTCGAAGAGCAGCGCGTAGGCCTCGTCCGCGGCGGCGATCTCGTGCTTCGCCCAGTCGCGGAGGCCCTCGGGGGCGGACTCGAGGAACGCGATCACGTCGTCGTGCGCGGCCTCGATGTCCTGCGTGTTCGCGTCGCGGGTCAGGCCGAGTCGCGCGAGGAGCTCGTTCTCCATCGCGGCGCGGGGGTCGTTGCGGGGGGAGGTCATGAGGTTCGTTGTCCTTCCGCGGGACGCGGCGCGGACTCCGGCCCGCGCGAGCGTTCGATGTGATGCGTCGATTGTCGATTTGAGCGATTTCGCGGACCATCCGCCGGGCGGTAGGTTTCGGGTAGAGAGGCCCGGCCCTCGTGCGGCGGCCGAGCGTGGAGGGTATAGACGGGCCTATATCCGACGGCCCCCACCGTGCGGCACGGGGCGACGGCGAGGCGGCTGACGGCTATCCTCCGCCTCGTGCCCGGGGCGGCGGACGACCCTCCGGGGGACGTGGAGGACGACCGTCCGGCGATGGCCACGAAGAAGGGCGCGCGACGCGGAGGCGGGGCGGCGCTGCCCGTCCCCGGGGGCGCGACCGGCCGCCCCGCCGGAGCCGGGCGGGGCTCCTCTGCCACGGGCCCCTCTGCCACGGGCACGTCCGCCGCGGAGGCGCCCGGCGCGTCGATCGAGGCGGCTGCCGCGCGCGCGCTCGATCTGCTGGTGACCGACCGGGGCGCGCTCCTCGCCGTCACGGCCTTCACCTGCTGGCTGCTCGCCCACGTCCCGGCCTTCGCGCCGGTCTTCGTGCCGGCATGGATCGTGACGGGGCTTGCGGTGGGGCTCCTGCGCCCGTGGTACGCGCTGCTCCTGACGATCGTGGTCGTCCCGTTCATGGGTGGTGCCGTGGGCCCGGAGCTCGGCGTCGGCGAGGTCCTCCGCGTCCTACCCGTCCTGGGGGCGGCCGTGCGCGTCCTCGCCGACCGCTTCGTCGTCGCCCCGAGCCTGGGCCGGCCGGTCCCGCGCGAACCCATCTGGCCGGTCGTCGCCGCGGCCGTCGCGGCCGCCGGTCTCTACGCTCTCACCGCCCTCACCGGCTACCTCGCGGCGGACCGCAACGAGCTGGCCCTGACCGCGGGGCTCCAGTGGCAGGTCGGCGGGCCGGTCGCGATGATGGCCGCGTGGATCGCCGGGTCACACCTGGCCGCGGGGCGGGACCGCACGCTCACGCTCGTGGTGCTGGGGACGACCGTGGCCGCCTGCGGCCTCGCGCTGGCGGCATGGGTCGGGCTGCCACTGACGGACCTGTTCGCGTTCGTCGGCCGCGTCGAGGGCGGCCGCCTTGGCGCCCTCGGCTACCCGACTCCCACCGCGATGGGCCTGGCGACGGTGCTGCCGCTCGCCGCTGCCGCCGCATGGCGGATCCGGCCGTGGCTCGCGATCGCGGTGGTGGGGCTCATCCTCGTCACGCTCGTCCTCACGTGGTCGCGCGGGCCGCTCCTCGCGCTCGTGGTCGGTGTCGCGCTGGCCGGGCTCGCCTCGGGTCGCGTGGACCGGCGGCTCGCCCTCGCGGGCGCGGCGGCGGGCGCGGTCGCGCTCGTCGCCCTGGTCGGGATCCGGTACGGGACGAACATCGACGCGATCCTCGCCACGGTGAGCGCGAGCATGGGCGGGGACACAGACCGCATCCGGTCCTGGGGGGCGGCGGTCGCCATCGCCGTCTCCGCCCCGCTCCTCGGCGGCGGCTGGAACGCCCTGGCTCGCGTCGCCGACTTCGCGGCGCTCCGCATCGTGAACGCGCACAACATCCTGCTCGACCCCCTCGCCGCAGGCGGCGTGCCGCTCTTCGTCGCGAACGCGGCCGTGATCCTCTGGTCGGCGTGGGTGACCTGGGTCCGTCGCCACACGATGGCCGTCTGGCTCATCGCATCGGTCGTCACCTTCCTCGTCTGCGGTCTCTGGGACATCCCCCAGGTCCGCAGCTACGCCGCGGTGATGGGCGGCCTCGTCCTCGGCATGGCGGCAGGGCCGCTCATCGGACGTGAGGCCCGGCCCGCGGGTGCTGTCGAGAGGGCGACCTCGGTGCCGGCCGCTGCTGGCGGCGCGCGAACCGGTCGCGCGTGACCCCGACGGCGGTCCCCGCGAACGACGCCGTCTCCCGCGTCCGCGCGACCCTGCGCACGGACCCGGGCGCGTGGATCGCCATCGCCGCCTTCGCCTGTTGGCTGGCCGGCCACGTCCCCGCCCTCGCCCCCGTCGCGATCCCGGCGTGGGTCGTCACCGGGCTCGCCGTGGGGCTCCTGCGCCCCTGGTACGGCCTGCTGCTGACCGTCGTCGTCGTCCCGTTCCTCGGCGGCGCGATCGAGCAGATGACCGGCGAGCCGCTCCGCGTCCTGCCCGTCCTGGGGGCTGCCGTCCGCGTCCTCGCCGACCGCTTCGTCATCGCCCCGAGCTTCGGGCGGCCGGTCCCTCGCGACCCGGCGTGGCCGGTCGTGGCCGCCGCCGTCGCCACGGCCGGCCTGTACGCGTTGACGGCGGTGACCGGCGCGAATGCCGAGGGCCGGGACACGGTGCTGCTGGTCGGGTCGCTCCAGTGGCTCGTCGGCGGGCCGGTCGCGATGATGGCCGCGTGGGTCGCCGGGGCCCACCTCGTGGCGGGGCGGGACCGGACGCTCACGCTGGTGGTTCTGGGCACGACCGTCGTCGCCTGCGTCCTCGCGCTCGCGGCGTGGGCAGGTCTGCCGGGCGTGGACCTCGTCACATTCCCACGCCTCGTGGAGGGCGGCCGTCTCGGCGCCCTCGGGTATCCGACCCCCACGGCGATGGGCCTCGCCACTGTCCTGCCGCTCGCCGCGGTCGCGGCGTGGCGGATCCGGCCGTGGCTCGGGTTCGCGGTCGTCGCGCTCGTACTAGCGGTGATCGTCCTCACCTGGTCCCGCGGGCCGCTCATCGCGGTCGTGGCGGGGACGGTCGTCGCTGCGCTCGCATCGGGGCACGTGGACCGGCGGCTCGCGGTCGCCGGCGTGGCAGCCGGAGCGGTCGCGCTCCTCGCCCTGGTCGGGATCCGGTACGGGACGAACATCGACGCGATCCTCGCGACGGTGAACGCGAGCATGGGCAGCGACGGGACCCGCGTCAGCTCGTGGGCCGCGGCGGTCTCGATCGCGCTCGCGGACCCGCTCCTCGGCGGCGGCTGGCATGCGCTGTCCCGGGTCGCCGAGTTCGCCCAGCGCAACGTCGTGTACTCGCACA
>JALOOH010000207.1 GCA_025454515.1 Chloroflexota bacterium
CGAGCGGCGCGCGCTCCAGGGTCGTGTATCGGACCCGCGGAGCCTCCGTCCGCACCTGGGCGGCGACGAGGCCCCCGAGAGCGGCGAGCGCCAGGCCGAGCGCGACGCGCCAGGCCCGGAACGCACCCAGCCTGCCGGCCGTGGCCATCACGGCACCGACCCGGCGGACCTGTCCGCCGGGGGCGGATCGCCGGCGCCCTCCCGGGGCAGCGGCTCGGGCTCCCAGACGACCGGCGCCGGCCGGCGGTCGAGCGGCGGTCGTGACGCCGGCTCGGACGGCGGCGCCGCCGCGGGCGGACCGGCGACCCCTGCCGGATCGGCGGCCTCCTCGACCTGCGATCCAGCGGGCGCTCCGGCGGCCGTCGGCACGGCGGGTGCTCCGTCGGGCGGGGCGGTATCTCCCGTGGGGAAGGTCGGCGGCGGACGCCGGCGCCGGCGACGGGTCCAGGCGAAGAACACGATCGTGGCGATGATGACGGCCACGACGGCTGCGAGCGTCACCAGGAAGAGCGGGAGCCCTGAGCGGTCCCCGGCCGTCCCGGGCGACGCCTGGCCCGTGGCGCCTGGGTCCGCGGTGGCCGCAGGGCTCGAGGCATCGGGCGGGGCCGTCGGGCCCGCGCCCGCCGGCGGCGCCGTGGCATCGGGCGCGTCGGGGGCGGGAGACGCAGCGAGCCACGCGGATGGGACCGGCCCGGCGGGCGCGGGCTGCGGCCCCCGTCGCTCCGGGGCCGACGCATCGATCGACGCGAGCCAGTCCGCCTCGAACTCCGCCAGGGTCACGCCGAGCCCGGCGGTGAACGCCTCGTCGTCTGACACGCCATCGGCGTAGGCACGCACGAGTCGCACGAGAGCGTCCTTCCCGTAGCGGTCGACCATGTGCGCCACCGCGGAGACGCTCTCGGCATAGGCGAGGTCGGCCCCGTCGGCCGCAGTCGGGAAGACCGTCGCGATGGCGCCCAGCGGGAGCAGGCGATCGTCGGCGACGCCATCCCGCAGCGAGCTCCGCCAGTTCGCCGCGTACCCCTCCGTCAGGTAGACCGCCAGGCCCTCGTTGAGCCAGCGCGGGGGCTCGTGGTAGGGGTTGGCCGTTGCAGTGTCGAAGACCACGTGCGCCAGCTCGTGCGGCACGTAGAGGCTCACCAGCTGGGTATCGAACGCGTCCGGCGGGATGTCGCCGATGAGCGTCCGGGTCTCGGGGAGCGCGAACGCGCCGGCCCACTCCTGGCTGCCGGAACCGAAGGCCGCCATGAAGTCGTCACGGGACGCGTAGATGAAGAAGTCGACCGGTTCCGACTCGGCCACCCCGAGGAACGCCGAGGCCTTCGCCAGCCCTTCCTCCCCCACGGCGAGGATGCGTTCCGCGAACCGATCGTCGCCCTCGTACCAGTGGACGCGCACGAGCTCGCCGGTCTTCGTCCGCCAGTCGTGGGTCGTGTCCGCGTAGGTCACGGATGCCGACGGCCCCACGTCCACCGTGCCGTCCGCACGCGTGACGCGCCAGCGGCCCGTGAACCGGGTGTTCGGGTAGGCGTGGCTGGCCGCCGTGTCGTAGGTGAAGGCCAGGGTCGTCGGTTGCCCGAGCGCTCCCGGCGCGACCTCGGAGACGAGCAGCCCGTCGCCGCCCGGCGACTCCAGCAGCATCTCGACGCGCGCGGTGTCGGCCGGGAGCGTCACCGGTTGGCTGAACTGGACGCCGATGCCATAGGCCGACTCGGCCTGCGGCGTCCCCCACTCGGGCGCCGCCGCCGCGACGGCAGCCGTGCTCGTTGCCGCGAGCACCAGGCCGGCCGCCACGGCGAGGAGGGCTCCCCTCGCGCGGCGTGCGGCGAAGAGGCCGGGGCGACGGCTCACCGGTCCGCCCACGCGAGCCCCGCGAAACGGACGAAGCCGAGGCCGTTCTCACCGGCCCCGAGGAGCCCGTCCCGCGCGAGCCAGTAGCTCGTGCCGTACGAGAGCGGCACCACCGGCGCCTCGTCACGCACGATCCGCTCCGCCCGGTCGAAGGCGGCCGCGGCCGCGGCAGGATCGGTCGCCGCGCTCCCCTCCCCGAGCGCGTCGTCGAAGGCGGCCGAGCTCCACCGGCCGTAGTTGTTCTGCTGGTCCGACCCCAGCAGAAGGCGGAGGAGCGCCGTGCGGCCGGGGTAGTCCGCGACCCAGTCCACGACCCACATCGCAGGCGGATCCTGTCCGAGCCGGTCGAAGTACTGCCCGAAGTCCATCGTCTCGAGGGCGACCGCCACGCCGAGGTTCCGCTCGAGCTCGGCCGCGATCGCCTCGGCGTGCGTGTTCCCGCTCGTGATGAACGTGACCGGCGGGAACCCGCGCCCGTCCGCGTAGCCGGCCTCCGCGAGGAGCGCCCGCGCGGCCGCAGGGTCGAACGCCGGCAGGAAGTCCTCCGCGGAGCGGTCGGGGATCGCGGGCGGGACCATCCCGGTCGCCGGTGCCTCCGAGCCGTCGGACCCGAGCGCGACGACCCGGCGCCAGTCGACGGCCTTCGCGAACGCCTGTCGGACGCGCGCGTCGTCGAACGGCGGCTCCGCGGCGTCGAAGCCGAGGTACTCGAGGTTGACGGAGACGCCTTCGCGCAGCGACGACCCGAGCTCCCCGTCGTACGCGAGCCACGAGGCGAACGGCGAGTAGATCTGGGTGAGGTCCACCTCGCCGGCACGGAACGCCTCCACCGGGCTCGTCCCGTCGAGCGAGGTGAGGACCTCGACCGTGTCGATCGCGGGCGGGCCGGCCCAGTAGCGCGGGTTCGCGGTCAGCTGGAGGGAGTCCGGCGTCACGGCGGTCGGCAGGTAGCCGCCGCTCCCGACGAAGCCTCCACCCGGGGAGAACGCCCCCGGATCCGTCGCGGCCGTCGGGGGCACGACCGCGAGGGTCGGGCTCGCGGCGACGGACGCGAAGTCCGTCGCGGGATCGCTGAAGCGGACCGTCAGCGTCCGGCCGTCCGCCTCCAGCCCGACGGCTTCCACCGGACCGCGACCTCGGCTGTATGCGGAGGCGCCAACGACCTCGTCGAGAAGCGATGCGAGCGGGGACGGTGCCGCCGGATCGAGGACGCGGAGCCAGCTTCGCCGGACGTCCTCGGCGGTGAGCGGGCTGCCGTCGGAGAACGTCAGGCCCTCACGGAGCGTGAACACCGCCGTCCGGCCTCCGTCGCCGTACGTCCACCCTTCCGCGAGCGCCGAACGCCTGCGCGATGAGCGCGGCACTCCCCGCGTCGCCGGCGGCAGCCGGATCCAGGGTCTGGGGCAGGCCCATCGCGACCGCGACGCGGTCCGGGTCGCGCGGGGAGGTCGGTGACGCGGCGACGGCCGGGAAGGCGGCGCCCAGGTCCGCGAGGAGCGGCCCCAGCACGAGCGCGACGACGATCAGCGCGATGACCGCGAACCCGACGACGCGGGCGCGGCCCAGCCCTGGGGCAGGCGCGGCTGTGACCGGTGCGTCGGGAGGGAGCATGGCGCGAGTATAGGAGCGGATCCCGGAACGGCCCTCGGGGCCTTGAACGGCGGCCAGATGGCCCCGAGCGACGACGGCCGGCTCCGCTCGGCGCGTCGCCGGCAGGCGGCGTCCATCGGTCTCGGGAGGATGGCGCCCCCGGACGGATTCGAACCGCCGACGCCAGCCTTAGGACGGCTGCGCTCTATCCACTGAGCTACGGGGGCGCGGGCCCGCATCGTACCAGCCCCGTACGACCGTCCACGCGGGCCACCCGCCGCCGGGGCCGGATCCCGCCCGGGGATAGAATGCCGCCGATGGTCACCCCGCCCATGCCGTCCGAGCGCATCGTGCTGTACGGCGCCGAAGGCTGCCACCTCTGCGAGTCCGCGCGCGAGGTCGTCGTGGCGCACCTGCGGGCGCGGGCCGCCGCCGGTCGTCCCGTCGCCGGCCTCGTGGATGTGGACATCCACTCGGACGACCGCCTCCTGCGCGCCTTCCTTGAGACGATCCCCGTCCTCGCGGCCGGCGACGCCCGCCTCGAGCTCGCGACGAGCCCGTCGAAGATCCGCTCCTTCCTCGACGCGGCCCTCGACCGGGCGCTCGACGCGGCGCTCGACGGGGCGACCCCCCGCGGGGAGGCCGCCTCGTGAGCCCCGACCTGACCCTGGCGGTCGCCTTTCTCGCGGGGATCGTGAGCTTCCTCTCTCCGTGCGTCCTCCCCCTGGTCCCGGCGTACCTGGGCCAGTTGACCGCCGTCGCCGTCGCCGGTCGCGAGAGCGGCTCGCCGTCGCGATGGCTCGCGGTCCGCCACGCGATCGCCTACGTCGTGGGGTTCGGCGTCGTGTTCACGATCCTGGGAGTCACCGCCACCTTCGTCGGCGGCCCGCTCGCCTCGTGGATGCCCCTGCTGCGCCAGGTCGGGGGGATCGTCCTCATCGTCATGGGCCTGGGCCTGGCGGGCGTGCTGTCGATCCCGTGGCTGGAGCGCACGTGGCGCCCTCTGGACGCGGGCGCCTCAGCGGCGGTCTCCAACGCGCAGGGGACGCTCGCGCTCGCGCCGGCCGGCGGCGGCGGTGTGGGCGACCGCCTCGGGGGCACGCTCGTCGCGTCACGCGGCGGCTGGCTCGCGTCGTTCGGCCTCGGCGTCGTGTTCGCCATCGGGTGGACGCCCTGCATCGGCGTGATCCTCGGAGGCGTCCTGACGCTCGCCGCCACGAGCGGGCGGGCCGCCGAGGGCGCCGCGCTCCTCGTCGCCTACACGGCCGGCCTCGGCCTCCCGTTCATCCTCATGGGGGTCGTGTACGACCGCGCGCCGGCCATCGTCCGCCCTCTCGTGCGTCACGGGCGCGCCGTCTCGTTCGTCGGCGGGATGCTCGTCGCGCTCATCGGGGTCGCGATGCTGCTCGACTTGCTGACGCTGCTCCCGCGGTACTTCCAGTTCAACGCCGGCGTGTGAGCGCCGCCCCGCCCCCCGGCGGCCGCGAGCGTCGCGGCCTCGTCGGCCCGTTCTCCGGCCGGCAGATCGCCGTCGTCGCGTCCGTGGTGCTCGTCGCCGCGGCGGTCCTGGTCGTCGGGACGGCTCCGATCGCCGCCCCCGCCCCGTCCCTCGCCCCGGTCGACCCTGCCGCGACCCAGTACGCCATCGGCCCCGCTGGAGGGGGTCTCGCCCCCGGCCGGCGACCCCCCGAGCTCGCCGTGGAGGGGCCCGGCGGCGGACGCGGGCCGGCCACCACGCTCGACGGCGACCCGATCGGGCTCGCCGATCTTCGGGGCCGCGTCGTGTGGGTGGACTTCTGGGCGTCGTGGTGTCCGCCCTGCCGCGCCGAGACGCCCGCGCTGCGCGACCTGTACGAGCGCCATCGCGCGGACGGCCTCGAGATGATCGGGGTCAGCGTCCAGGAGAGCTCGGCCGAGGACATCCGCCGCTACGTCGCCGCGTACGGGATTCGCTACCCGATCGTCGCCGACCTGACGGGCGCGATCTTCCGGGACTGGCAGGTCTACGGCCTGCCGACGCAGTTCCTCCTCGACCGCGAGGGGGTCATCCGCGCGGTCGTCCAGGGGCCCGTGGACGCGGAGACCGCCGAGAACCTCGTGGCGCCGCTGCTCGCCGAGGAGCCCCGGGCGACGCCCGCCCCCTGAGGCTCCGCGCCGGGCGGGCGCGATCCCCTACCGCGGCACCCACCGGAAGCGGTCGCGGTCGCGTTCGAGCCGCCCGATCGGCACCTTCGCCTCGTGCGAGAGGACGATCGTCCAGCCCTCCTCGGCGGCGCGGTCGAAGAGGCGCGCCTTCACGCGGACGGAGTCGAGCGGGAAGTCGTCGAACGCGGTCACCCACCGCGGGTTCGCGGACCACGGGCGCATCGCGAGGTCGCCGAAGAACGCGACGACACCCCGCGGCCCGCGCACGACGACGCCCTGGTGGCCGCCCGAATGGCCCCCCGTCGGAACGACCGTGACGCCGGGGAGGACCTCGCGCTCCCCGTCCGCCGCACCCTCGGCCCCCCACGCCTCCACCAGCCGCAGCTCCGGCTGGTCGTACGCGGCGGTGTTCCGCGGGTTGTCGTCGAGCGCGATCTCCCACTCGGCGCGCTGGGCCACGATCGTCGCGCGCGGGAAGGCACGGCGCCCATCGGTGTCGAGCAGGCCGCCGGCGTGGTCGAAGTGCAGGTGGCTCATCGCGACCACGTCGACCGTCGCCGGCTCGAAGCCGGCCGTCCGCAGAGCCGGCAGGATCGGGTCCCCCGCCACGCCGCGCACGCGTCGCATCTTCTCCGGGACCCGCTCGCCGATCCCCGTCTCCACGAGGACGCGGCCGGCCGGGGTCTCGACGAGGAGGCAGTTGAGCGCCTGGAACAGCCGTCGGTCGGCGTCGAGCTCGTCGCCGACGACGTCGCGCCAGAGCACCCACGGTGCGGGTCCCAGGATCGACCCGGCGTCGGACCGGAAGCTGCCCGCCACGACGAGGGCGACGGTCGTCCCGCCGCCCAGGTCGATCCGCGCGTCGACCGCCTCGTTCAGCGACATCGCCCGTGCACCCTCCGCGGGATCACCGGCCCACCGTCTCCGCCCACGTCACCGGCGCGACCCGGGGCCGCGGCGCGTCTTCGCGAAGTCGCGGTGGAACGCCGACTCGGTCGGCTCCGACTGCCCCTGGTACTTGGAGCCCAGGCCGGGCGAGCCGTACGGCCGGTCCACGGGGGACGAGAGGACGAGGAAGCTGATCTGCCCGACCCGCATGCCCGGATAGAGCGCGATCGGCAGGTTCGAGACGTTGGAGAGCTCGAGCGTCAGGGTCCCGCGCCAGCCGGGGTCCACGTATCCCGCCGTCGAGTGGATGAGCAGGCCGAGGCGGCCGAGCGAGCTCTTGCCCTCCAGTCGTGCGACGAGGTCCTCGGGCAGCTCCACCCACTCGAGCGTCTGGCCGAGGACGAACTCGCCCGGATGGAGGAT
>JALOOH010000208.1 GCA_025454515.1 Chloroflexota bacterium
AGGGTCTGGAGCGACGCCTCCGCCACACGGGCGGTGGCGTCGTGCCTGGTTGCCGGCTGCGGCCGGTCGAGAGGGAGGACGTGCGTGGGTCCCGTCTTCGGTGATCTCCTGCCCATCGCCGTGGGCGTCGCCATCAGCCCTTTGCCGGTCATCGCGATCATCCTCATGCTCATCACGCCCCGCGCCCGGTCGAACGGCATCGCGTTCCTCGTGGGGTGGGCGGGGGCGATCGCGATCGTGACGATCGTCGGCGGCGTCGTGCTCGGCGCGGCGGACACCGCGGCGGGGTCGTCGGCGACGACCTGGAGCTCGCTCCTCCGGGTCGCGCTCGGCATCCTCCTGCTGATCCTCGCCGCCCGCGACTGGCGGCAGCGGCCGCGTCACGGCGAGACGGCCGAGCTCCCGGCGTGGATGTCCGCGCTCGACCGGACCACGCCCGCGCGCTCGCTGGGGATGGCGGCGCTGCTCGGCGGGGTGAATCCCAAGAACCTCCTGCTCAACATCGCCGCCGCGACGACGATCGCCGCCGCCGGCCTGACGACCGCGGAGAACGCCGTCGTCGTCGCGATCTACGTGGTGATCGCGAGCGTGTCGATCGCCGCGCCCCTGGGCGTCTACCTCGCCATGGGCGCCCGCGCGCAGCAGGTGCTCGGGGGCTGGAAGGAGTGGCTGACACAGCACAACCAGGCGGTCATGGCCGCGGTCTTCCTGGTGCTCGGGGCGGTCGTCCTGGGCGAGGGCGTCGCGGGGCTTCTCTGATCGGATCGATCGGAGCATGAGGGGACGGGAGATGGGAGAGCCGGGTGACATCGATGCCTGAGCCGGGCGCGAGCCTGGGGATCCAGGGGGTCCCCAACCTGCGCGACCTGGGCGGGTGGCCCGCCCAGGGTGGGTCGGTCGCGCGGGGCGTGCTCTATCGGTCGGCCGAGTTCAACGACCTCGCCGGGGACGATCTTGCGGCGTTCGATCGGCTGGGGATCGTCACGGTGTACGACCTCCGCACCGCCGGAGAGCGCGTCGCGGAGCCCGGCATCCTGCCCGACGGCGTCGCTCGCGTGGCGCTGGATGTCCTCAGCGACTCGACGAACCGTGACCTGGCCGCGCTCCTGGTGACCCCGGACGACCCCGCGGAGGCAGAGGCTGCGCTCGGCGGGGGGAAGGCCGTGACGGTGATGGTGTCGGCCTACCGCGAAGTGATCCGCCTCCCGAGCGCGGCGTCGGGCTTCCGGCGCTTCTTCATCGAGGTCGCGGACGGCGCGCACACGCCCGCCCTGTTCCATTGCACGACCGGGAAGGACCGCACCGGGTGGCTGGCGGCGGCCACCCTCATGCTCCTCGGCGTCTCCGACGCGGACGTCATGACCGACTACCTGCTCACCAACCAGCAGCTCGGCCCGTACACGCAGCCGACCATCGACGCGTTCGCGGCCCGGGGCGGCGATCCCGCCCTGCTCGAGCCGATCTACGGGGTGCGGCGGGAGTACCTCGAGGCGTCCCTCGACGAGATGCGGATGCGCTTCGGGGACATCGACGGCTACGTCCGAGACGGACTGGGCCTGGATCGGGCGACCGTGGAGGTGCTTCGCGAGCGGCTGATCGACTGAGAGGCACGGTCGGCCGGGGCGGCGGGAGTGGCCACCCCGCCGTGCCCATCCGCGGCGCCCTCCCGCGCGATAGGTGGGCAGGACGCCCGCAGGGGCGCCCGCCGCCCGGGAGGTACGACCGTCATGCCGACGCCCGCCGTCACCGCGGAGGGACTCGAGAAGCGATACGGGGAGGTGCGTGCGCTCGCGGGCGTGGACCTCACCGTCGACGAGGGCTCGCTCGTGGGCGTCCTCGGCCCCAACGGCGCCGGCAAGACGACGGCCGTGCGCATCCTCGCGACCCTGCTTCGCCCCGACGCGGGACGGGCGACCGTCGCCGGCCACGACGTCATGACGGAGCCCGACGCGGTCCGTGCGGCGATCGGCCTCACCGGCCAGTACGCGGCCGTGGACGAGAACCTCACCGGCCGCGAGAACCTGGAGCTCGTGGGGGCCCTCCTCCACCTGGGGCGGCGCGCCGCGAAGGATCGCGCCGGCGAGCTGCTGGGGGCGTTCGCGCTCGACGACGCCGGCGACCGGCCGGCGCGGACCTACTCGGGCGGCATGCGCCGTCGGCTCGACCTGGCGGCGTCGCTCGTGGGCCGGCCGGCGGTCCTCTTCCTCGACGAGCCGACGACCGGTCTGGACCCCGCGTCGCGGATCGCGCTCTGGGAGGTGGTCGAGGGCCTGAGGCGCGATGGGACCACGATCCTGCTGACCACCCAGTACCTCGAGGAGGCCGACCGTCTCGCGGACCGGATCGCGGTGATCGACGGTGGCCGCGTCATCGCCGAGGGGACGTCCACCGAGCTGAAGGACCGGCTCGGCGAGGACGTCGTGGACCTGCGCATCGTGGACGCGGCCCGGACCCCCGAGGCGATCGGCCTCCTCCGCGAGCTCGCGGCCGCCGACCCGCGCGTCGACGCGGCCACGGGCAGGATCACGCTGCCCGTCCACCACGGGGCCGGCATCCTCGCTGAGGTCGTGCGCCGCATCGACGGTGCCGGGCTCGAGGTCGCGGAGCTCTCGCTCCACCGCCCGTCGCTCGACGACGTCTTCCTCGCCCTCACCGGCCGCTCCGCCGAGGCGGCCGAGGCCGCCCGGGAGGTCGCTGCCCCTCCGCGGCGTGGCCTCTTCGGGCGCCGACGCGGCGCCGCCGCCACCGCGAACGTGGAGCCCGTTCCGGCCGTTACGACCGAGGTGACCGCATGAGCGCCGCGACGACGTCTCCGACCGCCGCGGGCCTCGCCCGCCGCCCCGTCCGCCGGACCCCGGCCTGGATCCTGACGGACTCGATCGCCATCACGCGGCGCAACATGCTCGCGGTGGTCCGCAACCCGCAGCTCCTCGTGATCGACACGATCACGCCGGTGATGTTCGTGCTCCTCTTCGCATTCGTCTTCGGCGGCGCGATCGCGGTGCCGGGCCCGATCAGCTACGTCACGTTCCTCATGCCCGGGATCTTCGTGCAGACCGTGGTCTTCGGCGGCACCAACACCGCCGTCGGCATCGCCGAGGACATGCAGAAGGGCGTCATCGACCGGTTCCGCTCGCTCCCGATGGCCCGGTCGGCGGTCATGATCGGGCGCACCACGGCCGACCTGCTCCGCAACCTCTACGTGGTCGCGATCATGTTCACCGTGGGCCTCGTGATCGGCTTCCGGCCGACCGGAAGCCCGCTGCAGGTCGCGGCGGCTCTCGCACTCACGGCTCTCTTCGGCTACGCGATCAGCTGGCTCTCCGCGAACATCGGCCTCCGGTCGAAGTCCGCCGCGGCGGCGCAGGGCGCGATCTTCCTGCCGATCTTCCCGCTCACCTTCGTGTCGTCCGCCTTCGTGCCGATCGCGACCATGCCCACGTGGCTCCAGCCGATCGCCGAGGCGAACCCCGTCACGGTCGTCGTGAACGCCACCCGCGGGCTCTTCCTCGGGACGCCCGACACCGGCCTGGTGCTCGGAGCGGTGGCGTGGATCGTCGGCCTGGTCGCGGTCTTCGCCCCGCTGGCGATCCTCAGCTACCGCCGGCGCGGCTGACGACCGGGCGGCGCAGCGCCGAGCCCCATCGGGCCATCCGCCCTATCGTTGCGGCATGACCCGGATCATCGTCTACACCGGCAAGGGCGGGGTCGGCAAGACCAGCATCGCCGCCGCCACCGCCCTCCTCGCCGCCGAGCGCGGCTACCGCACCGTCGTCGTCTCGACGGACGCGGCCCACAGCCTCGCCGACTCGTTCGACCGAACGCTCGGCCCCGAGCC
>JALOOH010000209.1 GCA_025454515.1 Chloroflexota bacterium
TCGCTCTACGACTTCGCGAACACGATCTTCAGCTTCGCGGTCGTCTCGAACGCGATCGGCCTTCTGCTCACCCAGGGGCTCGGCGACGCCGACGGCAACCTGTGGCTGGGGATCGCGTCGGCCGTGGCCGTCGGGCTCAACGCGCTCGTCAGCCCGGTCCTCGGGAAGATCAGCGACCGGGGCGGGCAGCGACTGCCGTACCTCCTGTTCTTCACGGTCCTCACGATCATCCCGTGCGCGCTCATCCCGTACCCGCCGATCGCGCTGGGGATCCTCCTGTACAGCGTCGCGAACTTCAGCTACCAGTCGGCCCTCATCTACTACGACGCGATGCTCCCCGAGGTCAGCACGCCCCACACGCGAGGCAAGGTCTCAGGGTTCGGCAACGCCGTGGGCTACATGGGGACGATCTTCGTCGCGATCGTCCTGCTCGTGGGCGGCTTCTCCGTGGAGCAGCGCTTCATCGTCGCGGCCGTGCTCTTCGGCCTGTTCGCGATCCCGATCTTCGTCGTCGTGAAGGAGCCGCCGGCGAAGGGCGCGATCTTCCGGCTGGCGGACATCCCCGAGTCGTGGAACCAGATCGTCTCGACGATCCGCGAGGCGCGCGAGGTCCCGTACCTGAGCCGGTTCCTGCTCGGCCGCTTCTTCTACACCGATGCGCTCAACACGGTGATCGTCGTCATGAGCGTCTTCGCGGTCCGCGCGGTGGGCTTCTCCGACCAGGAGACGCTCTTCGTGCTCCTCCTGCTGACCGTCGTCGCGGTGATCACCGGCTTCTTCTGGGGCTGGCTCTCCGACCGGATCGGCCCCAAGCGGACGCTGATGATCGTGCTGGGCGTGTGGGTCGTGGGCCTGCTGCTCGGCGGCCTCCTCCTCACGAAGCCGACCTTCCTCATCGCGGGCGCCCTCCTGGGCAGCGGCCTCGGCGGGATGCAGATCTCCGACCGCGTCCTCATGCTCCGGCTCTCGCCGCCCGACAAGCTGGGCCAGTTCTACGGGATCTACGGCCTGGTGGGGAAGGCGTCGCAGCTCATCGGCGTGCCGCTGTTCACGTTCATCGTCGCGATCCTGTACCCGCAGATCGGCACGCCCGCCTACCAGGTCGCGATCCTGAGCCTGCTCATCACGATGCTCATCGGCCTGTGGCTCGTCCGGCCGGTGCCGGACGGCTGGCGCGGCTCAGGCGAGCCGGACCCGGAGGAGTAAGACGCCGAGCGTCCATCCCGGCCCCGGGACGCCCGGGAAAGCGACGACCCCCGCGGCGGACTGCGGGGGTCGTCAGGGAGGACGCTGCCGACAGGGGAGGACCCGCCGGCGACGCGGGGTGATCAGATCGCGGAGCCGCGCCCGTCGTGGTCGGCGGCGGCGCACGCGACCGAGCAGCCGCGCGCATCGTGGCCGGACGTGCCGGCGAAGTGGCGCCAGATGGCGCTCCCGTCCCCCGCGGTCGATCGCTCGAGGCGGCAGCCGCAGGCGCCGCACGTGACCGTCGCCGTCGCGGCGCGCGTGTCCTGGAGGCCGGCGGTGGCGGCGGTGAGGTCGTTCGCGGAGATCGGGTAGGCGGCCATCGTGTCCTCGTGGGTCGCGCGCGGGCGGGCGCCCGGCGTGGACGACGAGCGTATGCCGCGTCCGCGCGCGTGTCGGTGCCGCCGCGGTTCCCCTTCCGTTGCGGAAGGGTTGCGCACGCGCCGCGATGCGCCCCGCCGGGCCCCGAAGCGTCGCCCCGGCCGGGCGCGCTCAGATCCGGTAGCCGTCGGGGTGGCGCCGTCGCCACTCCCAGGCGGAGCCCACGATGGCGTCGAGATCGGTGCGGGTCGCCCGCCAGCCCAGCACGGCGGCCGCGAGGCGCGCGTCGGCGATCAGGACGGGCGGGTCCCCGGCGCGACGCGGCCCGACCCGCTGCGGGACCGCCACGCCCGTCACCCGCTCCGCCGCGGCGAGGACGGCGCGGACCGAGTAGCCGTCGGAGGTCCCGAGGTTCAGGGCCACCGGCTCGGAGCCCTCGGGTGGGCCGGTCCGCGGATCCTCCGGGGCCGTGGCCTCGAGCGCGGCGAGGTGCGCGTCGGCGAGGTCCAGCACGTGGATGTAGTCGCGGATGCACGTGCCGTCGGGCGTCGGGTAGTCCTCGCCGAACACCGTCACCGGCCGGCCGCCCTCGACGGCGGCGAGGACGAGCGGCACCAGGTGCGATTCCGGGTCGTGAGCCTCCCCGTTCCGCTCCGATGCGCCCGCGACGTTGAAGTATCGCAGCCGGATCGAGCGGACCCCGTACGCGGCCCCGTACCAGCGGATCGCACCCTCCAGCGCGGCCTTCGTGGCGCCGTACGGGTTGATCGGCCGCAGCGGCGCGTCCTCCGGGATCGGAACGATGTCCGGGAGCCCGTACACGGCCGCGGTCGAGCTCAGGACGAGGCGCCGCACGCCCGCGGCCACCATCGCGTCGAGAAGCGCGATGCCGCCGACGACGTTCTCGCGGTAGTAGAGGGCGGGGTCGGCCACCGACTCGGGGACGATCGACTTGGCGCCGCAGTGGAGCACGGCGTCGATGCGCTGCTCAACGAACAGGCGCGTCATCGCGCGCGCGTCGCCGTAGTGGAGGTCCACGTACGCGGCCTCGCCCGCGACCGATGCGCGGTGGCCGGTGGACAGGTCGTCCACGACCACGACGTCGTGGCCCGCGTCGAGGAGTCGTTCGACGGTGACGGAGCCGACATAGCCGGCGCCGCCGGTGACGAGGATGCGCATTCATCGACCTCCGAGCAGCCGGCCCAGCAGGCCGTGACGCTTCGCCCGACGCGGGACTGGGGCCGGGCGAGCCGGCCCCTGTGCGGCCGGCGCCTCGGACGGTGGCCCGGACGCGCCCGTTGCGTCCGCCGGCGCGCCCGTGGTCCCGGACGCTGCGGTCGTCGCTCCCGCCGCCTCGCGTGTCGCGATGATCTCCGCGAGCCGCGCCGTGAGCCGGATCGCCGCCGGGTTCTCCGGGTCGATCGCGAGCGCCTTCCTCGCGAACTCGAGCGCGGTGCGGTCGTCGCCGCGCTCGGACGCGACGCGTGCGAGTCCGACGACGGCGATCGCGTTCCTCGGGTCCGTCTCGACCGCCTGCCAGTAGATGCGCTCCGCCCGGTCGGGCAATCCCAGGGCGAGCAGCCGGTCGGCCTCGAGCAGGTGCTCGATCATCGCTCCTCCAGGTTCCGGCCGATCGCCCGTGCCAGGGCGAGCAGCGTATCTCGCTCGTTGAGAGCGGGGTCGTCCACGACCCGATCGGTGAGCCGGTCCAGGATGCGACCGAGTCGCGGTCCCGGGGCGATCCCGAGGGCGCGAGCGACGTCATCGCCGTCCACGGCGAGATCCCCCCGGCCGAGCGGTACCTTGGCATCCAGCTGCTCCCGGCAGCGCCGCCGCAGCTCGACGGTCCGCGGCCCGTCCGCCGGCAGCCCGCTGCCCACGTCGTCCGCCGACCGGAGGTCGAGCAGGTCGTCGAGCAGGTCGCCGCCGACCCGCCGGATGAACCGCCGGACGGCCGCGTCGCTCCACGTCGGCTCGTAGCTGAACATATGGTGCCGCACGAGGCGCACGACGCGCTCCCGGATGTCGCGCGGGAACGCGAGACGCCCGAGGATCGCATCCGCCATGTGGGCGCCGACCGACTCGTGATGGTGGAACCGGCCGTCCGCGAAGGCCGCCGGCTTGCCCACGTCGTGCAGGAGCGCGGCCACGCGGGCGACGATGGCGCGGTCCGGGGCAGGACCGTCCGCGACGCCCTCCGGGCGCTCCTGCGCCTCGGCGACGTCCGGCACGCCCGCCGTGGACGGCACGATCGCCGCGGAGCTCGGGGATCGCCGCCGCGAGGAGGCCCGTCGCCTCCAGCGACCGAAGCCCCGCGGACGGGACCGGTGCGAGCACGAGTCGTCGCAGCTCCCCGCCGATGCGGGTCCCGGACAGGTGCGCGACGTCGGCGGCATGGCGCTCGATCGCGGACCGCGTCGCCGGGTCCATCGCGAACCCGAGGACCGACGCGAGGCGCACGGCCCGCAGCATGCGGAGCGCGTCCTCGCCGAACCGCTCGTCCGGGACGCCCACGGCACGGATCGTCCGCGCATCGAGGTCGGTGCGCCCTCCGTGCGGGTCGACGAGGCGGCGCTCCCGGGCCGTGGCGCCGTCCGCGCCCGACGCCGCCCGGCCGTACGCCATCGCGTTGACCGTGAAGTCGCGCCGCGCGAGGTCCTCCTCGAGCGTGGCCCCGAAGGCGACCTGCGTCGGCCGTCGATGGTCGTCGTAGCCGCGCTCCGTCCGGTACGTCGTGATCTCGTACTCCGTCCCGTGGCGGGTCACCGTCACGGTGCCGTACCGGTTCTCGTACCGCGACCCCGGGAAGAGGTCGGCCAGCTTCCGTGGGTCCGCGTCGGTCGTCAGGTCCCAGTCGAGCGGCTCGCGTCCCAGCAGCAGGTCGCGGACCGACCCGCCGACGACGAACGCGTCGCAGCCGGCACCCTCGAGCGCCGCGAGGAGGCCGAGGACGTCGGGCGGGAGGCGGTCGTCGAGGCTCCCGGCCAGGGCCGCACCCGACGCGGGATCGGAGGGTGCCGCGCCGAACGCGGGATCGGAGGGGGACACGTCGCTCACGGCCGCGCGGAGCCGGCGGGCCGGCTCAGGACCGGCCGAGGAAGAGGTACGTCCTCCACGCCTCGTTGCGGTCGTCGCGCAGGTACGTCCCGAAGAGCGAGTAGACGTCGTTGCGCGGCTCGACGGGCGCCCGCATGGGTCGCAGGCGTGCCTCGTCCGGCATGCGCCCGCCCTTGCGGTGGTTGCACGTCTTGCATGCCGTCACGAGGTTCTCCCACGTGTGCGCACCGCCGCGGTGCCGCGGGATCACGTGGTCGAGCGTCATGTCGCCACCCTGCCGCCCGCAGTACTGGCAGACGTGGCCATCGCGCGCGAACACCTCGCGGCGCGACAGGCGGACACGCGGGCGCGGCCGGCGGATCATGTGCTGGAGCCGGATGACCGACGGGGCCCGATAGGCGTTCGACGGCGTGCGGATCTCCTGGTGGTCGTACTCGACCACCTCGGCCTTGTCGCCGAAGACGAGCCGGAACGCCCGGGGCAGGTTGCAGACGTTCAGCGGCTCGTAGTTCTGGTTCAGAACGAGGACCACGCCGTCCATGCGGTGCCGATGATAGCGGCACGGGTGCGCAGGGGACGCCGAGGCACCCGGCGGGGTCGCGCGCCGAGGGGCGTCTCAGCGCGTCGCTGCCGCCCTCCGCAGCCGATCCATGATCGCGCGGCCCAGGCCCCGCTCCGGGACGGGCTGGGCGACGATCCGGTCGAGGCCGGCGGC
>JALOOH010000210.1 GCA_025454515.1 Chloroflexota bacterium
GACATCCGGGTACGCCGGGCCGGCCGGGACGGGCGCGTAGGAGTGGACAAAGTAGAAGGGAGCGTCCGGCGCCACGCCGGCGAAGAGGGGGTGCTCCCGGCGTCGGCGCACCGCGTTCCAGCCGATGTGCGGCAGACGGGGGGCGTCGACGAGGCGGGCAGATCGCCCGGCGAGCACGCCGAGCGTCCGCGCGCCGTCCTCGTCGCTGCCGTCGAACAGGAGCTGCATGCCCAGGCAGATGCCCAGGAAGGGGCGGTCGGCGGCGATCCAGCGCCGGATCGGCTCCACGAGCCCGCGCCGCCGCAGCCGTCGCCGCAGCCGTTCCATCGCGGGCCGGGCGGCACCGACACCGGGCACGACGAGGGCGTCGGCGCCCACCAGGTCCGCCTCCGTCCGCGCCAGCACGACCTCGGCGCCGGCGGCGCGCAGGGCTTCGTCGATGCTCACGAGGTTGCCGGCGCCGTAGTCGACGACGGCGATCCGGGTCACCCGAGGCTGCCCTTCGTGGACGCTACCCCGGCCCGCCGGGGGTCCGGCGCGATCGCTACGCGGAGCGCGCGACCAAGGGCCTTGAACGCGGCCTCGGCGACGTGATGGTCGTTGCGTCCCGTCGCCCGCAGGTGGAGCGTGGTTCCCGACGTCCGGGCGAACGCCTCGAGAGCATGCTCCACGAGCTCCGTCGGCAGCGCCCCGATCCGCTCCCCGCGGAAGGGCACGTCGATGACGGCGTACGGCCGCCCGCCGACATCGAGGACCGCGGTCGCGAGGGCTTCGTCCATCGGCACTGCCGCCTCGCCGAAGCGGCTGATTCCCGCTCGATCGCCGAGCGCCTCGGCCAGCGCGCTGCCCAGGACGAGGGCGACGTCCTCGACCGTGTGGTGCTCGTCCACCTCGAGGTCGCCCACCACCTGGACGGCCAGGTCGAGGAGGCCGTGATGCGCGAATGCCCCGAGCATGTGGTCATAGAAGCCCACGCCGGTGTGGACGTCGGAGGCCCCGCTGCCGTCGAGGTCGAGCGTGAGCGTGATGTCGGTCTCGCGGGTGCGCCTGGATCGTCGACGATGGCGCGCACCATCGGGGCGAGCTCGGTGAAGGCATCGATGAGCAGCCCGTCCTGGGCTTCGTCGCGGACCGTGAACCGGAGATGCCCGGCGAGGGGGTGGTCTGCTCCGAAGGTCCGCGGAACCAGCCCGCGGGCGAGGAGGCCACTCGCCATCGCCCGTGCCGCGCCCCGTCCGCCGAGATCGACCAGGAGGAAGTTGGTCACCGACGGCCGGGCCGGGAACCCGCTCGCAGCGAAGGCGTTGCCCAGGCGGGTCCGCTCCCGGACGATGCGCGCGACGTTGGCGGCCGGCGCATCGGGGTCCCGCAGGGCAGCGGCGACGACCGCCACGGACGGGATGCTGACCGAACCCGGCGGACGGTACGGCTCGATCTCCGCGATGAGCTCCGGACGCGCAATCGCGAAGCCGACGCGCATCCCGGCGAGGGCGTAGGCCTTCGACGCCGTCCTTACCGTCACGAGGCGCGGATAGGCGTCGCGCAGCCCGACGTGCGAGCGGCCGACGAATTCGGCGTACGCTTCGTCGAGGACGACGACGGGCGCGGTCCGCCGCTCGTCGTCGGCGTCGGCCAGCAATCCCGCCAGGAGGCTGGCCAGCGCACCGTCGGGCTCCGGCAGCCCGGTGGGGTTGTTCGGGTCGCAGAGCCAGATCAGGGCGGCGTCACGGGCGGCAGCGCGGATCGCGGCGGCGTCGAGGGCGTAGCCGTCGGCGGCCGAAGCGCGCGGGACCAGGGCGGCCCGGGCGGGGCGCTGCTCGGTCAGCACGCGGTACATGGCGTAGGTGGGCGTCGGGATGACGGCGGAGGTGCCCGGTGGGAGGAATGCCTTCGCCAGCAGGTCGAGAATCTCGTCGGCGCCTGCCCCGACGAGGACTTCGCGTGCCCCGACGCCGTAGCGGCTGGCGGCGGCCCGCACGAGGTCCCGGTAGTCCGACGGCGCGTACTCGGAGAGCGCGCGCCCGAACTCGCCGCCGCGCAGCAGGCGCAGGGCGAGGTCGGGCGGTGCCGGGGCCGTGTTGAGATCGAAGCGCACGATCCGCGCGAGCGGGACGCCGTAGCGCTCGGCGACCTGCTCGTCGGTCGCCTCCCAGGCGTACCCGGTCGGCGGCAAGGAATGCGCGCTGGGCGCGCGAACCTGCGTCATGGGATGAGCTTCTCGATCGGCAGGACGAGGATCCCGGTGGCTCCGGCGCCCTTGAGGCGGGGCAGAAGGGTCCAGACGTCGTCGGCGTCGACAACGGCGTGGATGGCGATCATCCCGGCGTGGGCGAGGGGGATCACCGAGGGTCCGTCGAGGCCGGGCAGCAGCGCCTCGAGGTCGTCGAGCCGCTCCACCGGCGCATTCATCATCAGGTACTTGCGGCGGCGGCCTTCCAGCACTGCTCCCAGCATCGTGTTCAGCCGGTCAACGTCATCGGCACGCTCTGCGAGCGCCGCGGCGTTGCCAACCAGGACGGCCTCCGAGGCGAGGAGATCACCGACCGAGCGAAGCCCGTTCGTGGCCATGGTCGTTCCGGTCGACACGAGGTCAACCACCGCCTCGGCCAGCCCGAGGCGTGGCGCAACCTCGACGGCGCCGGACAGGGAGATGACCTGTACCGGGATGGATCGATCCATGAACCAGCGCCGGGTTGCTCGCGGGTGGGACGTGGCGATGCGAAGGCCCGCAAGATCCTCGACCCGTTGCGCGAGCGCATCCCGGGGCACCGCGGCCATCAGGCGGCAGCGGCCGTAGCCGAGGCGGCGGACGATGGGGAGATCCTCCTCGGATTCGGCCAGCAGGTCGGCACCGGTGATCCCCAGATCGGCGACCGCGTCGCGCACGAACTCGACGACGTCGTTCGTGCGGACGAAGAGGATGTCGAGGTCGACGTTCTCCACCCGGCTGACGAGGCTGCGATCGCGCTCCTCGAACTGGAGGCCGGCGTCGTGCAGCAGGCGCAGAGTGGGCTCTACCAGCCGGCCCTTGTTGGGGACCGCCAGGGTCATCCGCCGCGGGCTCATCGTCGCGCATCCGCCGCGTGGACCGGCGCCTCCGGGTAGGCCGTCGCACGCGTCGTCCTGCGGTTGCGAGCCTTCGCGAGGGCGGCGCGGTAGCCACCTTCGCCGTGGTTGAGCCACGACGCGATCCGGGTGATCGTCGCCGTGCTCGCGCCCGTCCGACGAGAGATGTCGGAGTAGTGAAGGCCGTCGTCGAGCAGCCGGACCACGGCCCAGCGCTGAGCCAGGTCGCGGAGCTCGCCGAGCGTGCAGAGGTCGCGCATGAAGGCCGCCGCCTCGGCCTCGCTCTCCAGGTCGAGGAGGGCATCCAGGAGCTCGTCGGTGTCGGGGCTGCGCCAGTCATCCGGGCGGGGCTGCATCGGGTTCGGGCCTCGTTGATCGTCTTGATGCCATATTAGCGTGCTACAATGCTATCATGACAACATGATGCAGAGCAAGCCCGCGATCCAGGCACGCTTCGACCTCCTGCCGGCCGTCGATCTTCACGCGGGAGCGGTAGTCCGCCTCGTGCGCGGAGACTTCCGCGAGGTGACTTCCTACCCCGGTGACCCCGTGGCGGTGGCAGCGGAGTTCGTCAGGTCGGGTGCGCGGTGGCTCCACGTGGTCGACCTCGACGGCGCCCGCGATCCGAGCAGGCGACAGGTGGAACAGCTCCGGGCGATCGTGGCGGGGGTGGGGGAGTCGGCCCGGGTCGAGGTCGCGGGCGGGCTGCGCGATGACGACAGCGTGGCCGCGATGCTGGATGCGGGCGCGGCCCGCGTCGTGGTCGGAACGGCGGCCCTCGAGGATGCGGCCTTCGTGCGCCGGCTCGTGGCCCGCCATGGGCGGGAGCGCGTCGCGGTGGCGCTCGACGTCCGCGAGCGGGTCGCGATCGGCCACGGATGGGTGCCGGGTAGTGCAGGCGTGCCCGTGGAGGAGGCCGTGACAGCCCTCGCGGATGCGGGCGTCGAGACAATCGAGGTCACGGCGATCGACCGCGACGGCACGATGGCCGGTCCCGACCTCGCGCTCCTCGGGCGCGTGGTGGAGATGGGGCGCGGCGCGATCATCGCCTCCGCCGGGATCGCGACAACGAACGACCTGCGGGCCGTGCGCGCACTGGGCTGCGCTGGCGCAATCGTGGGCCGTGCCCTCTACGAGGGGCGCTTCACCTTCGAGGAGGCGCTGCGATCCCTCGAGGCCTGAGCCGGAGCGAGGGGCCGGTCAGTGACCGGCGGCCTCGAGCTCCTTCTTGTGGGCCTCGATCACCTTCTCGGCGAGGTGGGCGGGAACGTCCTCGTAGTGGTCGAGCGTTGCGCTGAACGTGCCCCGCCCGCCCGTGAGGGAGCGCAGCTCGGTGGCGTAGCTGAAGAGCTCGGCCTGGGGAACGGTCGCGGTGATCACCTGCATCCCGTCGCCGACGACGTCCATCCCCAGGACTCGGCCGCGGCGCCCGTTCAGGTCGCGGTTGACGTCGCCCATGAACCGTTCCGGAACGCGGATCTCCACGCTCATGATCGGTTCCTGGAGGACGGGCTTGCAGTCCATGACGCCCTTGCGGAGGGCCATGGAGGCCGCGAGCTGGAACGAGAGGTCGTTGGAGTCGACGGTGTGGAACGAGCCGTCGTAGAGC
>JALOOH010000053.1 GCA_025454515.1 Chloroflexota bacterium
CCGGGTCGCTCGCCGCTGCCGCCGCCATCGACTCCTCGGCCGCCGACTCGGCGGCGAGCCTGGCGTGCTCGGCCGCGAGGCGCGCCCGCTCCTCCTGGTGTGGATCGCCGTGCGGATCGCTCATGTCCCTCCCTCCGGTCCGTCGAGCGCGGCCGCCGTGGCCCATGCCGCCCGCTCGCGCATCCACGCGGCGAACGTCGCGAGGATCGCGAGCCGGTCGTCCGACCCCAGGCCGCGGGCGAGCGGCACCGGGAAGTGCGTGACGAAGACGGGCGCGTCCCCCTCCGCCGACCACGCGCCCACGAACGGCGCCAGCTTCACGTCCGTCAGCTCCCGCCGGTTCAGCCGCGACGCGAGGACGGCGGCGTCCGACACCGACCTCGCCCGCAGCGGCAGCCGGAGCCGCATCGCGAGGCCTGCGCCGTACTGGGGGTGCCGGTCGCCGAACGAGATCCGTAGCAGGGCGGTGCCGGGGCGCGACGGCACGCTCGGCGTCGAGCCCGCCGCGGGCCCGCCGGCGAGGCCCATCGCGGCGAGCCACGCCGCCTCGTGGGCCCGCGCGGGATCCGTCCGGTCGCGTCGGGCCGCGTCGATGATCGCGCGGGTCCGCTCCTGGGCCGCCATGCCCGGCATGAGGCCGTCCCCGGATCGTGCCGGGACCTCGGCCGTCATCGCATCGGGCCCGTGCACGGCGAACGGCAGAAGCCCGAGCGGGCTGCGGACGAGGGTCCGCAGGTCGCCCTCCGTGAACGGCGTGGAGCGGTCGCCGGCGGCCGCGAAGGCGGCGCCGGCGTCCACGAGCTCGTCGTGCTCGACCCGTGTGCCTGACGTGGGGTGCGGGACCGCGGCGACCTCCCCGCCGATCTCCTCGCGCAGCTCGTCCGCGCTCGACTCGGCGATCGCGACCTGCAGCCCGGATGCCGAGTAGACGAGGGGGTCCAGCCACGCGTCGCCGGCGTGGCACCAGATGTCGGAGGCGAGCGCGACCGTCCGGGCGTCCGGATCCCACACGAGACCGTCGACCGCCGCCCGGGCGTTGTGGGCGGCGATGCGCTCGGCGGTCGCCGGAGAGGCCGGGACGTCGCGGAGCAGCGGCGTCGTCGTCGTGACGCGCACGACCGACAGGCCATGCAGCACGACCGGATCGCCGATGCGGACCGTCAGCGGCAGGCGTCCGGGCCACCACGTGAAGCCGCGGCCCTGCTCGATGGTCCACTCGGGCTGGGTCCCGAGGTGCTCGTGGAGGACGGTGAGGATCCGGGGGCCCTGGTCGGCGCCGTCCGCGAGGACCGCGTCCGCCTCGCTCGGGTCCGCGCCGGCGGGGAGGGCCGGGACCGGCGGCAGCAGGTCGGGCTCGAGCGGGCGGGCCGGATCGGCGCCGCCGAACGTCTCGGCGAGGGCTCGGGCATCGACCGACGTCATCGGACCTCCGGGCTGCGGGCGGGGGCGTGGGGGTGCGAGCGGGAGCGGCCACAGGGTACCCCGGGGTCGGCTAGGCTGCGTCGCGAGGCACGCCCCCGCGGAGACGGCGGGGGCCGGCGGAGGTGCGGAGATGCGGAGCGCGCTCGCGGGTTCGCCGCGGGAGATCGTCGGCGCGGACATCGAGGTCCCCGTCGTGACCGGCGGCACGCGCCGCTACGTGAACCTCGACGTCGCCGCCAGCGCGCCCGCGCTGCGTACCGTGGCCGACGGCGTGGCCGAGGTCCTGCCCTGGTACGCGAGCGTCCACCGCGGTGCAGGGTTCAAGAGCCGCGTCTCGACCGAGCTGTACGAGCGCGCGCGCGAGGCGATCCGCGCGTTCGTGGGCGGGCGGCCCGACGACGCCGTCGTCATCACGCGCAACACGACCGACGCGATCAACCTGCTCGCGAGCGCTCTCCCGGAGCGCACGACCGTGCTCGTCTTCGCCGTGGAGCACCACGCGAACATGCTCCCCTGGCGCCACGGGACGCATCACGGGCGGGTCCGATACCTGCCCGTCCCGGCCTCCCCGGACGACCTCGTGGCGCAGCTCGACGCCGCACTGCGCGAGGAGCGGGCCGGCGGGATGGCCCCGGACGGGACGGAGCGGGCCGGGCGCGGCCCGATCCTCGTCTCCACGACGGGCGCGTCGAACGTGACCGGCGAGATCTGGCCGCTCGGACGGATCAGCGAGACGGCGCACGCCCACGGCGCCCGGTTCATGGTGGACGCCGCGCAGCTCGCGCCGCACCTCCCGGTGGACATGGCCCGCGACGGGATCGACTACCTCGCGATGTCCGGGCACAAGCTCTACGCGCCGTACGGAGCCGGCGCGCTCGTCGGCCGGCACGACTGGCTCGAGGAGACCGAGCCGTTCCTGTGGGGCGGCGGGGCGGTCCGGTTCGTGACCCTCGACGACGTCATGTGGGCTCCGCTCCCCGACCGCCAGGAGGCAGGCTCGCCCAACGTCCTCGGCGCCGTGGCGATGGGGATCGCGTGCGAGACGCTCGCCGGGATCGGGATGGAGTCGATCGCGGCCGAGGAGCTCGCGATGCACGCGCACGCGGTCGGGCGGCTCTCCGCGATCCCGGGCGTCCGCGTCCACCTCACGTGGGGTCTGGACCAGCCGCACATCGGCCTCGTCACGTTCGCGGTGGACGGGTACGACCACGGCGAGGTCGCGTCGATCCTGAGCGCCGAGCACGCGATCGGCGTGCGACACGGCTGCTTCTGCGCGCACCCGCTCATGCTCCACCTGCTCCACATGGACGACGGGTCGGCGGCCGCCATCAGGGAGGCCCTGCGCGCGGGCGAGTCCCCCGCCCTGCCCGGCGCCGTGCGGATGAGCTTCGGGCTCGCGACGACGGAGGCGGACATCGACGCCGTCGCCGACGCCCTGGCGTCGATCGCCGCCGACGGACCCGGCTGGACCTACGCCGTGAGCCCCGCGACCGGCGAGTGGGAGCCCGACCCCGACCCGCGGCCGTGGCCGGCACTGCCGCTCGCGGCGGCCCCCGTGGGCCCCGCGGGCGCGCACCTCCTCCGCGCGACCGCGGGCGAGGCGTCGTAGGCGCGAGCGTCACCCCGGCTCGGCCGGGGCCGCCCCGCCCTCAGGACTCCGGCTCGGCCGGCGCCGGCTCCGGCGGCTCCGTCACGTGGACCGGGCCCGGGCCGTCGTCCCCGGCGGGCGCCTCCGCGGTGGCCGCGCCCCCGGCCTTCGAGGCCTCGGCCCGGACCGTCCTGCGGACCTTCTCGACGCGCGCCTTCGCCTCGGCGACCTGCTCCCTCACGCTCGTGAGGACGGCTTCCTTCTTCGCCTCCGCCTCGGCCTCGATCGTCGCCTCGGCGTCCGCTTCGCCCTCGTCGAGCATCGCCTCGCGCTCGGCGAGCTGCTGGTCCATGACCATGACGCGCTCCGCCCACCAGCCGTCGGGGGCGGTCATCGCGTCGCGACCCTCCCGGGAGGTCCGCTCGGCGCGCTCCTTCAGCCCGAGGAGCATCCGCCGGAACATGACGAAGCTGCCCGGCTCGAACCCGAGGATCATCGGCAGCTGGCGCAGGCCCGCCGCGGACTTCGTCGCGGAATCCACGTCCCAGTCGGCGAACCGTGCCCGGCCGCGGAAGACCAGCCGCGTCCCGTCCTCGATCGGGAGGAGCTCGAAGCAGAAGGACCCGGCACCGACGGTGGACTCCTCCGCCTCGAGCAGGAGCAGCCTGTCGGGCTCGAGCGAGACGACGGGGAGGTCGAAGGCGCCGAAGGGCATCGCATCGCCCACCGCGAGCCCCTGCAGCTCGGGGACGATGAGCTCGACCGAGTGGACGTCGAGCCCGAGGCGCTTCTCGATCATGTCGTAGCTGTAGAAGCCGGCCCGGCCCACGCCCATCTGCACGAGCCACGGCCAGACGTCGGCGGGCTGCGCCGCGATCGTGACGCCGTACGTCACGCTCCAGCTGGGATCGGTGACGGCCTCGTCGCCCGGCATCGGGGCGGCGAGCTCGTCGTCCGTCGCCCCCCACGTCCGGAAGACGGGGCGGACCTTGCGCGCGTACGAGACCGCGAGCGCGGTGGCCGCGAGGGAGAGCCCCACGGAGAGGGCGACGGCGGTGCGAGCCTTCATGGATCGACCCTCCTGCCGGCTGCACCGGCGAGCCTTGATGAGCCCGAACAGTCTGCGCCGCGCCGGCTTCCGCGGGGAGGGCCGTCGGTCACCCGGTCGCGCGCGTCAGGCGACCCCCCGCGTCAGGCGACCCCCGCGCCGGCGGCCGGGTCCACCGCGAGCACCCGCGGGACCAGGCCGGTCCGCGCCGGGTACGACGCGAGAACCTCGCGGGCGAGCACGTCCACGGCGTCGCGGCGGACCAGGTTCACGGTGCAGCCGCCGAACCCGGCCCCGGTCATCCGCGCGGCGACGACGCCCGGGACCCCGCTCGCGATGTCCACGAGGGCGTCGAGCTCGGGCGAGCTGACCTCGTACAGGTCACGGAGCGAGGCGTGGCTCGCGGCGAAGAGCCGCCCCACCGCGGCGAGGTCGCCGTGCCCGAGGGCCGCGACCGTCTCCTCGACACGGACGTCCTCCTCGACGACGTGCGCACAGCGACGGAAGGTCTCGTCGTCGAGGACCCCCCGCAGGCCGTCGAGCATGCCGGGCGTCACGTCGCGCAGAGCCCGGACCGGCAGGCCCCGGGCGGCGAGGACCGCGACGGCGCGTTCGCACTGCGCCCGGCGCGCGTTGTACTCGCTCGCCTGCAGCTTCCGGGTCGAGCCGGTGTGGCAGACGACGACCGCGAGGTCGTCGAGCGGCAGTGGGACGGCACGGTGGTCGAGCGACCGGCAGTCGAGGAGGACCGCCCCGTCCGCACGCCCGCACGACGACGCGAACTGGTCCATCAGGCCGCAGGCGACGCCCACGTACGCGTTCTCGCCGCGCTGGCAGATGCGCGCGAGCGTCAGCGGATCGATCGCGGGGTCGGACGCCGGCGAGAGCGCCCACGCCGAGGCCAGCTCCAGCGCGGCGGACGACGAGAGGCCCGAGCCCTGGGGCAGGGTGCTCGCGAGCAGCCCGCGGAAGCCGCGGAGCGGGAGGCCGGCCTCGTGCATGGCCCAGGCGGTGCCGGCGACGTAGTCGATGAAGCCGCCCCGCCGTGCGGTACCCGCGGTGACGACCTCGTCGAGGTCGAACCCCGCGCGCTCGCCCGTGGCGTCCAGCACGACCTCGACGCGGCGGTCGTCGGTGGGGACGAGGGCGATGCGGATCTCCAGGTCGATCGCGGCGGGCAGGACGAGGCCGTCGTTGTAGTCGGTGTGCTCGCCGATGAGGTTCACGCGGCCCGGCGCGCGGACGACCACGACCGAGCCGGGGTCAGCTGCCGCGAGCGGCACCGCGGCCGCCAGTCGCGCCCGCAGCCGGGCGGGGTCGAGGAGCGAGCGGTCGACGGCGGACGGACCCCCCGCGCCAGGCGGCATCGCCGGCGCATCTCCCGTCGTCCGTGCCATCGCACCCTCCCGCCGCCGCGGCACGCGAGCCCGCCTGTCGGCGCGCCGATTGGTTCAGACCTATGCCATGGACCTGCCGTACACTCCGGGGACAGGCACCCAGGCAGGAGGATACCCGCGCGGGTGGGCAAGGAACCGCTTCATTCGATCGTCGCGAGCAGGGCCGAGGCGCGCATCCGGTCCGGCGAGTGGGCGCCCGGCACGCGGCTGCCGCCTGAGCGCGAGCTCTGCCGCGTCCTGGACATCAGCCGGGCCACGCTCCGCCAGGCGCTCGCGGAGCTCGAGCAGCGCGGGCTCATCACGCGTCACCAGGGCCGCGGCACGTTCGTCACGCGTCCGCCGGTCGCGACGGAGATCTCCGGCTTCTTCACCGTCGCGGCTGCCCTGCGCGCCCGCGGGATGCAGGTCGCGACGCGGGTCCTGGCGGTGGAGATCGAGGACGCCAGCCGACAGCTCGCGCAGGACCTCGGCTGCCTGCCGGGCGATCCCCTCCTGCGCCTGGATCGGCTCCGCCTCGTGGAGTCCGAGCCGCTCATGGTGGATTCGACCTGGCTGCCCCTCGCCCGGTTCCCACGGCTCGAGGCGCACGACTTCGCCGGCCGCTCGCTGTACGACATCCTCCGCGAGGACTACGGGTGCGAGCTCGAGAGCGCGCTCGAGTCGTTCGAGCCGGTCGTGACGACGCCGCGCGAGGCCCACCTCCTGGGCGTCCCGCGTCACGCGCCGGCGCTGCTCCTGCGCCGCGTCGCGTTCGACTCGGCCAGTGTGCCCGTGGAGATGAGCAACTCCCTCCTTCGCGGCGACCGATCGCGGTTCCTCCTCGAGCGGCGGTATCACGACGTGTGGGCGACCGAGCCCACCGACGCGCGGGGCCGCGACGCCTCCGCCGCGCGTGCGCGACCGCGCGATGGCGAGGCGGCCGACCGGAGCGGCATCGACGCGGCCGTCGTCCGCGAGGCGCTTCTCCCCGACCGCGGCTGATCGGCTCGCCGCGGGGCGGACCCTGGTCGTCGGCCGCCCCCGGGGATGACCCCGGAGGCGGCCTCGGCGGGACGCCCCGACGCCCGCTGGCCCGCTCCCCCCACCTGGCGCGGTGCGGAGCGAGACGCCCGCGGCGCACCATATCGACCTCCGATCACCCGCCGCTCACCGCCGGGTGCACGCGCTCGGAACGGGTGCACGCGCCCGGAGCGGGTGCACGTGCGCGGGCTCGAGACCGCGGCGCGCGGCGCGACGCGACGCGACCGGGGCGAGCCTATCGCCGGGCGGCGATCGCCCTCGCGTACATGTCGAGGTACCCCGCGACCGGCCCCGCCTCCCACGACCAGTCGTGCGCCATCCCGCGCGCGACGACGGCGTCCCAGCGCGACCTGTCCGGGTCGGCGTACGCCGCGGTCGCGCGTGCGACCGCGGCCGCAAGGGCCGCACCCGACTCCTCGACGAAGGTCCAGCCGGTCCCCCGCTCCGGCTCCGCGTCGGCGTCCACCACGGAGTCTGCGAGGCCGCCGGTCGCGCGGACCACCGGCGGCGTGCCGTACCGCATCGCGATCATCTGCGACTGGCCCGACGGCTCGAACCGCGAGGGCATGAGGAACAGGTCGGAGCCGGCGTAGATCCGGCGAGCGAGGTCGCGGTCGAACGTCTCCCGGATCGCGATGCGGTCCGGGAGGGCCGCGGCCGCCGCGCGGAGGCGGTCCGCGATCGACGGGTCGCCGGATCCCAGCACGACGAGCCGCACCCCCGCCTCGACCATCGCCGGCGCGGCATCTGCCACCAGGTCGAACCCCTTCTGCGGGTCGAGCCGGCCCACCGCGCCCGCGATCGGGCCCGGAGCGTCGGGGTCGAAGCCGAGCTCGTCCGCGAGGGCGGCCCGGCAGGCGGCCTTGCCGGCCATGGCGCCCGGGCCGTACGTGGCCGCGAGCGCCGGGTCGCGCGCGGGGTCCCACTGCTCGGTGTCGATCCCGTTGAGGATCCCGACGAATCGGTCGCCGCGGGCGGTGAGCGCCCAGTCGAGACCCTTGCCCATCTCGGGTGTCCGCGCCTCGACCGCGAACGTGGGGCTCACCGTGTTCACCATCTCCGCGCGCTCGATCCCCGTGCGGAGGATGTCGAGGCCGTACGCGTCGCCGACGCTGCCCGGAAGGCCGAGCGTCCAGACGTCCGGCGCGTGCGTCCACCCGTGGTAGGCGGGGTTGTGGAGCGTGAGCACGAACGCCGTGCGCCCGAGGGTGAAATCCCCCCAGTACCACGCGTCGCGGTAGAGGATGGCGGGCGACCCCTGCCAGTCGTGGACGTGCACGACGTCCACCGGCCGGGCCTCCACGCGCATGGTCTCGAGCGCGGACCGGCAGAGCATCCCGAACCGCCACGCGTTGTCCGGGTGGTCGCCGACCAGGGTCCCGTAATAGCCGTCGCGATCGAAGGCCGCCGGGAGGTCCACGAGCCGGAGCCGGTACCCGTCGGCATCCACGGACAGGATGTCCACGTCGGTGGCGCCATCCGCGGCGACCGGGTCGGGCACGCGGATGGTCACCGCGGTCGCGCCCGCGGGGACGGCGATCGCACGGTAGCGCGGGAGGAAGACGTCGACGGGGGCGTCGATCCGCGACGACCCGTCGGCCCCGGTGCGACCGAGGGCGCGGGCGAGCGCATCCACGACGTCGCCGAGGCCACCGGTCTTGGCCCACGGCTCGCATTCGGAGGCGATCATCGAGACGCGCACGACCCCATGGTACCCGCGGGTCGTGCCGGCCGAGCGGACGCCGCGGGCCCGGCGGGTCCGGGACGCATGGCGCCCGCGCCGCCGGCCCGCTCGTGCCGCGGCGGATGCCGTGGCTGATGCCGCGGCGCGTGCCGCGGCGGATGCCGCGGCGCGTGCCGCGGCGGATCTCGCGACGCACGCGGCTACTAAACCGGTTCACACGTCGTCTCGCGCGGCGCTATCATCCGCCCGACATGGAGCCTCTCGTCGCAGTCCCCACCCTGCCCGGACCGCAGATCCGGATCCCGCCGCCGCTCGATGGCCTGCGCCGGATCGCCTACAACCTCTGGTGGGCCTGGCACCCGGACGCCCGCCGGCTCTTCGCACGGATCGACCCGCAGACATGGACGCGCCATCACAGCCCGGTGAGCGCGCTTCTCACGAGCGTGGACTGGTCCCCTCTCCTCGCGGACCCGCGGTTCATGGCCGAGGCGGAGGACGTCGTCGGCCGGTTCGACGCGTACATGGCCGCCGGGTCGGACCACTGGTTCGCGCGCCGACACGGCCACGACCTCGCCGGCCCCATCGCCTACTTCTGCGCCGAGTACGGCGTCCACGAGTCGCTCGGCGTCTACTCCGGCGGCCTGGGCGTCCTCGCGGGCGACCACACGAAGACCACGAGCGACATGGCCATCCCGTTCGTCGGCGTGGGCCTGCTCTACCGCAACGGCTACTTCCGGCAGACGATCGACGCGGACGGCCACCAGGAGCATGCGTACCCCGACTTCGATCCGGCCGCGCTGCCGATCCTGCGGGTGGCGGACGCGAACGGCGATCCGCTCACCGTCCCCGTGGAGCTGCCGGGCCGGACGGTCACCGTCGCGGTGTGGCGGGCGCAGGTGGGGCGGACGCCGATCCTGCTCCTCGACACGGACGTCGCGGAGAACGACGCCGCGGACCGGCCGATCACGCACATCCTCTACGTGCGCGGCCGCGAGATGCGCCTCCACCAGGAGCTGGTGCTCGGCGTGGGTGGCGTCCGCGCGCTGCGCGCGCTGGGGATCGCGCCGGCGGTCTGGCACCTCAACGAGGGCCACTCGGCCTTCCTGCTCGCCGAGCGGGCGCGGGAGCTCGTGGCCGCCGGCGGGTCGGTGGACGAGGCCTTCGCCGCCGTCCGGCGGGACAGCGTCTTCACGATCCACACGCCGGTCTCGGCGGGCAACGAGCGCTTCGACGCGGACCTCGTGCGACGTGTCGCCGGGCCGCTCTTCGAGGGCGACGGCCGGCCGCGCACCGGCGGGGTCCCCATCGAGGCCATCCTGGGGCGGGGGCTCGGCGTCGAGGACGATCGCAGTCAGTTCGACATGACCGCGTTCTCCCTCCGGCTGACCAACGGCGCGAACGCGGTGAGCCGGTTGCATGCGCAGACCGCCAACGCGACGTGGAGCCCGATCCTCGAGCGGCCGATCCTCGCCGTCACGAACGGCGTCCACGCCCCGTCGTGGGTCGGCGTGCCGATGACCCAGCTGTACGCCCGCTATATGGACGCGGACCTCGACGACCTCGACGGCCGTACCAACGGGACGCGGTTCTGGGACAAGGTGGGGAAGCTCCCCGACCGGGAGCTCTGGGAGGCGCACCTGCGCCAGAAGCGCGACCTCATGCACTTCGCGCGCGGCCGGCTCGTCCGGCAGTTCGCGCGCCACGGCGAGGCACCGTCCGTCCTCGCGGCGCTGGAGACCGAGCTGGACCCCGCGACCCTGACGATCGGATTCGCGCGGCGGTTCGCGACGTACAAGCGCGCCAGCCTCATCTTCCGGGACATGGACCGCCTGGCGCGGCTCATCGACGACCCCGACCGGCCGGTGCAGTTCATCTTCGCGGGCAAGGCGCACCCCGCCGACCGGCCCGGCCAGCAGGTCATCGAGGACATCTTCGGCCGGTCGCGCGGCGACCGCCTCCGGGGGCGCGTGTTCATCCTCGAGGACTACGACATGCGGATCGCCCGGTACCTCGTCCAGGGCGTGGACGTGTGGATGAACACCCCGCGCCGCCCGCTCGAGGCGTCGGGGACGTCCGGGATGAAGGCGGCCCAGAACGGCGTCCTCAACCTCTCCGTGCTCGACGGCTGGTGGGACGAGGGCTGGAACGGCGACAACGGCTGGGCGATCGGCGGCCGCGAGAACGACCCGGATGAGGGCGCGCAGGATCACGCCGACGCGATGGACCTGTACCGGCTCCTGGAGACGGAGGTCGTCCCGCGCTACTACGAGCGGGACGCGAACGGGGTCCCCCGTGCGTGGCTCCAGCTCGTCCGGTCCGCGATCGCGAGCACGATCTGGCGCTTCTCCACCACGCGGATGCTCCACGAGTACGTCGAGCAGCTCTACCTCCCGGCCGCGGGCGTCGCGGTCCACGAGGCCGCCGGGGCCGCACCTCCCCTCGTGACGGAGGCGGGCTGACCGGGGCGGCCCTGCGTCGGGGGACCGGCGCGACCCATCCACGCGACACATCAGCGGAAGGACCTGCCACGGTGGCGCCTCGGATCTCGCTCGCGCTCGCGCTCCACAATCACCAGCCCGTGGGCAACTTCGGCTGGGTCTTCGCGGAGGTCTACGAGACCGCCTACCTTCCGATGCTCGAGGCGCTCGAGCGGCATCCCGGCGTCCGCCTGGGCCTGCACTACACCGGGCCGCTCCTCGAGTGGCTCGCCGCGGAGCGACCCGACTTCGTCGAGCGCCTGCGGACCCTCGTGCGGCGCGGTCGGGTCGAGCTGCTCGGCGGCGGGATGTTCGAGCCGGTCCTCGCGTCGCTCCCCGAGCGCGACCGCGTGGCGCAGCTGGTGCGGATGGCAGACGCGGTCGAGGCCTTGAGCGGCGCCCGGCCCACCGGCGCATGGCTGGCCGAGCGCGTCTGGGAGCCCGACCTGCCCACGGCTCTCGTCCGCGCCGGCTACCGCTACACGATCGTCGACGACAACCACTTCCGCGCCGCCGCGATCCCGGAGGACGCCCTGTGGGGCGCGTACACGACCGAGGACCAGGGGGCGATCCTCCGCGTCTTCGGCACCGAGCAGGGCCTGCGCTACCGGATCCCCTTCGGCGACGTGGACGACGTGATCGGCTACCTGCGCGCCCACGCGACGGAGGAGGGCGACCGCGTCGGCGTCATGGGCGACGACGGCGAGAAGTTCGGCTCGTGGCCCACGACGTGGGATCACTGCTGGGGCGCCGACCGGTGGGTGGACCGGTTCTTCACGGCGCTCGAGGCGAACGCCGACTGGCTCACGACGATCACGCCCGGCGGCTGGCTCGCCGAGCGCGCGCCGATCGGGCGGGTCTACCTGCCGACGGCCTCGTACGCCGAGATGGGCGAGTGGGTCCTGCCCGCGGGGGAATCGCTCGTCTTCGCCGACCTCCTCCACCGGGCGCAGGCGGAGCGCCGGCCCGAGGCCCGCTACCTCCGCGGCGGCTTCTGGCGCAACTTCCAGGTGAAGTACCGCGAGATCAACGACCTCCACAAGCGGATGCTCGGGGTCTCGCAGAAGGTCGAGGCGATGCCGGCAGGGGCCGCCCGCGACGCCGCCCTCGACCACCTGATGCGCGGGCAGTCGAACGACTGCTACTGGCACGGCCTCTTCGGCGGCATCTACATCAGCCACATGCGCCTGGCGACGCACGAGCACCTCATCCTCGCCGAGGACATCGCCGACCGTGCCGCGCGCGCTGCCGGGGAGCGCGTGGACGGCGCCCGGGTCGTCGACGCCGACATGGACGGGATCGACGAGGTGCTCCTCGCGACCCCCGGCCAGGTCGTCATCGTCAAGCCGACCGAGGGGGGCGGCGTCGGCACGTGGGACGTCCGTCCGGTCGCGCACGCGCTCGCGGCGGTCATGCGGCGGCGCCCGGAGGCGTACCACGAGACGCTCGTCGAGCACGAGCGGCGACTCGTCGCGGGCGGCGCGCATGACGCGACCGCCGACGGCGACGGGGTGGGATCGATCCACGACCGGGTCTCCACGAAGGAGCCCGGCCTCGCCGACCGGCTCCGCTACGACGCGTACGAGCGACGGGGCGGCCTGGTCCACGTCCTGCCGCCGGGGACCACGCCGGACGACTTCCTCGGGGCGGCCTTCGACGAGCTCGGCGATCTCGTGGACGGCCCGTACGCCGTCGCCGAGCTGGCGGACGACCACGTCACGATGGTGCGCGAGGGGTCCGTGCGCGCGGGCGGCGCGCGGGTCCCCGTGCGGGCGACCAAGACGATCGCCGTGGGGCCGGACCGCGCCGGGCCGACGCTCGACGAGACGGTGACCCTGGAGAACCTCGGGTCGGCGGCGATCGACGCGACGCTCGCGGTCGAGTGGGCGCTCACGATGCTCGGCGGGGGCGGGAACCCCGCGGCGTGGTACGCGGTGGACGGAGAGCGGACCGCGCATGACGCCGCCGGGACGGCGGACGGGGTGGACGTGATCCGCTCGGGCAACACGTACATCGGCGTCGAGGTGGCCACCCGACCCGAGCCCCCCGCCGACGCGTTCTGGGGCCCCATCGAGACGGTCTCCAACTCGGAGGCGGGCTTCGAGCGCGTGTACCAGGGGAGCGCCCTGGTCCTCACGTGGCCGCTCCGCCTCGCGCCGGGCGCATCGAGCACCGTCCGCGTCCGCCACGCGGTCGCGACGACCCGCGACCGCGCCGCCGAGGAGGGGCGCTGAGTCCCCGGTGAGCCGCGGTCGCCTCGTCGTCCACGGTCACTTCTACCAGCCGGAGCGG
>JALOOH010000211.1 GCA_025454515.1 Chloroflexota bacterium
GCCGTACGAGTACCGGGTCGGGCTCACCGCCGGTCAGGTGCTCGACATCGCCCGGAACCGGGGCCCCGTCATCATCTGCCACCGCTACTGGTCGTACCCGCAGTGGCGGGGCTACACGTACGCCGGCAAGACGCTGGACGGGCACGCCCGGAACGACTACGGCAAGACGGTCCGGGTCGGGCTCTCCCGGCCCATCGCCCGGTCGGGGCTGACGCAATGGACGTTCCGCGACGGGCACGCGGCGCTCGTCTCGGCGGACGGCTACCGGCGTGGGAAGCGCGTCGCCATCGTCCGCGACCCCAACCACAACAGCGCGGCGCGCCCGGAGCGGCCCGCCTTCGACATCCTCGCGATGAGCCAACTCAACCGGATGCTCCGGTCGTGGCCGGGCGACAGCCTCGTGCTCGCGCCGTCCCGCCGGCTGTTCTAGGAGGGGCCCGATGGACCGCATCATGTCCATGACCATCGACTCGGTCATCCCGGACGACGACGGGGACGGCGCGCTGCCGACCCCGGACGAGGACGAGGACGACGTGCTGGACGACGACGACGGCAGCCCCGACGTGGAGCCGCAGTCGGACGACGACGTGCTGGACGACGAGTGAGCATCCGGGGCCGGCTGCTCATCACGGGCGGCACCGGCTCCATCGGGCACGCCATCATCGGCCGGGCGGTCGCGGAGGGCTGGGACGCCGCCATCACCGTCTACAGCCGTGACGAGGTCAAGCAGGCGGCGCTCGCGGAGCGGTTCCCGGGCGTCCGCTGCCTGCTCGGGGACGTGCAGGACCCGGAGGCGCTCGGGCGCGCGATGCGCGACATCGACGTGGTCATCCACGCGGCCGCCTACAAGAGGGTGCCGGAGGCCGAGCGCGAGACGCTGGCGTGCATCAACGCCAACGTGCTCGGCTCCGCGAACGTCGTGCGGGAGGCGCTGCGCTCCGGGTCCGTCACGCGTGTCATCGGCATCTCGACCGACAAGGCGTGCGCCCCCGTCAACGCCTACGGCATGAGCAAGGCGCTCATGGAGCGGACGTTCCAGTCCGTCCGCGACCGAGCCGTGCCGGCGTTCACCCTCACCCGCTACGGGAACGTGCTCGCGTCGCGCGGGTCCGTCATCCCGGCGCTCCGCGCGCAGGCCGAGCGGTCCGGACGCGTCACGCTCACCGACCCGGAGATGACCCGCTTCTGGCTCACCTTGGACGACGCCGTGGACCTCATCGAGGACGCCGCGAAGGCGCCGTCCGGGAGCATCACCGTCCCGCGCTCGCGCTCCGCGACGATGGCGACCGTCGCGGTGGCGGTCGTGCCCGGCATCCCGGTGGACATCGTCGGCATCCGGGACGGCGAGAAGCGCCACGAGATGCTCGTGAGCGAGCACGAGGCGCCCTATCTGGACGTGTTCGGCCGCCACATGAGGCTGCTCCCGCTCTCGGGCGCCGGGGGCTCCGGGCAGGGGCCCTACGGGTCCTTCACGGCTCCGCGGCTGTCGGCCGCCGACCTTCGCACCGTCATCGGGGAGATGGACGCCGGGCGTCCCGTTCGCACGCTGCCGTGAAGAGCATCGTCGTGCGCGGCGTGACCCTGTTCCTCCACGAGCACGAGGCCGTCTGTGACGCCATCCGGGCGGCCCGCGACTTCTACGAGGCGGACGTGCTGGACGACGTGGCCGACATCCTGCCAGCGCACCGGACCATCGTTGACGTGGGCGCCAATCTGGGCAACCACAGCGTCTACTGGGCGTCTTTCGTGCCGCATACCGGCATCGTCGCCATCGAGCCCCACAGGCCGTCCTTCGCGCTCCTGAGGCGCAACACGGGGCGCTTCCCGACCGTCCGCCGCATCCGCGCCGCCGCGTCGGACCGGGCGGGCGTCGCGCGCATGGAGCCGGACCACGTCAACTACGGCCGGACCCGTCTCGGCCCGGCCGGGTCGGTGCGCGTTCCGACCCTCACGCTCGACAGCCTCGGGCTCACCGACGTGACGCTGCTCAAGGTTGACGTGGAGGGCCATCAGGCCGCGGTGCTCGCCGGCGCCGAGGCGACCATCGCCCGCTGCCGGCCGCTCGTGCTCATCGAGGACGGCGAGGGCACCGCCGCTCCGGTCCTTCGCGCGCTCGCGTACGCGTGCGTGCGCGAGTGGCCGGGAGCGAACTACCTGTGGGCGCCGGCGTGATACCGCGACGGCTGCATCACATCTGGCTGGGCCCGCGACCCGTGCCGTCGGGATGGGCGGACGCGTGGCGGGCGATGCACCCGGGCTGGGAGCACCGCGTCTGGAGAGAGGCCGACATCGAGGCGCTGCCGCTCGTCGCCGGGGACGCGTACCGCCGGCTGCTCGCGTCCGGCACGTGGCACGGGGCGGCCGACGTGGCGCGTCTGGAGGTGCTCCACGCGGTCGGCGGCGTCTACGTGGACATCGACTCCCGGCCGCTCCGGTCACTTGAAGGCGCCGACTTCATGGAGGCGGGCGTGTTCGCCGCGTACGAGCCCGTCCCGTCCATCCCGGGGCGCGTCGCGAACGGCACCATCGGGGCCGAGGCCGGGCACGAGGCCATCCGCTCGGCGCTCGACATCATCGCCGGCATGAGGGTGCTCGACCCGCCGTGGGACACGACCGGGGGGACGACGCTCACCGCCGCGCTGCTCGTCCACAGGCGCTGCTGCGACGTGCGCGTCCTGCCCTCCCGGACGTTCTACCCGACGATGGCGAACGGCCGGCCGACCCCGGGGCGCGAGGTCGCGTACTGCGAGCACTTCTGGAGTACGACCAACCACACCTACCCGGCGAAGGTCGCGGTGCTCGTCCCGCGCCGCGCCGGCGACCCGGTCCGCGACCGCATCTGGCGGTGGGCGCGCGACATCTGGGGTCAGCACCCGTGGCCGGTCTACGTGGGCGAGCACCCGGGCCCGGGGCTGTTCTGCGCGTCACTCGCCCGCAACGCCGCCGCGGAGGCGGCCGGGGACTGGGACGTGGCCATCATCGCGGACGCCGACACGCTGCCGTGGGACTGGGCCCCGCTGGAGCAGGCCATCGAGGTCGCGCACCGGACCGGGAAGTTCGTGCGCCCGTTCACGGCGTACTACCAACTGGACCCGGGCGCCTCCGAGACGTTCATGCGGGAAGGGCGCATCGCGAGGGAGGGCGTCAAGCGGCTCGGGGAGCAGGCGCACGGCGGCATCCACGTCGTGCCGCGCCGGCTCTGGGACGCGGTCCGCGGGTACGACCCGCGCTTCGTCGGCTGGGGCTGGGAAGACACCGCTTTCGAGGCGGCCTGTTCCAAGGTCGCCGGCGTCGTCACGCTGCCGGGCGCCGTCTACCACCTGTGGCACCCGCATCAGCCGCGCGACCCGTCCACGCCGGAGTACCGGGCGAACGTCGCGCTCGGGAAGCGCTACGTCAACGCGACCTCCCGGACCGTGCACCGCATCATCGCGGAGCGCGACGGGGCTCCGGCCCGCATGGAGGGCGCGCTGCTGCTCGTCCTCACGAACGGGCGACGAGAGTGGGTCGGGCGGACGCTCGCGTCCATCGAGCGGCACGTCCAGCCCATCAGCCGCCGGCTCATCGTGGACGACTCGGGCGACCCGGGCTACGTGGACTGGCTGCGCGAGTCATTCGACGCGAAGGTCATCGGTCACCGGCATCTCGGGCACGGGCCGGCCGTGCGGCAAGCCCTGCTCGCCGCGACCCGGGAGGGCTCGGGCTGGGTGTTCGTCTGCGAGGACGACATGGAGTTCACGGCCGACATCGACCTCGCCGCCATCGCGTCCGTCATGGACGGCGACCCCGACCTC
>JALOOH010000054.1 GCA_025454515.1 Chloroflexota bacterium
CCTGAGCGAGCTGCGCAACCGGATCGTCGTCGTGCTCGTGGCGGTCGCCATCGGCACCGCGATCGGCCTGTGGCAGGCCGGGCGGATCATCTCGTTCCTCAAGGCCCCGCTCCCCACGGACGAGCCGCTCGTCTTCACGGGCCTCGGCGATGCCTTCTTCATCAACCTGAAGGTCGCCCTCGTCTTCGGGATCATCCTGGCGATGCCCGTGATCCTCTACGAGGTGTGGGCCTTCGTGTCGCCAGGGCTCACGGCGAAGGAACGACGTCTCGCCCGCCCGTGGGTCCCGCTCGCCCTGTTCTTCTTCGTGCTCGGCGTCGTGGTCGCCTATGTCGTCCTGCCGTACGCGTCCAACTTCCTGCTGAGCTTCCAGTCGGCGGACCTCCAGGCGCTCATCACGGCGGAGGCCTACTTCGGGTTCGTCACCACGATGTTCCTCGTCTTCGGCCTGGCGATGGAGTTCCCGATCGTGCTGGTCCTGCTGTCCAAGGTGGGGATCGTGACGTCCCCGGCCCTGGCGGCGCGCCGCCGCCAGGCCCTCCTGGTCATCGCGATCGTCGCGGCCCTCGCGACGCCCGGCGGGGACCCCATCAGCCCGATCATCCTCGGCCTCACGATGTACGCGCTGTACGAGGTGTCGATCCAGCTGGTGCGGATCACCGGCCGATGACCGCGCCGACGGGTGCCGGGACCCGGGTGGACGAACAGCCGCCGGAGCAGAGCGTCGTCGTGCTGACGGGCCTGTCGGGTGCCGGCAAGACCGCCGCGACGAAGCTCTTCGAGGACCTCGGCTACACGACCGTGGACAACCTACCGGGCGAGCTCCTGCCGTCGCTCGGCGAGCTGGTGGCGGACGACCCCCGCCGCTTCGAGCACGTGGCGATCGTGCTGGACATCCGCGCGGGCGATGTCGAGCAGGCCTTCGACGCCGTCCGCGGCAGCCTGAACGCGCGCGGGATCCGGCCGCTGGTCGTGTTCCTCGAGGCGCGCGACGAGGTGCTGATCCGACGGTTCTCCGAGACGCGCCACCGGCACCCGCTCGGCGGCCAGAAGGGGATCGCGGGCTCGATCGCCGAGGAGCGGCGGCTGCTCGCGACGGTCCGGGACGAGGCGGACGTCGTCATCGACACGTCGGACCTCTCGCTGCGCGAGCTTCGCGAGAGGCTCTTCGCGAGCATCCCGACGGACCTCGACCCGGACCGGCTCGCCGTCCAGGTCGTGAGCTTCGGCTACAAGTACGGCATCCCGCTCGAGGCCGACCTCGTCTTCGACGTCCGCTTCCTGAAGAACCCGTACTACGTGCCCGAGCTGAAGCAGATCTCCGGGCTCACGGACCCGGTCCGCGCGTACGTGCTCGCCCAGCCGCTCGCGGTCCGCTTCCTCGCCGGGGTGGGGGACCTGCTGGACCTCGTGATCCCGGCATACGTCGACGAGGGGAAGACGCGCCTCACCGTGGCGATCGGCTGCACGGGCGGCTATCACCGGTCGATCGTCCTCGCCGAGGAGGTCGCCGCGCGCCTGCGGGCCCGCGATGACCTGGCGATCGCCGTCTTCCACCGGGAGCTCGAGCAGGCATGAGCATCCGGCCCTGGCTGCGTCCCGGGATCGGCGTGAAGCGATGGATCCTCCTCGCGTTCCTCGGCCTCGTCCTCCTCGCCCTGGCAGGGGCGTTCGCGCTCCGCGCCTTCTACCGCGACGTCGAGGTCGGCGGTCCGCTCCAGTCGATCCTGTCCGTCCTGACCCTCCAGTTCCTGCCGTACGCGGCCCGCGGAGCCGTCCTCGTCGTGGCCGGCGGCGCGATCTTCGCGTTCGCCGCCTGGCGGCTCCTGGCCGTGCTCGTCGGGCCGTTCCTCGCCGCGGACCGCGACCAGCCCCTCGTCGAGGTCATCTACCAGAAGCGCTTCCTCGCCCGCGGGCCCCGCGTCGTGGCGATCGGCGGCGGGACGGGGCTCTCGACGCTGCTCCGCGGCATGAAGGAGCACACGTCGAACATCACCGCGATCGTCAGCGTGACGGACGACGGCGGGTCGTCCGGCCGACTGCGGGAGCGGATGGGCCTGCCTGCGGTGGGCGACATCCGCAACTGCCTCGTGGCGCTCGCGGACGCCGAGCCGGTCATGGGGGACCTCCTCCAGTACCGGTTCGGCGACGAGGACGGGTCGCTCGCCGGCCACCCCGTCGGGAACCTGCTGCTCGCGGCGATGTACGAGCTCGACGGCGGCGACTTCGCCGAGAGCGTCCGGCGGATGAACCGCGTCCTCGCCGTGCGTGGCCGCGTCGTGCCGGTGTCCACGACGCCCGCCGTCCTGCACGCCACGCTGTACGACGGGAGCGAGGTGCACGGAGAGTCGTCGATCCAGCACACGCGGTGGATCGAGCGCGTCTGGCTGTCCCCCGACGACATCGACCCCTCGCCCGATGCGCTTCGCGCGATCTCCGAGGCGGACATGATCGTGATCGGCCCGGGGAGCCTGTTCACGAGCATCCTCCCGGGGTTGCTCATCCCCGAGATCAGGGACGCGATCCTCGCCTCGCCGGCCCTTCGTGTGTACGTCTGCAACGTCGCGACGCAGCGCGGCGAGACGGAGGGGTTCGACCTCGCCGATCACGTCGAGACGCTCGAGCGCCACACCGCGCCCGGCATCGTGGACGTCGTCCTCGCGAACAACCGGGCCGTGCCCGCCGGGCCGGTCACGCCGGGCGTGGAGGCGGTCCGGCTCCGGTGGCCGCCCTCGCTGCGGCCCGAGCCGCACCTCGTCCTCGAGGATGTCCTCGACCTCGACAACCGCCACCACCACGACCCCGGGAAGCTCGCCGCCGCCCTGACGAAGGTGCTCGATGGCGCGGGGACGGGACGGCGGCGCACGTCGATCGCCAGGACGGCGTGACGACGCACGAACGCGACCTCGTCGCGGCGCTGCGGGCGGAGCTGTCGGGCATCGACCCCGCCAGGTCGTGCGACCGGCGCGCCGAGATGGCCGGCCTCGGCGCCGCGCTCACGACGCGCGAGCCGGCCGTCGCGCGGCTCGCCGTGCGCCTCGAGCGCGAGATCGCGAAGGACGCCGGCCTCGATGTCGACGGCGGACGCCGTGTGCGCCTGCCGGCCGCGGGCCGCCGCGCGTACCGTGTGGTGGAGACGGCGCCGGTGCCGGACATCGCGTGGGACGAGTCGCCCGACCACTGCCGTTCCGCCTACCTCCGCGGGCTCTTCCTCGCGCGGGGCTCCCTCAGCCTCTCCGCGTCCCGCGCGCACCTCGAGTTCGTCGTCGACGAGGCCCGCGCCCACGAGCTCGCGCGCAGACTCGCCTCCATCGGGCTCCCGGCGGCGGTCCGGGCGCGCCGGGGGCGCGGGGTCCTCACGTGGAAGAGCATCGAGACGATCGTCACCTTCCTCCGCACCGTCGGGGCGGGAGGCTCGCTGCTCGAGCTCGAGGCGCGACAGGTGGCGCGCGCGCTGCGGGGCGAGCTGAACCGGGTGATCAACGCGGAGTCCGCCAATCTCCAGCGCGCCGTGGCGGCCTCGGCGCGCCAGGTGGAGGCCATCGAGCGCCTCGACCGCGAGGGCCGCCTGGGCGACCTGCCTGCGGGGACGCGCCGGGTGGCCGACGCGCGCCGCGCCGAGCCCGAGGCCACGCTCTCGGAGCTCGCCGCCGAGCTGGGCCTGCACCGGTCCGCGGTGCAGCGCGCGCTCGAGCGCATCGAGTCCGCGGCCCTCCACGAGGACGACGCGGCGCGACCGGGACGGGCGGACGCGCGGCCGGGCGCGGCACGGGGCCGGCGTGCGCGCCCGTCCACGACGGCGCGGGAGCGCAGGGAGGCGGGCGGCCGGCGTGCGCAACGGACCGGCATGATTGGTCCGTACCACCCGGTCGGCGACCCGCCGGCGATGGCATGATGTGCGCATGAGACCCGTCGTCATCGCCGCCAACTGGAAGATGCACACCACCCCCGCCGACGCGGGCGAGCTCGCCGCCTCGATCGCGGCCGCGACACGCCAGCCCGGCGTCGTCCGGGTCATCTGCCCGCCGTTCCTCTCGCTCGAGGCGGTCCGCCGGGCGGTCGCCGGCGAGGGCGTCGAGGTGGGCGCACAGAACGTCCACCACGAGGCGTCCGGCGCGTACACGGGCGAGATCGCGGCGCCGATGCTCGCCGGCCTCGCCACGTGGGTCATCCTCGGCCACTCCGAGCGTCGGCGCGATGCGGGCGAGACGGATGCCGTCGTCAATCGCAAGCTCCAGCGCGCGCTCGCGAGCGGGCTCCGGCCGATCGTCTGCGTCGGCGAGCAGCTCGAGGACCGCGACGCGGGCCGGGCCGAGGCCGTCGTCTCCGCCCAGGTCCGCGGCTGCCTCGCCGGCCTCGACGCGGAGTCGCTCCTCGCGGGCGGTCTCGTGATCGCGTACGAGCCGGTCTGGGCGATCGGCACCGGCCGGACCGCGAGCGGGGCGGACGCGGCCGCGATGTCCGCGGCGATCCGCGCGGTCCTCGCCGAGGTGGGCGCCGGCACGCTCGCCGACGCGGTGCCCGTGCTGTACGGCGGGAGCGTGACAGCCGCGAACGTCGGGGAGTTCCTCGTCGAGCCGTCGATCGACGGCGCGCTCGTGGGCGGCGCGTCGCTGAAGCCCGACGAGATGGCCGGCATCGTCGCCCGCGCCGCCGTGACCGCCACCGCGCGCGCCGTGGTGGAGGCGGCGTCGCGTCCGGCGGACGGCCCCGCGTGACCCCGGCCGCCGACGGGCCCGCCCCCACCGGACCCGGCAGCGTGAGCGCGGCCCGCCCGCGCCCGATCGTCATCGTCGTCATCGACGGGTTCGGCATCGGCACCGACCCGTCGGCGGACGCCATCGCCGCGGCGCGGATGCCCGTGTGGCGCGACCTCCTGTCGCGGTGGCCGCACGCCGCGCTCGACGCGTCCGAGGGGGCCGTGGGGCTGCCCGTCGGCCAGATGGGCAACTCGGAGGTGGGCCACCTGAACATCGGGGCCGGCAAGCCGGTCCTGCAGGACCTGCCCCGGATCGACGCCGCGATCGCCTCCGGCGCCTTCGTCGCCCGGCCCGCGCTGCTCGCCGCGTGCGACCGAGCCGCCGCCGCCGGCCGGCCGCTCCACCTGGTCAGCCTCGTGGGGCCGGGCGGCGTGCATGCCCACGACACGCACCTGGTCGCCGCGGCGCGCCTCGCCGCCGACCGCGGCGCCCCGTCGGTGCGGGTCCACGCGATCCTCGACGGACGCGACACGCCGCCGCGATCGGCGATCGGCTTCGTGCCGGACCTCGAGGCGCGCCTCGACGCCGCGCATCCGGACGCGCGCATCGCGACGGTCGCCGGCCGGTACTACCCGATGGACCGCGACAAGCGCTGGGAGCGCACCGCGGCGGGCTACCGGGCGATCGTCCACGGGGTCGCGCCGTGCACGGCATCGAGCGCGGCCGCTGCCGTCGAGGCCGGCTACGCACGCGGCGAGAACGACGAGTTCGTCCAGCCGACCCTCGTGGCGGGCGTGGACGGCACGCTCCGCGACGGCGACGCGGTCGTCCACTGCAACTTCCGTGCGGATCGCGCGCGGCAGCTCACCCACGCCCTCGCCGACGCGGACTTCGACGCCTTCGACCGCGCCGAGAGCGGCCCCATCCCACGGGACCTGCTCGTCACCACGATGACCGAGTACGAGGCCGACCTCCCGGTGCTCGTCGTCTTCCCGCCGGAGACCGCGACCTCGCTCGCGGAGGTCGCGGCCGCCGCGGGCTGGCGCCAGCTGCACGTGGCGGAGACGGAGAAGTACGCGCACGTGACGTACTTCTTCAACGGCGGCGTCGAGGCGCCGTGGCCGGGCGAGGAGCGCGTCCTCGTGCCGAGCCCCAGGGTCTCGACATACGACCTCCAGCCGGAGATGAGCGCGGCGGGCGTCACCGACGTGCTCGTCGAGGCGATCAGGTCGGGCGGGTACGACCTGATCGTCGCGAACTACGCGAACCCGGACATGGTCGGCCACACGGGCGTCTGGGACGCCACCGTGCGCGCCTGCGAGACCGTCGACGCGTGCCTGGCGCGTGTGGTGGCAGCCGTCGAGGCGGTCCATGCATCCGATCCGGCCGGTCCCGGCGCGCTGCTGGCGATCACCGCCGACCATGGGAACGCGGACCGGATGCGCGACGCGGACGGCCGCACCGTGACGGCGCATTCGCTCAATCGAGTCCCCTTCGTCCTCGTGGGCCGGGCCGTCGAGGGCCGCGTCCTGCGCGACGGCATCCTCGCCGACGTCGCGCCGACGATCGTCGAGCTCGGCGACCTGCCGCGCTGGGACGGGATGACGGGCACCTCGCTCCTGCGGCCGCCCGGCTGATCACACGAGGCGGGGCGGGGCGGGGCGGGGCCGGGCGGCCGGCGCGGCGACCTGTGCTACCATCCGCGCGTCCCAGATCGAGGAGGTCCAGCACCCCGTGAACGCAATCCTGGCCGTCGGCCAGATCGTCGTGAGCATCGCCCTCATCGCCGCCATCCTCATGCAGGCGCGCGGCGTCGGGCTCTCGAGCACCTTCGGTGGCGACTCGGCCGTGTACCGGAGCCGGCGTGGTGTCGAGAAGCGTCTCTGGCAGTTCACGATCGTGCTGGGCGTGTTCTTCGTGATCTTCTCGCTCGCGAGCTACATCTTCGTCACCGGGTAGCGCCCGCCTCGTTGCCGGCGCGTCCTTCCTGACCGGCGCGGATCCCACCCGGGGCCGGCGCCCGGTCGCAGCAGTGGTCACCGCATGCCCCATCGCGACCGCGCGGTCATCCTCGCGTTCGTCGTCCTCCTGGCGGTCCTCGCCGGCGGCATCCTCCTGCCTGCGGCGCGTCCCGCGGCCGTCGGGGTCGCGGTGCCGACGCCATCCGCCTCGCCCGAGCCCGAGGTCGTCGCGTACCGCGACGGCATCGTGGGCCGTCCCTCGTCGCTCACGCCGCTGACCCAGCGGACGCGCGCGGACCGCGACATCGTCGCGCTCGTGTTCCGCGGCCTCGTGGGGCTGGGCTCCGGCCAGAAGCTCGTGCCCGACCTGGCGGAGTCCTGGACGATCGCCGACAAGGGGCGGACCTACACGTTCGTCATCCGGCCGGACGCGCAGTGGGAGGACGGGACGCCCGTCACCGCGGACGACGTGGTGTTCACCGTGGAGATGCTCAAGGACCCGGCGTACACGGGTCCCACCGGAGCCTCCTGGTCCGACGTCACCGCCGAGGCCGTGGACGCGCGCACCGTCCGCTTCTCCCTGGGGAAGGAGATCGGCGGCTTCGTCGAGCTGGCCCGTCAGCCCCTGCTGCCCAGGCACCTGCTCGCGGGGGTGCCGGTGACCGATCTCGCCGACTCGGAGTTCGCCCGGTCGCCGATCGGGAACGGGCCGTACCGGATCGTCGAGCGCGACCTGGACCGAGCGGTGCTCGAGCCGTCCGACGGCTACGCGGGCCCGGTGGATCCGGGTGCCACCCCGGAGCCGACGCCGAGCCCGAGCGGCTCGCCGGCCGCGGGGGCCGTGGCGACGCCGGGGACGACCGACGCGTCCGGCGGCACGGCGGCACCCGCCGCGTCCGCCACCCCTGCCGCACCCGCGGCTCCGTCCGACTCGCCCGCGCCGACCGCCACGGCGGAGGAGCCGGTGGACCTCGCTGCCTCCGGCCTCGCCCGCATCGAGCTGCGGTTCTTCGACGACGAGGCGTCGCTCGCGGCGGCGTATCGCGCCGGCGAGGTGGACGCCGCGTCCGGCCTCGACCCGGAGACGGCCGCCGGCCTCATGGATGTCGCGGGGACGCGGCTCGTCCGCTATCCGTCGTCGATCTTCACGAGCCTCACGTTCAACCTGCGCGCCGACCACCCGCGGTTCCGCGACCTCCGCTGGCGGCGCGCCGTCACGATGGCGATCGACCGGGAGAAGATCGTCGAGGACCTCTACCTCGGGAATGCGGCCCTGGCGGAGACCCCGATCCCTCCGGTCTCGTGGGCCTTCTCCTCGGCGTCGAGCCGGCTCATGCCGTTCGACCGGACGCGAGCGACGGCAGAGCTGAAGAAGTCGGGCTGGAAGAAGACGTCGAAGGGCTGGATCGCCCCGAAGCAGACGAAGCCGTTCACCCTCAAGATCCTCGCGCTCGACCCGTCGGCGAACCCCGTCGCGAACGCGGTGGCGAAGGCGATCGCGAAAGACCTCACCACGTTCGGCATCAAGACGACCGTGACCGCCCTCCCGGCGTCCACGCTCATCCAGCGGGTCCAGGACCATGACTTCGACGCCGTGCTCCTCGACGTGAACATCGGCCTCGACCCGGACCTGTATCCGCTCCTCGCCTCCACGCAGGCTGGGCCGGGCGGCGGCAACGTCTCGGGGATCCAGAGCGAGGACCTCGACGTGCTGCTCGAGGAGGCCCGCAAGCCTGGCACGACGGCCGCTCGGAAGGCCCGGTACGCGAAGCTGCAGGACTACCTGTCCACGCAGCAGGTGATGCCGCCGCTCCTGTTCCACGACCACGTCGTCGCGTATCGTGCGACCGTCGACGGGCCCCGGCCACGCGAGCTGGGCGACCTCAGTGACCGATTCTGGGATGTGCTAACATGGCGCCTCGCCGCGAACCCCTGAGCGTGCTCGGGGTGGGCGGCAGGTCCTCGCCGAGGTGGCGGAACTGGTAGACGCGCCAGCCTCAGGAGCTGGTGCCCGCAAGGGCGTATGGGTTCGAGTCCCTTCCTCGGTACCAGGCAGCGTCGGCCGGTGGGACCGCGAAGTGCATACGGCGCCCAGGTGGCGGAATTGGTATACGCGTACGTTTGAGGGGCGTATGACGCAAGTCATCCGGGTTCAAGTCCCGGCCTGGGCACCACCCTTCGCCTGAACCTCCGACGCGCCCTCGGGCGCGTCTTCGTTTCGCGGCCGGGTCACGGTCGCGCGGCGCCCCCGGGCGGTTAGCTCAGCTGGTGAGAGCGCCTCGCTTACACCGAGGATGTCAGGGGTTCGAATCCCTTACCGCCCACCACTCCGGGCGTGGGCCCGGCGCCCTGTACGGGCACGCTAGACTCTCCGAAGGGACGCATCCCACCGTCCCGCATCGGAGGCACACATGGAGCTGTTCCTCATCATCCTCCTGATCGTCGCGGCCGTCGTCGTGCTCGGGGCGATCCTGTTCTACAACGGCCTCGTCCGGAAGCGGAACACGGTGGACGAGGCGCTCGCGCAGATCGAGGTCCAGCTCAAGCGACGCCACGACCTGGTGCCCAACCTCGTCGCGGCCGTCCGCGACTACATGTCCTTCGAGCAGGACGTCCTCACGAAGGTGACGGAGGCGCGCGCCAACGCCGTCGCGGCGGGCGCCAAGGGCGTCTCGGAGCAGTCCGCGGCCGAGAACCAGCTCACCGGTGCGCTCCGGTCCCTCTTCGCGGTCGCCGAGAACTACCCGACCCTCAAGGCGAACGAGAACGTGCTCTCCCTCCAGGAGCAGCTGACCACCACGGAGAACCAGATCAGCTTCGCGCGCCAGTACTACAACTCGTCGGTCCTGGAATTCAACACGTCGATCCAGACGTTCCCCGGCAACATCGTGGCCGGCAGCTTCGGGTTCACCAAGCGCGACTTCTTCGAGGCCGAGCCCGAGGCCGACCAGGTCCCCACGGTCGCGCTTCGCTAGCCGGTCGCACGCAGAGATCGCCCCGCCAGTCCGTCGCCGGAGGGTCCGGTGGCCGCCACCTCGTTCCGCTCGCAGATCGCGAGGAACAAGCGGAACTCGCTGTTCCTCGTCCTGATCGTGCTGTGGATCCTCATCGCCCTCGGCGCGTCGATCGGGTTCGTGCTGACCGGCGACCTCACGGGGATCGTCGGGATGACCGTCGTCGCGCTGGTCCTCGGCATCCTCATGACGGCCGGGAGCTGGTTCTCGGGCGATCAGCTGGTGCTGCGCGCGTCGCAGGCGCGCCGCGTGGACGAGGCGACCGCGCCGCAGCTGACGAACGTGGTCCGCGAGATGTCTCTGGCTGCGGGCGTGCCGATGCCGGCCGTCTACGTCATCGAGGACACGGCACCCAACGCGTTCGCGACCGGGCGTGACCCGCAGCACGCGTCGATCGCGATCACCACGGGGCTGCTGCAGAAGCTCGATCGCGAAGAGCTCCAGGGCGTCATCGGCCACGAGCTCAGCCACGTCCGCAACTACGACATCCGATTCACCCTGCTCGTCGGCGTGCTCGTCGGGAGCATCGCGCTCATCGCCGACATGTACCTGCGGATCGGCTTCTGGACCGGGTTCGGCGGGCGCGGCAGGCGCTCGTCGGGCTCGTCCGATTCAGGCGGCCTCGGCCTCGTCGTCCTCGTGATCTCGATCGTCCTCGCGATCCTTGCGCCGATCGCGGCGCGGCTCGTCCAGCTCGCCGTCAGCCGCCAGCGCGAGTACCTCGCCGACGCCTCGGCGGTGGAGCTGACGCGCAACCCGGTGGGCCTGGAGAACGCGCTCGTGAAGATCGCGGCCGACCAGGAGCCGCTCGAGGTCGCGAACCGGGCCACGCAGCACATGTACGTCGTCAACCCGATGAAGAAGCTCTCCGACCGCGGGATGGGCCTCTTCTCCACGCACCCGCCGATCCTGGACCGGGTGAACCGGCTGCGCGCGATGTACGGCCAGCCGGCGCTCGACGCGCAGCAGGTGGCCGCGCTGCGGGGGCTCGAGTAGGGGAGGCGGAGGGTGCGGCGGCCCTCGTCGCCCCGGGTCCGCGACCTCCGGGCGTCCTTGCGACCCTCGGCGCGGTCGTGGTAGCCTCTCAACGCCGTACGGGCGGCCAGTCCCGCGGCGTCCACGGGCCGAGATAGCTCAGTCGGTAGAGCACGCGACTGAAAATCGCGGTGTCGCCAGTTCGAATCTGGCTCTCGGCACCAGAACGCAGCGGTGGTGGCGAATCGAGCGGAAGTGGCTCAGTTGGTAGAGCATCACCTTGCCAAGGTGAGGGTCGCGGGTTCGAGTCCCGTCTTCCGCTCCATCCCCTCTCACCAGACCGACGGACCGCGGGTCCGTCCGCATCGGGGCCTCGACCGCTGCCCCTTCGTCCAGTGGTAGGACAGCGGACTTTGGATCCGAGAACCGAGGTTCGAATCCTCGAGGGGCAGCCACTCCACCCGGGCGGCCGCGCCGGCGGCCGGCGCAGCACGGGGCGACGTACCCAAGTGGCCTAAGGGGGAGGTCTGCAAAACCTCTATTCTCGGGTTCGAATCCCGACGTCGCCTCCACACCCCTGAGCACGAAGCCGGCCCTTCGGGGCCGGTTCTCCGTTTCCCTGGTGGCGACGTGGTGGCAGCACACGGCGCCCCAGCAAGCGAAGCGGCCCCGTTCCTCTGTGAGCCGGTCCCGGGGCCGCGCTGTCGGTAGGTCGCCTCTCCTTGCCGGCCGGCGCCCTCGCCAGGTCAGCGTCGTTGACGCTCGCTCCCGGATCGCCTGGAGCATCCGTCTCTACGGCACAACGATCGAGAAGGGCAGGTCCACGTACCCACCGGCTCCCTGCACCGACGCGATGCTGACGAAGATCCCACGAGTCGTGCCGACCACACATGCGCCGGGGATCGTCGTCGCGATGGTGTATGGGTTCCCGATGACGGTGCCATCTGCCGTCGCGACTGCGGCAGCCGTGTCGCCGTCCACGCCGGTGAACGCGACGCAGTACCGTCCGGTGTCGCTGCGGAAGGAGCGCAGGACGTTCGAGCCCCGGATCGTCGCTCCATCTGCCGCGACGTACGCCCAGCCGCGGATCCCACCCGGCCCCGCAGGCCCCTGTGGCCCCGTCGGCCCCACCGGTCCGGTCGCGCCGGTCGCGCCGGTCGCCCCGGTGGGTCCCTGCGGCCCCACCGAGCCCCAGCTCACGAGACGTCCCCCGCCGGGGAGCTTGCATTGGGCCGTGTCGCCCATCCGGACGTTGCCGTGGACGTCGTAGCAGGCGTAGAGCGTCGAGGGGTTGGACGCGGCGAACGTCCCTCCCGCCGCCACGGCGACGAGGGCGAACGCGCCGACTCCCACGGCGAGCGCGCGGATGCGTGGACGGAACCCGGGCATCGAGAACCTCCCCCCACCGGAACGCCGCGGCCGTCAAGGTCGCGGCCCGTCCTCGCGTCCCGAGGTAGGACGCGACTGTGGGGGGCCGACCGCCGGGCGTCAATGGGGAAGCGCAGGTGATTCGCGGGGTGATCGCCGAGCGATGGCGGCCGGAGCAGCTCCGACTCCGGGCCGAATGACGATCTCCTCGCCCCGGAGGGCAGAGGCGCCGTCGCGCGGCGGCGGCCTCTGCCCTCCGGGGGCGGGACTGCCATGCCGGCGGCGGATCCACGGGTCCCCGCGTACACTCCGGGCGTTGTCGTTCGGGGGAGGGGATGGGCGGCGCGGCGACGCGACCGCCGCCTGACGGGAGTTCGCTGATCCTGGAGATGCTGTCTTCCCGGCTCCGCCGGCTGGTCTCCGCGCCGCTGGCGCTCGATGCGCCCGACACGTCCGCGGCGCGACCGGCCGCCGAGCGCGACTTCCGCCCCGACATCGAAGGCCTGCGCGCCGTCGCGGTCGTGCTGGTCCTCCTCTACCACGCGGGCGTGCCCGGCTTCCCCGGCGGCTACATCGGCGTGGACGTCTTCTTCGTCCTGTCGGGCTTCCTCATCACCGGGCTGCTGCTGCGGGAGCTGCGGGGGTCCGGCACGATCTCGCTGCCGCGCTTCTACGCGCGCCGGGCACGGCGCATCCTGCCCGCCTCGGCGCTCGTCCTCGTTGCGACCGTCCTCGCGTCCGC
>JALOOH010000055.1 GCA_025454515.1 Chloroflexota bacterium
GGCCGCTCCTCGCGGGGCTTCGGTCGACCCTCGCGGGACCTCAGGTCGACCCTTCGACCATCTCCCACCGTCGAGCTTCGGCGTCCCACGCGCCGAGGGACCTGACCGCGTCCGGCGGCTCGTCTGCCGCAACCCGGTCCCGCGCCTCTCCCACCGTCTCGTGCCAGCCCGGCGGCACGATCTCCGCCACGATGTCCGCCAGCGGCGCCAGGACGAACAGGCGCTCCCCGGCGAGCGCGTGGGGGACCTCCAGCAGGCGCGGCGCCTTCTCCGGGTCGACCGACCGCCCTCCCTCGGGGCGCTCCACGCGGATCGCCGCGTCGTCGAAGAGCAGCAGGTCGAGGTCGATCTCCCGCGGCCCCCACCGGCCGCGGTCGCGGCGCCCGAACGCGCGCTCGATCGACTTCAGCGCCACGAGCAGCGCGATCGCGCCGGTCTCCGGGTCCGGTCCGGCCGGCACGTCGAGCAGGACGGCGGCGTTGCGGAACTCGGCCTGGTCCTCGACGCCGACGGGGGCCGTCGCGTACAGGCGCGAGACGGACGTCACCCGCACATCCGGGAGCGCCGTGAGCGCCGCGACCGCGGCCGTCAGCGCGGCCTCCGGGTCGCCCACGTTCGACCCCAGCCCGATCGCCGCTCGCGTCCGTCCGCTCATCGCGACCCCTAGACTCCCCTCGTGCTCCCCGTCGTCGTCCTCATCCTCCACGCGCCGGCCGACGGTGCCGGGCCGCTGGCCGCGGTGCTGGCGTCGGTGCGCCTCGCTCTCGCGGACCACCACGCCCGGGGGTTCCGCGCCGCCGGCGCCGCCGACGTGCGCATCATCGCCGAGGCGGACGACCGGCCGTTCGGGGCGCGCCTCCGCTCGGCCGCCTCGACCCTCCCGCCCGGTGCCGGCATCGTCGTCCTCGGCTCGGGCGCCCTCCCGCTCGCGGGCGCGCGCGACCGGCGCGCGTTCGTCCACGCCGCAGGTGCCGAGAGGTCGGCGGGCGCCTCCGCTCGAGGGGCAGCCACGGATGCCGTGACGCAGGCCGCCGCACTCACGAACAACCGATGGTCGAGCGACGCGATCGCCGTCCCGGACGCCCGCAGCGCCCTGGCCGGCCTGCCCGATCTCGCCGGCGACAACGCGCTCCCGCGCTGGCTCGCGGAGAGAGGCGGCGTTCGCGTGACCGACCTGCGCCACCGGCGCGCGCTGCAGGCGGACCTGGACGGCCTGGCCGACCTCGCCCTCCTCGTCCGGTCGGCGCGCTGCCCGGCGGCGCTGCGTGCCGCGGCCGCCCGGCATGCGTCGCTTCTCGCGGACCTCGGCGGACGGGTCGCGGCCGTGGAGGCCGTGGCGGCGGACCCGCGCGCGGAGATCGTCGTGGCCGGCCGCCTGTCCGCCGCCGGCCTGGAGCACCTGGAGTCGGCCACGGCCTGCCGCGTCCGGGCGCTCGTGGAGGAGCGCGGGCTCCGCGCGGCCGACCCGCGGGCGCAAGCCGAGCTCGCCGCGGGCACCTCGACGGCGGCCGCGCCACCGACCGGTTCCGCCGCCGACGCGACCCCGGGAGCCAAGACGCCCCAGCGACCGCCCGCGTCGGTCCTGGGGATGGTCCTGGACCGCGAGGGACCGCGGGCGCTGGGCGGCGTCCTGGCACGGCTCGGAGACGCGGCGATCGTGGACACGCGCGTGCTCCTGGCGCACCGCCTGGGCGCCGACGAGCGCGCGTGGCCGCCGCTCGAGGACCGGCTCGCGTCCGACCTCGGGCTCGCGTCGCAGGTCCGCGACCCATGGCTGCGGGCGCTCACGGAGAGTGCCGCCGCCGCGCCGATCCCGGTGCTCCTCGGGGCGCACAGCCTCGTCGGCCCCGGCCTCGACCTCCTCTTCCGGGGTGCCCGCCCGTGAGCGACGCGCTCGCCGCCCGGCTCCGCGACGAGATCCGCGCCCGGGGACCGATCACGTTCGCGCGCTTCATGGAGGTCGCGCTCACCGACCCGGAGCTCGGCTACTACACGCGCGGCGCGCCCCGCCCCGCGCGGGAGGGCGACTTCCTCACGGCCCCGGAGATGGACCCCGTCTTCGGCCTGACCGTCGCCCGCCAGGTGGACGACTGCTGGCGGCTGCTCGGACGACCCGACCCGTTCGTGCTGCGCGAGCACGGCGCCGGGTCGGGCGCTCTCGCGGCCTCGATCATCGACGGGCTCCGCGCCGACGGCTCCGGGCTGCTGGAGACGGGACCGGCCGGCACGGCGCCCCTCCGGTACGAGCCCGTCGAGATCGACCTCGCCCGCCGTCGCGACATCGCCGCCCGGCTCGCCGCGGCCGCGCCCCAGGTGGTCGTCGCCGATCCGGTCCCCGGCGCGCGGATGACCGGCCTCGTGCTCGCCAACGAGCTCGTGGACGCGCTGCCCGTGCACCGGGTCGTCGGCCGCCCCGGGGTTCCCGGCGGCCTTGCGGAGGTCCTCGTCGGCTGGGTTGAGGACCCGGCCGCCCCGCTCGGCGGGCGCTTCACCGACGTCGTCGCGGAGCCCACGACGCCCGCCCTCGCCGCGCGCCTCGCCGCCGAGGACGTGACGCTCGCGGACGGGCAGCAGGCCGAGGTCCGGCTCGCGGACGCCGCGTGGGTGGCCGACGTGGCCCGCGACCTCGAGCGCGGCCACGTGCTGGTGATCGACTACGGCGCGCCCGCCGCCGACCTGTACGACCCCGTGCGCCGGCCCGCGGGGACGGTCCTCGCCTATGCGGGACACCGCGCCTCCGACGACCTCTACGCGGACCCCGGCGACCGCGACCTCACCGCGCACGTGGACGCCACCGCGCTGGAGGACGCCGCGGTCGCATCCGGGCTGGAGGTGCTCTGGCGCACGACGCAGGCCGCGTTCCTCATGGCCTGCGGGCTCGAGGAGGTCTTCGGGCGCCTGCGGGAGGATCCGGCGCTCACCCCGGAGCGATACCTCACGCTCCGATCGGCGGTCAGGCGGCTCCTGGACCCGCGCCTCCTCGGCGGCTTCTTCGTCCTCGCGCTGGGCCGGGGCCTGCCTCCCGGCGCCCACCGGGCCCGGGGCCCGACCGAGCGAGGAGAGGCCTGACGGAACCGACGCCGGCCGCCCGCGCATGGGCCGTCCGGCGGCCTTCGGCGGGCCGTCCGGAGCGCTCCGCGGGGGCCGTCCCACCCCCAACGCGGGGGGTCGTTCTTGCTACACTGCCGGGGCGGGTGACCGTGCGTGAAGCCGGTCGCGCGCAGAGGAGCACGAGCCGTCGGGCCGCGCATCGCGGCCGCGCGAGGAGCGATGACCGAACTCTGGTACGTCGTCGGATTCGCCGTCGTAGGCGTCGCCTTCGTCTTCCTGGTGATCGGGCTGTCGTGGCTCATCACGCACCGCAACCGGGGTGACGAGCACAAGGGCCGGCCCTACGAGTCCGGTATCGACACGTTCGGCGACACGTGGGGCCGATTCGGGATCTCGTACTACATCTATGCGCTCCTGTTCGTCGCCTTCGACATCGAGATCGTCTTCATCTACCTCTGGGCGCTCGTCTTCCGCGATCTGCTCCTCGGCGGGTTCGTCGCGATGCTCGTCTTCGTGCTCATCCTCCTGGTGGGCCTCGGCTACGCGTGGCGGAAGGGCGTGCTGACGTGGCGATGACCGGGCCCGGCCCCCACCCGGCCGAGGACCCGGCCACCGGCGCGACGCAGGAGGGAGCGGGCTCCGTGGCCGTTCCGGCCGGCACCACGGCCGTGGACGTCCCGATCGTCGTCGCGAACCAGCTGTGGACGCCTGCGAACCCCGCCGCGTACGCCCCGGGCGCGAAGGGCATCAACGAGGACATCGAGCACCTGCGCGACCTCGAGGCCTCGGGGATCCTCCAGCGCGACAACGGCCGCTGGGCGGCCGCCCTGGAGGTCGTCCCCACGACGGCGGACTACATCCTCGACCTCATCCGCGCGAACAGCCTCTGGCCGCTGCTCTCCGGCCTCGCCTGCTGCGCGATCGAGATGATGTCCACGGCCACGAGCCGCAACGACATGGACCGCTGGGGGATGTTCCCGTTCCGCGCCAGCCCGCGGCAGGCGGACGTCCTCATCGTCGCCGGGACGCTCACCACCAAGATGGCCGAGCCGCTCGTCCGCCTCTGGGAGGAGATGCCCGAGCCCAAGTGGTGCCTCGCGATGGGCGACTGCACCTGCTCGGGCGGCCGCTACAAGCGGAGCTACTCCACCGTCCAGGGGATCGACCGCGTCCTCCCCGTGGACGTGTACGTGCCGGGCTGCCCGCCGCGCCCGGAGGGCCTCATCTACGGGATGATGAAGCTCCAGAAGATCGTGGTGGACCGCCGGGGCCACTGGCCGCAGCGGCGGACCGGGCCCACGGTCCCGGAGGGCGTCTGAGCGTGGACCGCGCCCTCCGCTCCCGCCTCGAGCGCCGATTCGGCGATTGCCTCCTCGCCCCGGTGGCGCAGCGCCACGACCAGACCGAGATCCGCGTCTCCGCCGGCGACGCGACGGACACGATCCGCGCGCTCCACGACGAGCCCGACCTCCACTTCACCCTCCTCGCCGACCTCGCGGGGGTGGACACGGGCACGCACATGCAGGTCGTCTACCACCTCTGGGCCGAGACGAGCACGGACTGGCTCCGCGTCGTCGTGGACGGCCTGGACCGGGAGGCGCCGCGCTGCCCCTCCGTGACCTTCCTGTGGAAGGGCGCGGAGTGGATGGAGCGCGAGGCGTACGACATGTTCGGGATCGTCTTCGAGGGCAACCGGGACGTCCGCCGGATCTACCTCCCGGCCGCGTACACCAGCTTCCCGCTCCGCAAGGACTTCCACCTGCCGGACGACGCGTCCCGGTCCCCGGGCAGGGGCGTTCGGCCGATGGAGGAGTCCCTCCCGCCGCGCGACGCGACCTCCGCCACGAACCTCCGCCGGGCGCAGGCGGGCTGACGATGACCGAGCGGGCGCACCGGCCGCACCCGTCGCTCGACGACCCCTCGATCGCGATCGAGGACGTCCTCCGCGAGTCGATCGTGGACGCGGTCCCGGTCGCGCGGACCGAGCGCGAGGCCGAGTTCTACACGCTCGGCGACGGCGAGATGCTCCTGAACATGGGGCCGCAGCACCCGTCCACCCACGGCGTGCTCCGCGTCGTCCTCAAGCTCGACGGCGAGCGCGTCGTGGACATCGACCCGGTGCTCGGCTACCTCCACCGCGGCGTCGAGAAGCTCTGCGAGAACGCGGACTGGCACCAGGCCATCTGCTACACGGACCCCCTCGAGTACGTGGCCTCGCTCTTCTGCGAGTGGGCGCCCGTCATGGCGTTCGAGAAGCTCGCGGACGTGGAGGTCCCCCGCCGCGCCGAGTACATCCGGGTGCTCACCGGCGAGCTGAACCGGATCGCCAGCCACGCGCTCTTCATGGGCTGGTTCGCGCTCGACCTCGGCGGCCTGACGCCCATCCTGTGGAGCTTCATCGAGCGCGACGAGATGATGGACATGCTCGCCGCGGTCACCGGCCAGAAGCTGCTGTTCAACTACTTCCGGATCGGCGGCGTGAACGGTGACATCAACCACGAGTTCATGAGCCGCCTGGGCGACTGGATGAGCCGCGCCGGGGCCCAGATCGAGGCGAACCAGGGCCTCCTCAACGAGAACGAGATCCTCGTCCGCCGCGCCCGCGGGATGGGCGTCCTCGATGGCGAGACCGCCATGCGGATGGCCGTCACCGGCCCGAACATCCGCGCTTCCGGCGTCCCGTTCGACATCCGCCGCGCCCACCCCTACTCGGTCTACCCGGAGCTCGAGTTCGACATCCCCACGCGGCAGGAGGGCGACAGCCTCGCCCGCTACCTGCTCCGCGCGGACGAGGTGAAGCAGTCGCTCCGGATCATCGACCAGTGCCTGCACCAGATGCCCGACGGGCCGGTCATGGCCAGCGTCCCGCGGCTCATCCGGCCCCGGCCGGGGCGCGCGTGGGCCGCCGTGGAAGGTCCGCGCGGGATGTACGGGACGTATGCGATCTCGGACGGGACGGACCAGCCGTTCCGGATGCGGATCCACGACCCCAGCTTCGTCCACCTCCAGCTCGTGTCGCTGCTGACCCCGGGCAACCTCATCGCCGACACCATGGCGATCATGGCCAGCCTGGACCCGGTCATGGGCGGCGTGGACAAGTAGGGCGCACCGATGAGCATGGCCGTCGTCACCTGGCAGCGCCTCAACGTCGTCGGGAAGATCCTCGCGATCGCCGTCCCGGTCCTCATCGCGCTCGGGCTCGTGACGGTGGGCGTCGCGATCCTCGCCGGCCCCTTCGCCATCGAGTTCGTCGGCGACAACGTCCCGCTCCTGCGGTTCGTCGCGGCGATCGGCGCCGTCCTGCTCCTCACCATCCCCACCGCGTTCGTCGTGATCTTCATGGAGCTCAAGGTCATCGCCCGGATGAACCTCCGGGTGGGGCCGGACCGCGTCGGGCCGTACGGGACGGCGATGTCCGTCGTGCACGGACTCAAGTTCCTCTCGAAGGAGGACTTCGCACCGCTCGGCGTGGACCTGCAGGTCTTCACGATCGCGCCGGTCGTCGTCTTCGTCGGGTCGGTGATGACCTTCCTCGTCATCCCCTTCGCGCCCGGGCTCTTCGGGCTCGACATGAACGTCGGCGTGCTCTACCTGTTCGCGATGGGCGGGCTGACGGTCGTGGGGCTCCTCATGGCCGGATGGGCGAGCTTCAACAAGTACTCGCTCCTCGGCGGGCTCCGGTCGGCGGCCCAGATGGTCAGCTACGAGATCCCGCTCACGCTCTCGCTCGTCGGCGTCGTCCTCCTCGCCGGGACGATGAGCCTGAACCAGATGGTCCTCGCCCAGTCGGGCTCCATCGCCGACTGGTACGTCTGGCAGCAGCCCCTCGCGTTCGTCATCTTCATCATCGCGGGCATCGCGGAGGCGAACCGGTCGCCGTTCGACCTCACCGAGGCCGACCAGGAGATCGTCGCCGGCTTCGCCACCGAGTACTCGGGGATGCGGTTCGGGTTCTTCTTCTTCGCCGAGTACGTGAACGTCTTCGTCGTCTCGGCGCTCATCGTCACGTTCTTCCTCGGCGGCTGGACCGCCCCGTTCGACTGGCCGTTCCCCGTCGCGGTCGCCATCGACCCGCTCGCATGGGGCGTCGGCTCGCTCGTCGCGATCCTCGCGCTGCCGGTCGTCGGGACCCTCGTGCTCGCGGCGCCCTTCTGGCTGAGCTCCAGGATCACCACCCTCCAGGCGCTCGTCATCGGCTTCATCCTCTTCAACGTCGTCGCGATCGGGCTCGTCCTCGGCTGGGCCTTCGTGAGCCTCGACTGGGTGAGCGGGCTCTTCTGGTTCTTCGCCAAGTCGTACGTCTTCGTCTTCTTCTTCGTCTGGCTGCGCGGGAGCCTCCCGCGCGTCCGGATCGACCAGCTCATGGGGTTCGCGTGGAAGTGGCTCCTGCCGGCGGCCCTGCTCAACATCTTCGTCACGGCCGCCGCGATCGTGATCGTGAACCGATGAGGAGCGACCGATGAGCCGCATCCCCGGGATGGGCATCGCGCGGGGGATGACGATCACCCTCCGCCGCTTCTTCCAGCCCGCCGTCACGATCCGCTACCCCGAGGTGGACCCGGGGATCCCGCCGCGGAACCGCGGCCGCCTCCAGCTGCTCCACGACGAGAACGGCGCCCTGAAGTGCGAGACGTGCTTCCAGTGCGCCCAGGCGTGCCCCATCGAGTGCATCGACATGGGCGGCGTGGACACGAAGGGCCGCTACCACATCCACTGGGGCCCCGCGGAGACGTACGGGGAGCGCCGCGGGGAATCGGCGCTCCGACGCTCCGGTCGGCCCGTCCCGGACGCGGCGTACGCGCACTTCGCGCCGATCGACCTCGCGCCGCTCGAGGCGATCCTCGCGCGCCACGACCACGACCCGGCGCGCCTGCTCGCGATGCTCGAGGAGACCCAGGAGGCGTACGGGCACCTCCCGGTCGCCGCGCTGAAGCACCTGAGCTTCCGGACCGCGGCCCCGTACGCGCTCGTGTACGGCACGGCGTCGTACTACCGCCAGTTCCGGTTCGCGCCGGCCGACGACGCGGGCGCGACGGATGCCGGCGCGCGGCGCCCCACCGATGCCGGCTTCCTCGCGGCGCTCGACGCATCGCTCGGCACCGGGCCGCGCGCCGCCGGGGCGGGACCCGCATGACGACGCTCCTCTCCACCCCCGCCGGCTGGCCCCGGGTCGTCACCGCGGGCTTCGGCGCGCCCGACCCGCTCGACCTCGACGCGGCCGTGGCGGGCGGCGCGTTCGACGGCCTGAAGAAGGCGATCCGCACCCACGGGCCGACCGGCACGATCGCCCTCCTGCGCGTCTCCGGCCTCCGCGGGCGCGGTGGCGGCTCCTATCCCACGGCGGAGAAGTGGCACGCGTGCGCCACTGCCGAGGGGTCGGTGCGCCACGTCGTCGCCAACGGCTACGAGGCCGACCCGGCCACGCACGTGGCGCGGGCGCTCATGGAGGAGCGGCCGTACGCGGTCGTCGAGGGCGTGGCGATCGCCGCGTTCGCCGTCGGGGCGACCGAGTCGTACGTGGCGGTCCGCGCGGAGTACGGCGAGGCCGTCCGCCGGCTGCGGGAGGCCGTCGCGCGCGCCGAGGCCGCCGGCCTCATCGGCGCGAACGTGCTCGGCACCGGCCGCGACATCTTCATCGAGGTCCGTCCGGTCCGCGGGGCGTACATGCTCGGCGAGGAGACGGTCCTCCTCAAGGGGCTCGAGGGAAAGCGCGGCCAGCCGGAGCAGCGCCCGCCATACCCGACGGAGAAGGGCCTGTGGGGCCGGCCCACGGTCGTGAACGACGTGGTGACCCTCGGGGCGGTCGGCTGGATCGTCGCGAACGGCGCCGAGGCCTACGCGGCGATCGGCGACCCCGCCACGCCGGGCACTGTCGTCGTCCAGGTCGCCGGAGCGGTCGAGGAGCCGGGCATCGCCGAGGTGCCCATCGGGACGCCGCTCCGCGAGATCGTCGGCCTCGCCGGGAAGATGGCGTCCGGCCACCGCCTCAAGGCCGTCGTGGTCGGCGGCGTGACGGGCGGGATCCTCCCGCCGCGCGAGCTGGACACGCCGTACGCGGCGGCCGCGCTCCGCGACGTCGGCGCGCACGTCGGCTCCGGGTCCATCCTCGTGGCCGACGAGCGGACGTGCGTCGTGGACCTCGCCACGCTCCTCACGCGGTACTGCGCGGACGAGGCGTGCGGGAAGACGATCCCGTGCCGGATCGGCCTCCGGCGCCTCGCGGAGATCGGCGAGCGCGCCGTCTCCGGCCACGCGCGCCCCAACGACCCGATCCTCCTCGCCGACCTCTCCGAGGACATCGTCGCGAGCGCCCTGTGCGGCCACGAGCGCGCCGCCACGACGCCCCTGACGAGCGTCCTGCGCTACTTCCGGCCCGAGCTCGACGAGCACCTGCTCCGCAGCACCTGCCCCGCCGGCGTCTGCCACCCCGTGGCGGTGGCGTCGGCCGGGTCGGCCACCTGAGGGCGTCCCCATGACCGACCTGATCGTCCGACCGACCGACGCCGACGCTCTCGCCGAGCGCCTCCTCACCACGCAGTCGCCGCAGCGGCCGCAGTCCGCGCCGGCCATCCGCCTCGAGGTGGACGGCCGCGTCATCGAGGGCCGCGAGGGCCAGACGATCCTCGAGGTCTGCCGGGACAACGGCATCGAGATCCCCACCCTCTGCTACGAGCCCAAGCTGCCGGGCTTCGGCGCGTGCCGCATGTGCGTGGTGGACGTGGAGGGGGAGGAGCAGCCCCCCATCTCGTGCTCGCGCGCCGCCGAGGAGGGGATGAAGGTCCAGACGCAGACCGAGGAGCTGCGCCGGATCCGGGCGACCAACCTGGAGCTGATCTTCAGCGACCATAACGCCTACTGCCTCCCGCCGTGCCAGAACAAGTGCCCCAGCCACATCGACATCCCCGGGTTCCTCAAGGCGAACGCCGAGGGCGAGTGGCGGGAGTCGGCGCGGATCTTCAAGCGGACGATCCCGTTCCCCAGCATCCTCGGACGCGTCTGCCCCGCGCCGTGCGAGACGCACTGCCGGCGCGACGAGGTGGACGAGGCGATCGCGATCCGCGACAGCCACCGGTACGCGGGCGACCAGGTCATCGCGGACATGGCGGCAGGGATGGACCCGCCGGTCCCGTTCGACCTGCAGCCCAGGACCGGCAAGCGGGTGGCGGTGATCGGCTCCGGGCCGGCGGGCGCGTCGGCCGCCTACTACCTGCTGATCAACGGCCACGACGTCACGATCTTCGACCGCGACGAGAAGCCGGGCGGCATGCTCCGGTACGGCATCCCCGAGTACCGCCTGCCCAAGGAGCGGATCCTCGACCGCGAGTACGAGTCGATCACGCGCCTCGGCGGGGTCTTCGCGTGCGGGAAGGAGTTCGGGAAGGACTTCACGCTCGACGACCTCCAGAACCAGGGCTTCGACGCGGTCCTCATCGCGATCGGCTGCTACGACACGAACAAGCTGGGGATCCCGAACGAGGACGCCGACGGCGTCATCGACGGCCTGGAGTACCTGAAGATCGCGACCCTGGGCCTCGAGTACCCCGGGCACCGCGGGACGCGGGTCGTCGTCGTGGGCGGCGGGTTCACGGCGATGGACTGTGCGCGGACATCGGTCCGCCAGGGCTGTGCCGAGACCACCCTCGTCTACCGGCGCGACATGAAGGACATGCCGGCCGCCTCCGAGGTCCACGAGGCGATCGAGGAGGGCGTCACGGCCATCTTCCAGGCCGGCCCCACGCGCGTGGTCACCGACGAGGCGAACCGGGTCACCGGCGTCGAGTTCATCCGGATGCAGCTCGGCGCGCCGGACGATTCCGGCCGGCGGCGCCCGGAGCCCGCCCCGGGCACCGAGTTCATCGTCCCGTGCGACCGGGTCCTCCTCGCGATCGGCCAGGGCCCCGACCTGCGGTGGATGGGCCCGGGGAACGAGGGCGCGTCGGCGACGAAGTGGCGCCGACTCGCGGTGGACGCGGTGACGTTCGAGACCGGGCGTCCCGGCGTCTTCGGCACCGGCGACGTCCGGATGGGCGCGCAGACGGTCGTCCAGGCGATCGCCGACGGACGGCGCGCGAGCTACGCGATCGACGCGTACCTGCGGGGGATGGACCTCGGGGAGCTGCGGACGCGCCAGACCCTCGCCGAGCCGCAGCCCGAGTTCCTCAGCATCGTCCCGTTCACCGGCGAGGTGAAGGAGCCGCGGATCCGCCTCCGGTCGATGCCCGCCGAGGAGCGCAACCACAACTACGTCGAGTACGAGCACCCCTACTCCGTCGCCGAGGCGGTCGCCGAGAGCACGCGCTGCCTGCAGTGCACGTGCGAGGCGATCGGCTTCTGCGACCTGCGGCGCCTGGGCATCGAGTACGGGACCACCCTGCGCACGCTCGAGCCGCAGCACGACCGCGGCGCCGGCTACCGCAGCGTCTCGGAGAACCGCTTCACGGGCGTGAACCACGACTACGTCCGCGACGACAGCCACGCGTTCATCCTTCGCGAGCCCGCCCGCTGCATCGACTGCGGCCGGTGCGCCAACGTCTGCGCGGAGGTCGTGGGCGCGGCCTGCTACGACTTCATGCGGATCGGCTTCGACACCCTGGTGACGACGCCGCTGGACATGAGCCTCAACGACACGCCGTGCGTGAGCTGCGGGCGCTGCGCGGAGACGTGCCCGACGGGCGCGCTCATGCCCAAGCCGCGGATCCTGCAGAAGTACGACGTGGACGAGAGCCGCTGCATCCTCTGCGGCATCTGCGTGGACGCCTGCCCGTACGACGCGCTGCGCTGCGGCCCGGACTTCGAGCTCGCGCACACGAGCCGCGAGCACCCGATGATCGACCTCATCGCGATCGCGGCGCTGGACCGCGAGACCGAGATGACGTACGTCCGCCGCGAGCGCGACTGGGCCGAGCGCGCGCTCGCCGAGGGCCGTCCCGTCCGCCCCGACCGGCTCCTGCCGGTCCTGCCGGCGGGCATCACGAGCGGCGGTGGGAACGGCCACAATGGCCACGGGGGGACGCCCGGAGGGGACGGCGCGGGGGCGCACTGAGGGACGGCGCGCCGCCGGCGCGCGGGAGCGAGGAGAGAGAGGGTCCGTGTCGATACCGGAGACGATCCCGATCATCGGGGCCTCGTGGGACGACGTCCTGTTCGTCCTGTTCGCGGTCGCGATGCTGGGCTCGGCCCTGCTCGTCGTCACCCTCCGCGACATCATCCGGTCCGGGGTGGCGATGATCGCCTGCTTCGCGGCGCTCGCCGGCCTCTACGTGCTCCTGGGCTCGCCGATCATGGCCGCCACGCAGGTGCTCGTGTACATCGGCGCGATCAGCATCCTCGTCCTGTTCGCGATCATGCTCACGCAGACGAAGTCGGGCCCCGCCCGCCTCGTGTTCCAGACGCAGTGGTGGGCGGCGGCGATCGCGGCCGTCCTGCTCGTGGTCGTCCTCACCGCGGTCGTCGTCTCCACCGACTGGGGCGCCGGCCCGCCGCAGGAGAGCACGACGAGCGACGTCGCGCGCCTCCTCTTCGACGCGTACACGCTGCCCTTCGAGGCCGTCAGCGTGCTGCTCCTCGCGGCCGTGATCGGCGGCATCTTCCTCGCGAAGCGGGACCCGTCGGGCGACGAGGCGGGACGCTGATGGCCCACTCGCTCGACGCCTACCTCGTGCTCTCCGGCCTGCTCTTCGCGATCGGGACGTTCGGG
>JALOOH010000212.1 GCA_025454515.1 Chloroflexota bacterium
CGCCCCCGGACACCGGAGAGCCCCGCCCTGGGCCGGCGGGGCTCTCGGAGTCTCAGGGGGCCGCCGGGGGGTGGCGGTCCCGCTGGTTCCTCGGGATCAGTTCCCGGAGGCGAAGAAGGGCACCGGCCCGGCGAGCATGTACTCGCCCTTGCTGCCGCCGTACGACCAGAGGCTGGCGTTGCAGTTCGCGTCCACCCGGTTCAGCCACCACGGCGACGATCCACCGCCGAGGAGGAACGCCGTGGTCGGGTAGTCGAGCTGGCCGTAGAGGACGGAGCCGTCCACCACCGAGTCGCAGCGGACGTAGACGAGCGGGTACTCGCCGCCGTTGAGCCCGGCCGCGTTCGTCGTGAAGGTGACGTAGCCGCCGAACGCGAACGGGCCGACCTCGTTCATCACGATCGAGGCCGCCGGCGGCGCGACCACGTTGCCGCCACCACCGCCGTGTCCGCCGCCGCCGCCACCGCCGTTGCCGCCCCGCGCGGCGAGCGCCGTCCCCGAGACCGTGAGGACCAGTGCGACCGCCACGGCCACACCGACGAGCTTGCGCATGGGTGCGCGACCTCCGTTTCGGTAGCCCGGCTGACTGCTGCGCGGCCGTCCGATCGCCTTACGGTAGTCCCGCGTCCCATCCGCGGGGACCGTCCGGTTGTAAGGTGCGGTGTCAGCCATTGGTCCGGTGCATCGGTGCTGCCGTGCACCGGGGGCCGTAGGATGGGCGCCCCGGCCTGCCGGTCGCGGGCGGTCCGACCGCCCGGTCGGCGGACGCATCGATTCCTGGTCGACGTTCGGAGGAGATGGTGGACCCGCTCGCCACGCCGTACCTGGATCCGTCGTTCGTCGCCGAGGTCGTCGCCCGGCCGGACATCCTCGCGCGCAACGCGGCGATCACCCGCGGCTACCACGCGCTCTCCGAGGCGGTCGCGGCCGTCCTTGGCCGCGCCGATGCCAACTGGCTCACGTTCGGCCAGTGGGCCAGCGCCGAGGCTCGCCTGTCGATGACCGGCGAGGCGCTCCCCCGGTTCGTCCGCCCGATCGTGGGCCGCGATGTGGCGGAGGCCGTGGGGGAGGGGAACGCCTCCGTCTTCGGCGACGTCGCGCCGCTGTTCATCGCGTTCGTCCGCGCCGTTCGCCCCTTCGCGGACGCCCGGGATCCCGCCGCGCGCGACGAGTCCCGCAGGGCGATCGACACCGCCCTCGCCTCGATCGCGTGGTACGCGCCGAGCGACGACCTGCATCGCGCCTTCGCCGCCTACACGGACGCGCTCGTGCTGGCGGCGGAACCCGGGCCGGAGGCCGCGGCGCGTCGTGCGCAGCGGATGCTCGTCGCCAACGCGTCGATCGGGGCGCACGAGCAGCTGGTGGTGGACCCCTACGTCAAGGCGGCCATCCCGGGCGGGTCGGTCCTCGCCATGGCAGCGACGGCCCGGATGGGGATCCTGGTGCCCGAGGGGCTGCTGCGCCTCAACCGCGACGTCCCGCCCCCGGCCTACCTCGGTGGGCCGCTCTTCCCTGCGGCGCTCACGCACCTCTCCGACCCGGAGGCGCTCGCGCTCGCCGAGCGGTTCGGCCAGGACCCCGACTCCGCCGCGCACAGCGACGCGCCGGACTGGGAGGACTATCTCGAGCGGATGGGCTTCATCTTCACGTTCCTTCGTGCCTACCAGCAGCACCCTGCGCTGTTCGCCCTTCCGCCGGGCACGCCCGAGCCCTGACGGCCGTCAGACCGATTCGGCGGGCGGCACGGGGCCCGTGAACTCCGCCTCCTCGGCCTCCAGGAGGGTGATCGGCTTGTCGGGCCGCCGGCGCACGAGGCGCGCCCCCGCGACCGACGCCACGACCAGGGCCACGCTCACGACCACGAAGACGGCCGCGAGCATGTCGAAGCCGCTGCTCGTCGGCGTCTCGGCGAACACGATCGCGATGAGGGCGGACGCCGCGATGGCGCCCGTGTAGCGGAACGTCTGGAACTGGCCGGACGCCGTGCCCATGAGGCTCGCCGGCGTGACCTCGTACAGGGCGGACTGGAGCCCCAGGTTGTTGAAGGCGGTCGGGAGCCCCATGACCGCGCCCACCAGCAGGATGACGGCGACGGGAGTGGTGTCGCCGAAGGTCAGCAGGAGGATCGCACCCACGAGCAGGGCGACCGACCCGATGACGATCGCCGCCGCCGGCCCGCGGCGCGACACGATCCGTGCCGCCACCGGCGAGGCGAGGATGCCGATGCCCGCGAGCGGGAGGAGCAGCAGCCCGGCCTGGGCGGCGGAGAACCCCCGGGTCTCCTGGAGCCAGATCGGGAGCCCGAAGAAGACGCCGTAGAAGACGAGATTGACGCCGGCGAACTGGGCGTAGAGCCAGATGAGGGCCGGCCGCTTCGCGAGCATCCGCAGGTCCACGAACGGCGAGCTCGTGCGCAGCTCCTGCGCGACGAGGAAGACGACCCCGGCGGCGGCGACCCCGATGAGCGGCGGGTCGAGCTCGGTCGGGAGCGCCACGAGGAACGCCAGCAGGCCGACGATCATCACGGCGAAGAAGAGGATCCCGGGGACGTCGATCGCCTCGGCGAAGCGCGTGATCCCCTCGCGCGATCGGAAGCTCACCCGGACCTTGGGTGGCGGGTCAGACGGGAGCCAGCGGAGCGCGATGACCAGCCCCACGGCGACGAGCGGGACGTTGAGCGCGAAGATCCCCTGCCAGCCGACGGTCCCCACGAGGATCCCGCCGAGGACCGGGCCGAGCGCGGCAACCACGGACGAGACGATGCCCAGGATGGCGAGCGCGACCGCCGGCGCGTCGCCGTTGGGATCGCGATTCCGGAAGATCGCCAGGCCGGACGGGTATGCCGTGGACGTCCCGAACGCCATCGCCACCCGGCAGAGCACGAGGATCGTGAAGGTGGGCGCCAGCGTGCCGACCGCGCCGGAGATGCCGACCACGACGAGCCCGGAGACGAAGGTCCGCTTGGGCCCGAACAGGTCGGCGAACCGGCCCATGAGGGGCATCGCGATCGCGGCCGCGAGGAAGAACCCGGAGATGAGCCAGGTGGAGGTGCTCGTCCCGGCGCCGAAGGCCGCGGCGATGGGCACGAGGGCCACCGCGATCATCGACGAGTTGATCGGGTTGAGGGTGGTGCCGGTGGCGACCGCCGTGATCAGGCGCGCACTGGGGCGAGAGACCTGCTCGGCGGGTCGCGCGGCGACCTGGTCGGTCACGCGTGTTCCCGATGCGAGGACGAACGCGGCACATCGTACCCGGGCGGGTGCGCGGCGTGGCGCGGGCGGGGGTGAGGGCGGTCGCGCGGGCGAAGGCGCCCGCGTGCGTCAGCCGCGGAAGCCCGGGACTCGCGCGGCGGGCGTGCGCCCGGCCGGCCGGGGCGTGGGCGCGACCTCGGGCCGCGCGCCCGCGGCGACGCGCTGGAGCAGGGTCCGGTACACGGATCCCACCTCGGACCAGACCGTCGCGTGGCCGCGCTCGTACGCCCGTCGCCCGATCGAGGCCCGGCGTTCCGGGTCGCCCAGCAGGTCGGAGATGGCGGCGGCGAGCAGCTCCGGCGATCCCGGCGGGACGAGCACGCCGCACCCGTCGGCGAGGAGCTCCTCCGCGCCGGCGGAGGGCGTCGAGACGATCGCCCGCCCGGCCGCCATGGCGTAGGCGAGCGTGCCGGAGCCGGTCCGGTCGAGGTCGGCGGACGGCGTGACGAAGACGTCCGCGGCCTCGAGCCAGCGGGTGAGCTCGACCCTGCCGACGAACCGGTCCACGAAGCGGACGTGCTGCGCCATCCCGCGTGCCCGGACCCGGGCCTCGAGGGACTCGCGGTACGCCTCGCCCTCCTGCTGCAGGTCGTCCGCGTGCGTCGCGCCCACGATGACGTAGCAGGCCGTGGGGTGCGCGGCGACGATCGCCGGCATCGCGTCGATGACCAGCTCGTACCCCTTGAGCGGACGGATGAGCCCGAAGCTCAGGATCACGGCGCGATCCGCGAGCTCCACCGCGGGCTTCATCGTGGCCGCGTCCACGAGCGGGAGGTCCGGGGCGCCGTGCGGGATCACCGCGACGCGCGCGGGGTCTGCGCCGTACACGGACGCGAGCCGCGCCGCGGACGCGTGGGACATCACGACCGTCGCGTCGGCGCGCCCGACGAGCTCCTCGATGATCGCGCGGCGGG
>JALOOH010000056.1 GCA_025454515.1 Chloroflexota bacterium
CCTGGGGCTGCCGGTCGTGCTGCTGGGCTTCACGAACGACGACGACCGGGCCCACTCACCGAACGAGTCGATGGTCCTCGCCAACGCCGAGACGGGGATCCTGGCGGTGGCGGCCTACTGGGAGGAGCTGGCCTCCGTCGGCACCGCGGCCCTCCGCGGCGCCGGCTGAGCCCCGCCGGGGTCACGGGCGCACGAGCCGTGAGACGCGCCATCGGGGGCAGGTGCGGCCGGGACTTCCGGGTCGGCCGAGGCCCGCGAGCGCGGTGCTAGCATGACCCGCGCGACCCGCACTGGAGGCCGAAGGTGAGCAGCGAGACGTCCATCCATCCGGGGATCTCCGGCCACGCCTGGCGCCTCGAGACCGACGGCGGATCGGTGGCACCGCGGTCCGCCCTGCAGGTGCTCCTCGATCTCAACGACCACGTCGCCAGCGGGAAGGTGGGGGAGTACCAGCCGATCCCGCTCGGCTTCACGCCGCTGGACAAGACGATCGGGGCGGGCCTGCGCCCGGGCGAGCTGCTCCTCATCGGCGGGGCCCAGGGGACGGGCAAGACGACGATGGCCCTCCAGATGGCGCGCAACATCGCCATGTCCGGCCAGGCGAACGTCCTGTACGTGTGCTTCGAGCACGAGGAGCAGTACCTCCTCAACCGGCTCATCGCCCTCGAATCCGCGCTCGCGCACCTCCCGCAGAAGACGGGGGCGATCCGCATCCAGGACGTGCGCGCGGAGATCCTCGGCTCGTGGATGTCCGAGGGGGGCGGGGGCCAGGACCTCTCGGACAACCCGCGCCTGCGGCCCAGCCTCGACCGCATCGGGCGCTACGGCCAGAACCTCTTCCTCATGCGCGGCTCGCAGACGTCGAGCACGATCGACAACATGCGCCGGCTCGTGCGGGCCCACAACGAGCTGTCCGACGACCGCCAGCTCGTGGTCGTCGTGGACTACCTCCAGAAGGTGCCGCAGATCCCCGAGCCTTCGACGGAGGCGGAGAAGGTCACCTTCTCGGTCAACGGGCTGAAGGACATCGCGCTCTCCGAGGAGGTCCCGGTCATCGCGATCGTCGCCGCCGACAAGGAGGGCCTGAAGGCGCAGCGACTCCGCAACTACCACCTGCGGGGGTCGTCGGCGATCAACTACGAGGCCGACATCATCCTGATCCTCAACGAGAAGTACAACATCGTCGCGAAGGTGAACATCGAGTTCAACCCGTACCAGGCGCAGCGGTTCCGCGACTGGGTGATCGTCTCGGTGGAGAAGAACCGCGGCGGCCAGGACAACGTGGACCTCGAGTTCGAGAAGCACTTCGAGTTCAGCTGCTTCGACCCGAACGGACGCGCGGTGCAGGAGAAGCTCATCGAGGAGCGCCTCTACAACGACTAGAGGAGGCTGATGCGACGCCATGGCGGCGTCGTCTCCTCCGCGCCCTCGCTGTACGCGGAGCGGCCCGGCGGGTCGCCGCGGTGGCGTATCGTGCGGTCATGAGCTCGCCGCACGCCGCCGCATTCCCCCGCGAGGTCGAGATCGTCGTCGAGATCCCACGCGGGAGCCGCAACAAGTACGAGTACGACGAGGAGGCCCACGTCTACCGGCTCGACCGCGTGCTCTCGTCGGCCGTCTTCTACAACTTCGACTACGGCTTCATCACCGGCACGCGCGCCCTGGACGGCGACCACACGGACGCGCTTCTCGTCATCGACGAGCCCACGTTCACCGGCTGCCGCGTCTGGGCCCGGCCCATCGGCGGCCTGGAGATGCGCGACGAGAAGGGCTTCGACTTCAAGGTGCTCTGCGTGGCGATCGCGGACCCGCACCAGGCGCACATCGAGCGGCTGGAGCAGGTCCGGCCGCACCGGCTCGTCGAGATCGAGAACTTCTTCGCGACGTACAAGCTCCTCGAGAACAAGGAGACCGAGATCGTGGGGTGGCGGCCGGCGGAGCGCGCGTTCGAAGTGCTCCTCGCCGATCGCGTCGCCTGGGAGCGCGAGACCGGGGTCGTGCGGGACGCAGCGGAGGCGGATGACGACGGGCGGTCCTGAGCGGGGCGCGCGGCGCGCCGGCGTCGTCGGCCTGGGCGCACGTCCGGCGGTGCCGCCGACGCGCGAGGCCGGCCCGGGAGAGCGCCGCCTGTTCATCGCCGTCCCCGTGCCGGACGGGGTCCGTGACCGCGTCGGGTCGGTCGTGGAGACGGCGCGCGCTGATGCCGGCGCGCCGCGCGGCGTCCGATGGGTGGGCCCGGACGGCCTTCACCTCACGCTGCGCTTCCTGGGCGCGACGCCGGAGGGCCGCGTGACCGACGCCGCCTCGGCCGTCGCCGAGGCGGCGCGGTTCGCCCCGCAGCCGTTCGAGGTCCGGCTCGACGGGACCGGGACGTTCCCCGGGGCGTCCGCGCCGCGCGTCCTGTGGCTCGGGATCGACGCCGGCGGCGCCGAGCTGGCCGCCCTCGCCCGCGCCCTCGACGCGTCGCTCGCGGCCCGCGGGTGGCCGTCCGACCCGCGACCGTTCCGCCCGCACCTGACGCTCGCCCGGTGCGAGGACCCGTCGGCCGGCCGCGCGGCCGCGGCCGCGCTCGCGGCAGCATCGGCGGGTCTCCGTGCGGGATGGCGCGCGGGATCCCTCGTTCTGTACGAGAGCCACCTGGGGCGCGGGCCGGCGCGGTACGCGGTCGTCGCCGAGGCGCGGCTCGGCACCTGACGCGGCCTCGGCGACCGGCCGACCATCGCCGGGCGCTGCCCGGGCGCCGTCCCGTCGCGGTCAGGGTGCGCCGTTCGTCGCCGTGGCGCGCTTGCGCGCGGGCGTGCGCGTGGGCGACACTGCGCGGACCGCGCGACGCGTCCCGCCGACGGCCCACCGGGCCTTCGTGGGGGAGCCTCGGCGCGGGATGGACGAGATGCGAGCGGCCGGGCGTCCGCGCGGCCGGAAGGGGAGAGGCATGAGCGACCGCACGAAGTTCGTCCTCGACGAGGACCGGATCCCGCACGCCTGGTACAACATCGTCGCGGACCTGCCCGTCGCCCCGCCGGCCGTGCTCCACCCGGGGACCGGCCAGCCGATCGGGCCCGCCGACCTCGCCCCCCTCTTCCCGATGGCGCTCATCGCCCAGGAGGTGAGCGCCGACCGCGAGGTCGAGATCCCGGACCCCGTCCGCGAGGCGTACCGCCTCTATCGGCCGAGCCCCCTCTATCGCGCGCACCGGCTGGAGAGGGCGCTCGGCACGCCGGCCCACATCTACTACAAGTACGAGGGCGTGAGCCCGGGCGGCAGCCACAAGCCGAACACGGCGATCGCGCAGGCCTTCTACAACAAGGAGGAGGGCGTCGCGCGCCTCGCCACCGAGACGGGCGCCGGTCAGTGGGGGACCAGCCTCGCGATCGCGGGCGCCCTCTTCGGCCTCGAGGTGAAGGTCTACATGGTCCGCGCGAGCTACGACCAGAAGCCGTACCGCCGGATGCTCATGGAGACGTACGGCGCGGAGGTCGTCGCGAGCCCCTCGCCGACGACCGGCTACGGCCGGCAGGTCCTCGCCGCCACGCCGGAGAACCCGGGCTCCCTCGGGATCGCGATCTCGGAGGCCGTGGAGGACGCAGCGACCCGCGACGACACGAAGTACTCGCTCGGGTCGGTGCTCAACCACGTCCTCCTCCACCAGTCCGTCATCGGCCTGGAGGCGATCGAGCAGATGGCATTGGCGGGCGAGGAGCCGGACGTCGTGATCGGGTGCACCGGCGGCGGGTCGAACTTCTCCGGGATGGCGTTCCCGTGGATCGGCCGTCAGCTGCGCGGCGAGGGGTCGTACCGCGTGATCGCGGTCGAGCCCGAGGCCTCTCCCAGCCTCACGCGCGGCGTCTACGCGTACGACTTCGGCGACACGGCGCGCCTCACGCCCCTCGTGAAGATGCACACCCTGGGCCACGATTTCATCCCGGAGCCGATCCACGCCGGAGGCCTCCGGTACCACGGGATGGCTCCCCTCGTGAGCCTCGTGAAGGAGCTGGGTCTCATCGAGGCCCGCGCGGTGCACCAGAACCCCAGCTTCGAGGCGGGCGTGCTGTTCGCGCGCGCGGAGGGGATCCTGCCCGCGCCCGAATCGAGCCACGCGATCCGCGCGGCGATCGACGAGGCGCTCGTCGCACGCGAGGAGGGGACGCCGCGCGTGATCCTCTTCAACCTCTCCGGCCACGGCCACTTCGACCTGAGCGCGTACGAGCGGTACCTCGCCGGCGCGCTCGAGGACTACGAGTTCCCGGCGGAGCGCGTCGCGGAGGCGCTCGCGGCCGTGCCCGTGGTCAGCGACTGACGGAGCCGTCGGGCCACGGTCAGGCGGACGGCCGGGGCCGGCGGCTCGGCGGCTGGGGCGGCTCCACGAGACCGTTGCGCAGGGCGTACGCGACGGTCTCGAGCTTGGAGTGCGTCCCGAGCTTGGACATCATGTTCTGCGTGTGCGTCCGCAGCGTGTTCGGCGCGATCGACAGCCGAGCGCAGATCGTCGCCGAATCGAGCCCCTCGGCGAGGAGCCGGAGGACCTCGAGCTCCCGCGGCGTGAGCGCCTCGACGGGCGGCGCCTCGTCCGCCTGCTGCCGCGCCTCGGCGACCCGCATCGCGATCTCCATGATCACCGACCGCGGGAGCATCATCTCGTGCGCGTGCGCGGCACGGACGGCGGCCACCACGTCGTCGAGGGCTCGATCCTTGGTGAGGTACCCGTCGGCGCCGGCCCGGACCGTGTCGAGGATCGTCTCCCCGTCCGAGACGGCGGTGAGGATCACCACGGCCGCGGCGGGCTGGCGCGCCTTCACCACGCGCGTCGCGTCCGCGCCGGTGCCGTCCCCGAGCATGTAGTCCATGAGCACGACGTCCACGCGGGACCCGAGGTGGTCCGCCACGGTGGCCACGCTCGAGGCGATCCCGACGACCTCGATGTCGGGCTCGGCGGACAGGGCGGCGACGAGCGCCTCGGCGAGCACCCGATGGTCGTCCACCACGAGGACGCGGATCCGCGTGTCCCCCGACATCGTGCGCCTCCCTCCGGGCCGGACGGGCCGCGGCGGTGCGGACCCCGGACCCGATGATAGTGCCGGCGTCACCACGCGGCGCCACGCGCGGCGCACGGGCTAGACTCGGCGCGATGCGCGTCGCATTCCTCGGCCTGGGTCTCATCGGCGGGTCGGTCGCACTCGCGCTCCGCGCTCGCGCGGGCGCGGGCGTGCACGAGATCGTCGCGTGGACCCCCGCGGGGGACGGCCCACGCCGGGCGCTGACGGAGGGGACGATCGACGCCGTCGCCCCCGACCCGGCCGCGGCTGTCACGGGGGCGGACCTCGTGGTGCTCGCGGCGCCGCCGCTCGCGACGCTCGGGCTGGTCGACATGCTTGCCGCGCTGGCTCCGCGGGCTCTCGGCGCGGACGCGACGGTCACGGACGTCGCCAGCACGAAGGCGGCGATCGTCTCGGCTGCGGACGCCGCGGGACTGCCGTTCGTCGGCGGCCACCCGATGGCCGGCCGGGAGACGGCCGGGTACGGCGCGGCCACGGCCGACCTGTTCGAGGGCCGGCCCTGGGTCGTCGTCCCGGGCGCGCTCGCCCGGCCCGGCGACGTCGGGCGCGTGGAGGCGTTGGCCCGGGCCTGCGGCGCGCGCCCGCTGACGATGGGGCCGGCCGCGCACGACGCGGCGGTCGCCGCGATCAGCCACGCGCCCCTCGTCGTCGCGGTCGCGCTCGTCGAGGCGATGGCCGGCACGGAGGCGTCCGGGCCGGCGCCCGGATGGGACGACGCGCGCGCGCTCGCCGCCTCGGGGTGGAGGGACATGACGCGCCTCGCACGGGGTGACGCGGAGATGGGCGCGGGCATCCTCGCGACGAACGGTGCGGCGACCGCTGCCCGGCTCGCCGCGCTGCGGGCGCGTCTCGACGCCTGGATCGCCGCCCTGGAGGCCGAGGGCGGCGTGGACGCCGACGCCGTGCGGGGCGCCCTCGCCGCCGCGCGGGACCGTGCCATGACGCCGCGGCCGGACGACGCGTGACGCGCGGGCCGGGCTGCCGGTGAGCGACGAGCGGGTGCTCGTCGTCCCCCGCGGGATCGCGCTCGGCGGGCGGTCGTGGCTCGGGGTCCGTGCGGACGGCGTCGCCGAGCTTCTCGATGCCTGCGCCCGGCACGGCGCATTCCTGCCGCGCGGCGACGTGGAGACCGACCCGTCGCTCAAGCAGGTGATCCCGTACCTCGTGCTGCGCGACGGCCCGGGCTACTTCCTCATGCGCCGGACGCGCGCGGGCGCCGACGCGCGCCTGCACGACCTGCGGACGATCGGCATCGGGGGGCACGTCAACCCGGAGGACGGGGACGTGGAGGGCGGCTTCCGGCGCGAGTGGGCGGAGGAGGATCGTGGCCGGGTTCACGCCGTCGTTCGCCCCCGTCGGCCTCCTCAACGACGACTCGAACGCCGTCGGGGCCGTCCACCTCGGCGTGGTGTGCGTCGCCGACGCGACCGGCCGACCGATCGCCATCCGCGAGACCGACAAGCTGGAGGGCGCCTTCGTCGCCGCGTCCACCGTGGCGGCGGTCCGCGACGACCTGGAGACCTGGAGCCGTCTCGCGTTCGACTTCCTCGAGGGCGGGAGCGTCGGCGACGCCTGACGGACGGGGTCCCTTCCGGGTCCGGGCCGCGCCGCGTCCCCGCGGTGGGATACTGGCCCCTGAAGCGGCGGCCGCCACGGTGGCCCGCCCGCCCCGCGCGCACAGGCGCCACGCCGGAGGGACAGCAGGTGGACAGCACCCTGCTCGCGACCATCGTCGGGGGACTCCTCGTCCTCCTCGTGCTCGTCGTCCTGCTCTACCTGAGCGTGCGGGTCGTCAACGAGTACGACCGTCTCGTCATCTTCCGGCTCGGCCGGACCGGCCCGCACCTGGTGAAGGGTCCCGGGATCGTCTTCCTCATCCCGATCGTGGACAGGCCCGTCCGCGTGGACCTCCGTGAGCAGTTCATCGAGGTGCCGAGCCAGACGACGATCACGAAGGACAACGCGCCGATCAACGTGGACTTCCTCATCTACTGGCGCATCGCGGACCCGCTGAAGAGCATCGTGAACGTCGCGTACTTCGCCGGGGCCCTCCAGGGCATCGCGACGACCACGCTCCGCGCCGTCATCGGCGACATCCTCCTCGACGAGGCCCTCTCCCGGCGCGAGCAGATCAACGAGATCCTCCGCACCAAGCTCGACGAGGTGACGGAGGGCTGGGGCGGCAAGGTCACGCGGGTCGAGATCCGCGAGATCACGCCGCCGCGCGACGTCCAGGACGCCATGAACCGCCAGCTGTCGGCGGAGCGGACCCGCCGTGCCGTCATCACGGAGTCCGAGGGCAAGCGCCAGTCGGAGATCAACATCGCCGAGGGTGCCAAGCAGGCGGCGATCCTCACCGCGGAGGGAGCCCGCCAGTCGGCGATCCTCACGGCGGAGGGCTTCCGGCAGTCCCAGATCCTGAGCGCGGAGGGGTACTCGCAGGCGCTCGAGCGGATCTACGGCGCGGCGCAGACGGTCGACCAGAAGACGATGGCGCTGCAGTACCTCGAGACGCTCAAGGCCCTCGGCGCGTCACCGTCCACCAAGTACATCCTGCCGCTCGAGCTGAGCCGCCTCGTCGAGTCGTTCTCCGGGCTGGTGGACGAAGGGATGCGCGGGAGGGGTCGGTCGGCCGGTCGCGCCGCGCTCCCGGACGCCGATTCCGAGCCGCCCGCCTGACGGCCCCGCGTGCCCGCCTGGCGGCTCCGCGCGCACGTCCGGCGGCATCGCACACCCCGGACCTCCGTCCCGGTGGGGTGGGGGAGGTCCGGGCCATGAAGGACCGCCCCTGCCCTCGCCTATACTCCCGTCCGGCGGCGGTGACCGCCGTCCCTGCGGTGGGGCAGGGCGGGTCGCCGGACACGCCGAACGCGTGAGGTCGATGGCAGCCAGGATCCTCGTCGTCGACGACGACCCGAACGTCCAGCGGCTCCTCTCGTACACCCTCCGGCAGGAGGGGTTCGAGGTGAGCGTCGCGAGCGACGGCCCCGAGGCCCTCAAGGCGTGGGAGGCTGAGAAGCCCTCGCTCGTCATCCTACCTCATGTTGCCGCGCCTCGACGGCTACGCCGTGGCCCAGCGCATCCGCGAGGACGAGGGGACCACGGCGCACGTCCCGATCGTCATGCTCACGGCCGAAGGCGACGTCGAGCAGCGCATCCGCGGCCTGCGGATGGGCGCGGACGACTACCTGATGAAGCCGTTCCACCCGGCTGAGCTCATCGCGCGCATCCGGAGCCTGCTCGCCCGGTTCTCGCCCACGCTGGACGCCGGGGCGGCGGCGCCGACCGGCAGCGTCCTGGTCTTCTACGGCGCGAAGGGCGGGGTGGGGACGACGACGCTCGCGATCAACGCCGCGATCGCGCTCCACAAGGAGACCGGGCGCAACGTCGCCCTGGTGGACGGCAACCTGCAGTTCGGCGACCACCGCGTCTTCCTGGACCTCGGGCTCGACCGGAAGAGCGTCGTGGACATCGTGAGCGCCCCGACCGTCGACGCCGAGCTCGTCCGCCAGGTGATGGTCCGCCACGACTCGGGCATCGACGTGCTGCTCGCGCCGCCGTCGCCGGAGACGGCCGAGCTGGTGACCCCCGATCACTTCCCGGCGATCCTCGACATCCTCCGCTCGACGTACGACTTCGTCGTCGTGGACGTGGACGAGCGGCTCGACGAGCTGAACCTGCGGATCTTCGACGCCGCGCAGGCGATCCACGTGGTGCTCACCGCCGACCTCGCGAGCCTGAAGAACGTCCGGATCGTCCTGGAGACGCTCGCGAACCTCGCGTACGAGCGATCCCGCATCAAGCTCGTCCTGAATCGCTCGACCGCGTTCACCGGGATCAGCGTGAAGAACGCCGAGGGGGCGCTCCGACACCGGATCGACACGCAGATCGTGAACGACTACCGCGGCGCGATCAGCGGCCTCAACAGCGGCCAGCCGGTGCTGGAGAGCCGTCCCGACAGCGCGCTCGGCCGGGCGATCGTCGAGATGGCGAGGGCGATCGACGCCGACCGGCAGCGGGAGATCGCGGGGTGACCGCGGGCTGACCGGGGGCGCACGCCCAGGCGGGCGCCCGGCGATCCGCCCCGACTACGGTCGGGGCATGCTCGTCACGCTGCTGTCCGCCACCCTCCGTGGCCTCGAGGGCCGGGTCATCCGCGTCGAGGTGGACGTGGCGCCGGGGCTGCCCGGCTTCACGATCGTGGGGCTGGCGGACGTCGCGCTGCAGGAGTCGCGCGAGCGCATCCGCGGCGCCCTGCGCAACAGCGGCTTCGTCCATCCCCCGCGGCGGATCACCGTGAACCTCGCTCCTCCGGACATGCGGAAGGCCGGGTCCAGCCTGGACGCGGCGATCGCGGTCGGGATCCTCCTGGGGTCCGAGCAGGTCACCGCCCGCGAGCGCTGGGCGGTCGTCGGCGAGCTGTCCCTCGGCGGGGACCTGCGGCCCGTGCCCGGGGTCCTCGCGTTCGCCCTCGCCCTCGGCCGGCGCGGGGTGCGCCGGCTCGCAGTTCCGGCGGGAGCCGGCATGGAGGCGCGGCTCGCCGGCGGGATCGAGGTCGCCGAGGCCGCGGACCTGGGCGCGCTCGCCGAGCTCGTCTCGCATCGGCGGCGCACCAGCGCGGCCCGGGCCCGCGTGCCGCGATCCGTGGACATGCAGGGCGCCACGGGCTGGGGGCCCGATCCGGCCGTCGTGGCCCCCGATCCCGGCTCGGCGGCCCCGTCGCAGGCCCGTGGGGTCCTCCCTGCCGCGCCGGACCTCGCCGAGGTCCGTGGCCAGGCGGAGGCGCGGCGGGCTCTCGAGGTCGCCCTCGCGGGTGCCCACTGCCTGGTCCTCGTCGGTCCGCCCGGATCCGGCAAGACCCTGCTGGCCCGCACGATCCCCGCGCTGCTGCCGGACCTCGATGACGGCGAGGCGATGAGCGCGTCGATCGTGGCCTCCGCGGCCGGGCTCGGGCCGCTCCAGGGGCTCGTCCGCGGCCGGCCGTTCCGTGCGCCCCACCACACGGCCTCGTACGCGGCCCTCGTCGGCGGCGGCCCGGCCCTCTCCCCTGGCGAGGTCTCGCTCGCCGACGGCGGGGTCCTGTTCCTCGACGAGCTGCCGGAGTTCTCGCGCGACGTGCTGGAGTCGCTGCGCCAGCCCCTCGAGGACGGGTCGGTCTCGATCGCGCGTGCGGGCAGGTGGGCGTCGATGCCGGCGAGGTTCCAGCTCGTCGCCGCGATGAACCCGTGCCCGTGCGGTCATGCGGGCGACCCTGACGGGGCCTGCCGCTGCCCTGCCGGCGCCCCCGAGCGGTACGCGGCGCGGGTCTCGGGCCCCCTGCGGGACCGGATCGACCTCTGGGCGTGGATGCCGCGGGTCTCGGCGGTCGAGATGCTCGTCCCCGCGGACCCCGAGCCGTCGTCCGTCGTGCGGGAGCGGATCGGCGCCGCCTGGGCCGCCCAGGTCGCGCGCAACGGGGGTCCGCCGAACGGCCGGCTGGCCGGCCGACGCCTCCGGTCGGTGGCCGCCCTGACACCGGAGGCGCGGGCGCGGCTCCGTGGGCTGGACGCGCGCGAACGGCTCACGGCGCGCGGGACGGACCGGACGATCCGGGTCGCCCGGACCATCGCGGACCTCGCCGGGTCGGAGCACGTCACGGCCGAGCACGTGGCCGAGGCGGTCCGGTACCGCCTGGCCGCCGGGACGCCGCGCGTGAGCGCCGCGTGATCGGCGTCGGCCGCGACGGCCCGGCGGGGCCCCGGACCGCCCGCGCGCCGGACGCGGAGCGCGCCGCATGGGCGGTCCTCGCATCGGTCGACGGCCTCGGGCCGGTGGGGCTGGTGGGGCTCGTCGCCGCTCACGGCGGCGCCGTCGCGGTCCTGGCGGCCGCGTCCCGCCCGGGCGCGGAGCGGACGATCGCCGAGGCCCTGGGGTCGCGCGCGGGCGGAGGCCTGCCCGCGCGCGTGGTCCGCGCCGTGCGCGACCGGGCCGCGATCGTGGACGAGGTCCGGCGCGCCGACCTCGCGATCCTCACGCTCGACGATGCCGACTACCCGGGACGGCTCCGCTCGATCGAGCTCCCGCCCCCGGTCCTCTTCGTCCGCGGGGCGAGCGACGCGCTGTCCGCCGCTGCCTCCGTCGCGGTGGTCGGGACGAGAAGGCCCACCGCGGCCGGGCGCTCCGCGGCCGCCCGGATCGCCGGCGCGGTCGCGCGAGCGGGTGCCGTCGTGGTCTCGGGGCTCGCGGTCGGCATCGACGGCGAGGCACACGCGGCGTCCGTCGGCGTGGGTGGCCTGACCGTCGCGGTCATCGGCGGCGGACATCCGGCGGCGGTCGTCGCGCGCCATCGCTGGCTGGCGGAGCGGATCGTCGCGAGCCGTGGTGCGGTGATCAGCGAGCATGCCCCGGGGACCGCGCCCTCGCGCGGCACGTTCCCGCGACGCAACCGCGTGATCAGCGGCCTCGCCGAGGCGACGGTGGTCGTGGAGGCGGGCGCGCGGAGCGGCGCCCTCATCACCGCGGGCTGGGCGCTGGAACAGGGCCGCGAGTGCTTCGTCGTGCCCGGCCCGATGGACGCGCCGATGAGTGCGGGGTGCCTGGGCCTCCTGCGGGAGTACCCCGGCCAGGTCCGTGTCGTCGCGAGCGTCGCGGCGCTCCTCGAGGACGTCGGCCTCATCGGCGCGGTGGAGGGCCCGCCGGGTCGCGCCGAGCGGAGCGGCCCCGGCCCGTCCGTGGTCGCGCCCGGCCCGGCGGCGGTGCTCGCCACTCTGCCCGAGCCCGTCGCCCTGGTCGCCCGGTCGGTGTCCGGCGGGTCGCGCACGGTCGATCATGTCGTCGCGGCGACCGGGCTCAGCGTGCCGGGGGCGCTCGCTGCCCTCACGATGCTCGAAGATCGCGGGCTGGTGACCGCCGCGTACGGGCGGTACCGGCTCTCCGGCGAGCTGGCGGACCTGGCGTGAGGCGGCCGCCGCGACCTCCACGCCGCGCTCGGCGGCGCCGCGGCGTTTGCCGCTCGTTGCGAGCCGGGTGTAACCTCCGGGGGACCGGACTGCGTCCGAGCCGGGCGCGGGCCTGCAACAAGCCGGCCCCCCGACCAGGAGGAGCTATTGCGTAACCTCGCAGCCGCGGTGCTGTCCGTCCCGATCGTCGCCGCGCTGGTCGTCTCGTCCGCCGTGCGACGCTCCGCTGCTTCTCGCGTGGCATTGCTCGTCGGGATGGTCGCTCTCGTGGGAGCCTCGGCCGTCGCGCTCGCGCCGCGCGAGGTCGCCGCTCGCCCCACGGCCGCGGTCCCGGCCACGCCCGTCGTGGCCGCCCGGCTCTCGGGTCCGCTGCAGACGGATGCCGCGCTGGTGAGCGCCGTGACGATCGACTTCTCCTCGCCGATGGACGCCGCCAGCGTGGAGGCGGCCCTCCGCGTCCAGCCGGCCACGGACGTGACCCTGACGTGGGAGCAGGGTGGCCGACGCCTGGTGGTGGCGCCGACGGAGCCGTGGGACCCGGCGACCTACGTGACCGTGACCGTGGGCGCCGGCGCGCACGATGCGTCCGGGGCCATCCTTCCGGCGCCCGTCCGCTCGTCGTTCGTGACCCGCGCCGCGACGGCAGCCACCCTTGCTGCCACGAAGCGCGACGGGAAGCGGATCCTGACGAACACGGCGTTCGTCGTGAAGTTCGACCACCCGGTGGACGCGGACTCGGTGCGTGCCGCGCTGAAGGTGACGCCCGTCGTGAAGCTCAAGGTCACGGCGGTCGCCCGGGACGGCGGGACGGTCGTGACGGTCACGCCCGCGGCGCGCCTGAAGGCGGACACGACGTACACGCTCACGTTCGCCAAGCCGATCCTCGACGCCGATGGCGGGGAGGTCGCCGCGATCGCCCGTCTCGTGGCGCGCACGGCCGCCGCCCCCGCGGTCGTGCGGTTCCGGCCGTTCGCCAAGACCTCCGACGTCCCCCGGGACGCGGTGCTGTCGGTCCGGTTCACGGAGAAGATGGACCGCAAGACCACGGCGGCCGCGTTCCGCGCGACGGTGAACGGCAAGGCGATCACGGGCAAGGCCCGCTGGGCCGAGAACGACACCGTCCTCGTGTTCACCCCGAAGTCGCAGCTGCCGTACGGCACACGGGTCGTCCTGAGCGTCTCCACGAAGGCGCGCTCCGCCACGGGCGTCCCGCTCGCGCGGAAGAGCGCCTCCACGTTCACCACGGTCCCCAAGCCCGCGGCCCCGGCTCCCAAGCCGGCCACGGCCGCGGCCCGCTCCACGTCTCCCGCGCCGGCGTCCACGCCCGCCGCCGAGCCCGCGTCCACCTCCGGCGGCGTCGTCGGGGGCGGGGCCTGGGCATCGGTCGAGCGCTACTACCTGACGCTCGTGAACTGCACCCGCACCGGCGGCTGGGTGGCCGCGAACGGCTCGTGCACCAGTCCCGGGGGCCGTGACGTATCGCCGCTCGTGTACGACGCGGCGATCGCCGCGAAGGTGGCGCGGCCGTACGCGAAGTACCTCGCCGAGCGGGGCGCCTGCGACCACTTCCTCGACGGGAACCCGGGCACGCGGCTCTCGCGGGCCGGGTTCAAGAGCTACACCTGGGCGGAGAACCTCGGATGCCCCACCGGGGACCCGCGCCGCGGGGCGATCGCCACGCAGCTCTTCTTCCAGAGCGAGAAGCCGTACAACGGCGGGCACTACGTGAACCTGATGAACGCCGACTACACGCGCGTGGGGATCGGCGTCTGGGTCCACGACGGCCACGTCCGGATCGTCTCCAACTTCTACGCCCCGTAGCGGCGGTCCGCGATGGGTCTCATCCGCGACGCCGTCCTGCACCTGCACAACGAGCAGCCGCTGCTCGTGGACCTGTTCTCGCTGCCCACGTCCGCCGACTCGTGCGTCGTGTGCACGAACGTGCGCACGCTCGCCGGCAAGCGCCCGCTCTTCGTCGACCGGAGTGACTCGTTCTTCCTCTTCCCGCTGCCGCACGTCCGGTTCGTCGAGGTGCCGGCCTCCGCCGCGGGCGACATGTCCGGCGGCGTCGGGCGGCACCTCGCACCGATCGACGAAGAGGAGCCCGAGCCCGAGCTCGACGAGGATCTGCTGCGACGGATCCGCGACTCGTGACGCACCGGGGGTGAGCCGGCCGGCGATCGGCCGATGCTAGACTCCCCCGCGATGAGCAGGAACCTCGTGATCGTCGAGTCGCCGGCCAAGGCGCGGACGATCGAGCGCTATCTCGGCCCCGACTTCCGCGTGCTCGCGTCGTACGGCCACGTCCGCGACCTCCCGGAGCACCCGGCGAAGGGGGAGATGGGCGTGGACGTCGAGCACGACTTCGCCCCCGAGTATGAGATCGTCCCCGACCGCGCCCGCCAGGTCCAGGCGATCGAGAAGGCCGCCCGCACGGCCTCGTCGATCTACCTCGCGACCGACCTCGACCGGGAAGGGGAGGCGATCGCGTGGCACGTGGCCGAGGCGGCCCGGCTGCCCGCCGACCGCACGCTCCGCGTCACGTTCAGCGAGATCACGGAGCCGGCGATCCGCGAAGCTTTCTCGAAGCCGCGCGGGATCGACCACCACCTCGTGGACGCCCAGCAGGCCCGTCGGATCGTCGACCGACTCGTCGGCTACACGATCAGCCCGATCCTCTGGCGCAAGGTCCGGTCGGGTCTCTCCGCCGGCCGCGTGCAGTCTGTCGCGGTGCGCCTCGTCGTCGAGCGGGAGCGGGAGATCCGGGCGTTCGTCGCGGATGAGTACTGGACCATCGAGGTGCTCCTGCGGACCGTCGCCGGCGAGACGTTCCTCGCGGACCTCGTGCGCGTCGACGGGGCGAAGCCGACGATCTCCGACGCGGCGACCGCCGGGGCATTGACCGAGGAGCTCGCGCGGACCCGCCCGATCGTCACCGCCACCGCCGTCCGCCCGTCGACGCGCAACCCGGCGCCGCCGTTCACCACGTCCACGCTGCAGCAGGAGGCGAGCCGCAAGCTCGGGTTCTCGCCGAAGCGGACGATGTCGGTGGCGCAGCGCCTGTACGAGGGGGTGGAGGTCGACGGCGAGCAGACCGGGCTCATCACGTACATGCGGACGGACTCGGTGGCGCTGTCGGCACAGGCGCTCCGCGAGGCGCAGGCGGTCATCGCCGAGCGGTTCGGTCCCGACTACGCGATGGCCAAGGGCCGCCACTACAAGACGAGGTCGCGGAACGCGCAGGAGGCTCACGAGGCGATCCGACCGACCTCGTTCGGCCGGGAGCCCGAGCGCGTGGCGGCCGCGCTCAAGAGCGACGAGGCGCGGCTCTACCGGCTGATCTGGCAGCGCGCCATCGCGAGCCAGATGGCACCCAAGCGGATCGAGACGACGACCGTGGACCTCGCCGACGGCCGCTTCGGCCTTCGGGCGAGCGCGACCCGGACGGTGTTCGACGGCTTCAGCCGCGTGTACACGGAAGGCCGCGACGACGGCGAGGACGAGCGCGAGGCATCGCTGCCGCCGCTTCGCGAGGGCGACGCGACCGAGGTGGCGGCGACGGAGTCGGGGGCTGCGGACGTCCGGCCGGCGCAGCATTTCACCGAGCCGCCGCCGCGCTTCACGGAGGCGTCCCTCATCAAGGCTCTCGAGGAGGCCGGCATCGGGCGGCCCAGCACGTACGCGGCGACGATCTCGACGATCGTCGACCGGGGCTACGTCTCCGTCCGGGAGCGGCGCCTGCGGCCCGAGCCGGTGGGTTTCATCGTCACGGACCTGCTCGTCGAGCACTTCGGTGAGTTCGTGAACGTGGACTTCACCGCGCGGATGGAGAGCGACCTCGACGCGGTGGCGAGCGGGCGTCGGCGCTGGGTCCCCGTCGTGCGTGACTTCTACGGCCCGCTCGCGCGGACCGCGGAGGCGAAGAAGAAGGAGCTCCGCCCGGCGGACATCGGGCTGTCGCCGGCCGACGCCGGGCTCGAGGGCGACTTCCTGTGCTCGGAGGGCCACCCGATGGTCGTCCGGGCGGGCCGGTTCGGCGAGTACCTCGCGTGCTCGAACTACCCGGAGCACAAGGAGAGCCGGCCGCTGCCCCAGGCGACGGGGGCGGCCGGCGGACCGGACGGCGGCGCGGAGGGGAAGCAGCCCGACGGCGTCGGCGAGTCGTGCCCGGAGTGCGGTGCGGCCGATGGCGGGACCCTCGTCGCCCGTCGCGGACGGTTCGGCCCGTTCGTCGGCTGCGATCGCTACCCGGCGTGCCGGTACATCCGCAAGGACGGCCCGCCGCCGCCGGCGAAGCTGCCGTTCGACGTCCCGTGCCCGCGGTGCACGGAGGGGATCCTCGTCGCCCGACGCGCGCGCCGCGCCGGATCCGTCTTCCACGGATGCTCGCGGTACCCGACGTGCCGCTACACGACCTCACGGACGCCCATGGGCGCGCTCCACGACACGGACGGCGCCGCCGTCGCCGTGTCGGACGACCCGTCGTCGGGGATCTGCCTCGCGTGCGGGGCCCCGGTCGCGATCCCGGCCGGCCCCGTCGCGCCGCTCACTCGCCTCGCGGGCGGGGAGCCCGACCCTGCCGCCCTCGACCGGCCAAGGCGGCCCGCTCGTGGCGCCGCGACCACCCGTCGCACGGGCGGACGCGCCGCCCCGACGGGGCGACGGAAGGCTGCGGGCACGACGCGCGGGGGTGCGGCCGGCACGACGGGCGGGCACGGTGCACGGGGCGGCTCGCGCGGCGCCGGCCGCCGCGACCGGGGCCCGGCCGGCGACACCGGCGACGCCGGCGGGGACGCGGACGAGGCCGGACCGCGGCAGTGACCGGCGAGGCGGCGCTCTCACGGTACCTCCGCTTCCTCGCCGCCCGTGACGCGTCCCCCCACACGCTGCGGTCCTACCGCGGCGCCGTGTCCCCGTACCTCGCGTGGCTGGCTGCCGCCGGGGCCGACTGGCGGAGGCCGACGCGGCGCGAGCTGCGCGCGTACCTCGCGGACCTCTCGACGGGACGCTCGCGACGGACCGTCGCGCAGCGCCTCGCGGCCATCCGCTCCTTCCACCGATGGGCGGCGCGGGAGGGCATCGCCCCCGGCGACCCATGGGCGGCCATCGCCACGCCGCGGCTGCCGCGACGCCTCCCCGCGGTCGTGGACCTCGCCGGGATCGAGCGGCTCATCGAGGTGACCGCCGCGGCGGACGCGCCGGAGGGCTCGCTCGCCGCGGCCCTCGCACTCCGGGACCGCGCGCTGCTCGAGACCGCCTATGCCGCCGGGCTGCGGATCAGCGAGCTGGCTGCGGCGACCGTCTCGAGCGCCGACCTCCGCCACGGCGAGATGCGCGTCGTGGGCAAGGGCCGGAAGGAGCGCGTCACGCTCCTCGGGCGGCCCGCCGTGGACGCACTGCGCGTCTACCTCGACGCCGGACGGCCGGCCCTGCTCGCGCGCCGCGGACCCGGCGCCGCCGCGACGCCCGAGGCGGCGCTCTTCCTCAACAGCCGCGGCGGACCCCTCGGCACGCGCGGGATCCGGTACAGGCTCGACCTGCACCGTCGGCGGGCGGGCCTGCCGGACGAGGTGACGCCGCACACCCTCCGGCACAGCTTCGCGACGCACCTCCTCGACGGCGGCGCGGACCTGCGCGTGGTCCAGGAGCTGCTCGGACACGAGAGCCTCGCCACGACGCAGGTGTACACGCACGTGTCCCCGGCACGGCTCCGCGCGTCGTATCGCGCGGCGCATCCGCGTGCCGCGCGTCGGGAGCGGCCGCGGTGACGTCCCGTCGGTCCCTCGCCCGGGCCGGGCTCATCGTCACGTCCGCGTTCCTTGCCGCGCGGATCCTCGGCTGGGTCCGCCTCCTCGTCATCTCCACGACCTTCGGGGCGGGGCCCGAGCTCGACGCCTTCTTCGCGGCGTTCCGGATCCCCGACCTGATCTTCCAGCTCGTCGCGGCCGGGGCCCTGGGGACCGCGCTCATCCCGGTGCTCGCGGGGCTGTTCGCGCGCGACGACACCGACCATGCGTGGAAGGTGACGTCCACGATCGGCAACCTGATGATCCTCGCGCTCGGGATCCTCGCCGCGATCGTGTTCGTGCTCGCGCCGTGGATCGTCCCGGCGATCACGCCAGGGTTCGACCCGGAGCAGATGGAGCTCACGGTCGAGCTCTCGCGGATCATGCTGCTCAGCCCGATCCTCCTCGCGCTCGGGTCCGTCGCGAACAGCGTCCTCAACGCGCGCCATCACTTCCTCGCCCCCGCGATCGCGCCGATCCTGTACAACCTGTCGATCATCGGGGCCGCGCTCCTGCTCGCCCCCACCTTCGGCGTGGTCGGGCTCGCGATCGGCGTCGTCGTCGGGTCGGCGCTCCACCTGGCGGTGCAGGTCCCGGTCCTGTTCCGCGCGGGCTTCCGCTATGCGCCGCGGATCGACCTCCGCGATGCCTCGGCCCGGCAGACGCTGCTGCTCATGGCGCCACGGGCGCTCGGCCTTGGGGTCGGCCAGCTGAGCCTCGTGATCATGACGTCGCTCGCCTCGCTGCTCGCCGTCGGGTCGATCACCGCGTACACCATCGCGTTCACCGTCCTCCAGATCCCGATCGGCGTCATCGGCGTCCCGCTCGGGATCGTCACGCTGCCGGCGATGAGCGCGGAGCTCGCGCGCGGCGCGATCCGCCAGTACACGAACCTCCTCGTCGGGAGCCTCCGGCTGATCCTCTTCGTCATGCTCCCCGCGACGGCGCTCGGCATCGTGCTCCGGCGCCAGATCATCACCCTCCTGTTCGACTACGGGAAGTTCGACGCGTATGCGGTGGACCTCACCTCGGACGCCCTCTTCTACTTCCTCCTCGGCCTCGCGTCCGAGTCGCTCATCGTCATCCTCGCCCGCGCGTTCTACGCAGGCCGGGACACGCTCACGCCCGTCCTCGCCGCCATCGCCGCGGTCGTCGTGAACATCGCCGTGGCCGTCGCGACCATCGGGACCATGGGTCTCCCCGGGCTCGCGCTGGGCCTTGCGGTCGGCTCGTGGGTGGAGACGGCGATCCTCACCGTCATCTTGTGGCGGCGCGTGAGCGGGTTCCGCATCTCCGAGCTCGTGGACGCGGGCGTGCGGTCCGCGGTCGCGGCCATCGCGGCGGGCGCGGCCGCGTACCTCGTGGTCCGGGCCGTGGAGGGCGTCATCGGCCTCGACGCCGGCAAGCTCGCCCTCGCGCTGGAGGTCGCCGTCGCCGGGGCGGCGGGTGGCCTGGCCTTCGTCGGCGTCGCCGCGCTGCTGCGCATCCCGGAGCTGCCGACTATCCTCGGCCTCATGCGCGACGCGATCCGGAGGTCCCCGGCATGACGGTCGGACCGCTGGGCGTCGTGCTCGCGCCGCCGCTCGACGCCGCGGACCCCGTCGCCGACCCGTGGGACGTGCGTGTCGCGGCCGATCCCCACGGGAGCTACCTCCAGACGAGGGCGTGGGCGCGCGTGAAGGCGCGCAACGGCTGGGAGGCCCGGATCGTGTCGGCCCAGGCCCCGGCCGGCCCCGTCGGCGCCCAGGTCCTGCTGCGACGGCCGCGACCGGTCCCGTGGACCTTCGGGTACGCGCCGCGCGGGCCCGTGGCGACGGCCTGGGATGCGGCCTCCATGCAGGACCTCGCGGTCGCTCTCCGCGCGGACGCGAGGGCCTCGATCGGCAGGCTGTCCCATGTGCGGTTCGACCCCGAGGTCGAGGCCGACGGCCCGGACGACGCGGACGGTCGGGCCCGGGCCGCGCTCGTCGCGGCGGGCTTCCGGCCCGCGCCGCCGATCCAGCCGGACCGGACCCGGATCGTGGACCTGTCGGCACCGGAGGAGGCCCTCTGGTCCGACCTGCGGAAGAAGTGGCGCCAGTACGTGAACCGGGCACGCGCCGAGGGTGTCGCGGTGCGGGCGGCGGAGGCGGACGAGCTCGATCGGTTCTACGCGATCTACGAGGAGACGGCGGCGCGCGCCGGATTCCTGATCCGTACGCTCGCCGCGTACCGCGACGTGTGGGACGCGTTCCGTCCCGACGGGCGAGCGACCCTGCTCCTCGCCGAGAGCCGTGACGGCCTGCCACTCGCGGCGCTGTTCCTCGTCGCCACCGGCCTGCGCGTCGTGGAGCCCTACGGGGGCATGACGGCCGCCGGTGCAGAGGTCCGCGCGAACTACCTCCTCAAGTGGGAGGCGATCCTCCGCGCGAAGGCGGCGGGGGCGACCGCGTACGACATGTGGGGCCTGGCGCACCCGGGGATCGAGCACTTCAAGACCGGGTTCGGCGGGCGGGAGGTCCGCTACATCGGTGCCTGGGACCTCGTGCTCGACCCGGTGGGCCGCGCGGTCTACGAGCGCGGGCAGGCGACACGCGTGCGATGGGCTCGCCGGCGCGCCGGCCTCGAGGGTGATGGCCCGCGGTCCGTGGGCGCCGATTGACGGAGATGACGCGGTGAGCGTGCGCGACGCGACCCCCGCCGATCTCGCCCGGTGGGATGCCGCGGCGGTGGACGGGCCCGGCGGGAGCGTCTGGCAGTCGCGCGCGTGGGCGGAGCACGCGGCCGGCGGCGGCTGGCGCCCTCGCTACCTCGTGGACGCCGAGGGCGTGCCGCCCCGCCGAAGGCATCGCGGAGCGGCTCACCGGCGTCGTCGAGCGGCTCGTGGCGGATGGCGTGGACGTCGTCGCGACGGACGCGGAGATCCCCGCGTCCACGGGCTACCCGGCGTTCCTGCGGGAGGCGGGTTTCACGCCCATCGAGGAGCTCATGCCGTCGCGCCACCGGATGGCCGTCGCGCTCGACGGCGGCACCGAGGCCGCGTGGGAGCGGATCGCGAAGAAGACGCGCCAGCGGATCGGCAGCGCGCGACGCCGAGGCGTGGTCGTCCGCCGCTTCGACGCGCGGACGG